>CAUQAL010000059.1:0-9854 GCA_963515985.1 uncultured Granulicatella sp.
ATTGAATTAGCATTTCTGTTCGTTTCTATGTTACAATAAGTACGTTATATTCCATCAGAATATAGAACTCAGACATTAGATACAATAATAGAAAAGGAGTTACCAATGAAAAGGAAAATTATGTACGACGAACAAGATTCCCGCATCGATTACGGAATCATCCTACCCGTCTTATTACTAGCATTAATCAGCATAGCGACACTATTATCAACCACCTATATCCAAGTAGCACACGGATCCCTCAGAACCGTCTTCATGCAATTTGCTTGGTACGTAGTTGGCACAATCGCTATTATCGTTATCATGCAATTTGACTCAGAACAACTATGGAAACTAACCACCCTGAGTTACATCATAGGACTCCTACTCCTAGTAGCCGTCCTATTCTTCTACGACAGAGGAACCGCAGCCGCAACCGGTGCAAAAAGTTGGTTCAGAATCGCCAGCTTCTCCTTCCAACCATCGGAAATCGTAAAAATATTTTATATCCTGATGCTGGCAAAAGTAGCGACCGACCATAACCGACTAACGAAGTACCGTACAAGAAGTACAGATTGGTATCTATTTGCAAAATTAATCGCCATATCATTACCAGCCTTATTACTCGTTATCCTACAAAACGACTTAGGAACAACATTAGTATTCTTAATGATTCTAGGCGGCGTCATGATTATGTCAGGAATTAGCTGGAAAATCTTATTACCATTAATTTTAACAGCCGTTCTAATTGGTTCATTATTAATTTACTTAGTAGTGTACAACCGACAATTATTATTAAATATCGGATTCAAAAATTATCAATTCGGACGTATCGATTCATGGTTAGATCCATATCGTGATCAAGGTGGAGCAGGATTCCAATTATTCCAAAGCTTGAAAGCAATCGGTTCAGGAAAAATGTTCGGTAAAGGATATGGACATTCAGAAGTGTACGTTCCCGTTCGTGAGTCAGACTTAATTTTTGCAACCATTGGCGAAAACTTCGGATTCCTCGGAGGAACATTCTTAATTACTGTGTATTTTATTTTAATTTACCAAATGATTCGTGTATGTTTTGATACAAAAAATGAGTTTTATTCTTATATTGCAACGGGAGTTATTATGATGATTTTATTCCACGTTGTAGAAAATATCGGAATGACAATTGGTTTATTACCATTAACAGGGATTCCATTACCATTTATTTCTCAAGGGGGATCTTCTCTATTAGGAAATATGATGGGGATTGGGTTAATGATGTCAATGAGATATCACTTCAAGAGTAATATTTTTGGAGAAGATGAGGATCCATTTAACCAACAAACAAGACAACAACAACAATTACCAGAAGAATTTTTAAAAGCAAGAGCGTAAGGGAGAACAAACATGATTATTTATAGCCATCCAAAATGTACAACTTGTAAGAAAGCCTTAAAATGGTTAGAGCTACACAATATTCCATTTGAAGTAAAAGATATTCGTGAAGATCATCCAACTTCAGAAGAATTACAAGTCTTATTTGAAAGAAGTGCATTACCACTAACAAAAGTATTCAACACTAGTGGAGAATTATATCGTAAATTAGGATTAAAAGATGTTATTAAAACAATGGAAACTTCTAAAGCGATGGAATTATTAGCCAGTGATGGAATGTTAATTAAACGCCCATTATTAGTATCAGATAAAGCAGTGTTTTTCGGGTTTAAAGAAGAACAATATGAACGATTATTGAAAGGTGAATCAAATGATTAAATATAGTGAAAATGGATTATGGATTAAACAAGAGGACAATCGTTATATAGTAGGTATTTCTCCAAAAGGTCAAGATGATATTGGAGATGTTAGTTTTGTAGAATTATTTAACCAAGAAAATTTAACAACAGAAGATTCATTTATGAGTGTGGAAGCAGCAAAAGCTGTTACAGAATTTGTCAGTCCATTATCAGGAAAAGTAGTCGCTTGGCATAAAGAATTAGAAGATAATCCTGAAATGTTAAACCAAGTGGATACAGCTGTGAACTGGATTTATACATTAGAAGAAGTGGATGAAGCAGCATTTGCGAGCTTATTAGATAAAGATTTACCAATTGTTTGTGAGAAGAAAGAAGGGTGTGAAAACTAGAATGCAAGTACAATTAATTTCAGCAGAAATTTTTGAACAACGTCAAGAAAGTTTTGAGAGTGCCAATTTTTTACAAACAAGACAAATGGCAGAAGTTCACGGGCAACGTAGTGTATTTGAAGAAGTTTTCTTTATTGCTTGGACAGAAGGAGACGAATGGATTGCTCAAGGATTAGTAGGAATTCGTAGACGTTTTAGATTTTTTAAAGAAGCCGTTTTGATTCAAGGTCCATTATTTGAAGATGATAAAATTGCCCAACTTCCTCAAATGTTAGAAAGTTTAGAAGAATTCTTGAAAGAACAAGGCATTGCCAGAGTAGAAATGAATCCATATATGATGAATAAAGTGATTAATGAATCTTTAGAAGTCGTAGAAGAGTGCCGTTATCCAGAATTACTAGCGAATTTTGAAAAAGCTGGATATGATCGTTTCTTAGATTTAGATGGTCGAGTAGTTATGGGGCAATTGTTCAGAAAAGATTTATCAGAATATGACGATAGCGAAGCGATTTATAAAGATTATTCAAATTCATTAAAACGTGACTTACGTAAAGCGGTAGAATCTCATATTACGATTCGTGAATTAGAATTAGATGATTTAGAAATTTTCTACTCTATTTTAAGTGAAACTTCTGTTAGAAAAGGATTCCGAGTACAAGATTTCAGTTATTTCCAACAAATGAAAGAAGCTTTCCAAGATAAAGTGAAATACATGGTTGCTTTCTTAGATGTTGAAGCTTATAAAGCTTATTATCATGAAAGAATTGAATTCTTCACGAATCGAGTGGAAGAGTTGGAAAAAGAATTGGCAGTCCGTGAAGAAGAAGGAAAACATGTGAAGAAAACACGTGGATTAATTACAGATGCAAAAGATCAATTAGCGAGTTATCAAAAACGTAAAAAGACTTTTGAAGCATTAGATATTCATAATCCTATGTTAGCTTTATCAGGATACTTATTTATGTGTTATGGGGATGAAGTCATTTCAGTATTTGGTGGTTCTCATGAAGAATACTTAAACTTTGGTGGTTCAAGCTTATTGAACTGGGAAATGATGAAATATGCGAAAGACAATGGATTTAAGTATTATAATTTCTATGGAACGATTGAAACGAATCAAGCGAACCAAAATGAAGGAAACTTTAACTTCAAACGTCAATTTGGAGGAAGACTCGTACAACCAGTCGGTAACTTCACAAAAACACTAAGTCCAGTATTAGGATTTATTGCGAAATTTAAGAAGATTTAAGAATCTACAGAAATCTACAGTAATAGACTTTTCTTTGGAGTAGCAAAAAGGACGGTAGCAGCCTTGCTTTGCAAGTCTCATACCTAAAATTCGAGCCAAGGTCTCGAATTTTCCAGTAACAAAAGCCACTTTTTAGTGGCTTTTATTACTTTTGCTACGGAGAAAAGTCTATTTCTTCCGATTTTAACGATATACAAAAAGAGAAAACGTATGAGACAGTGAACTGCCATACGTTTTCTCTTTCTTTTTCTTCTATTTACTAGATATTAGAAAAGTCTATTTTTCTTATTTTAGTGTTAGAAATTGAAAAAAAGAGAAAAGACTTTTCAATGTAGTATGAACAATAAAAGCCACTCGAAGTGGCTTTT
Organism: uncultured Granulicatella sp.; assembly: GCA_963515985.1. GTDB lineage: Bacteria > Bacillota > Bacilli > Lactobacillales > Aerococcaceae > Granulicatella. The sequence continues at coordinate 3,719 of CAUQAL010000059.1, forward strand.
ATTGTAGGAAACTTCGAGACCTAGGCTCGAAGTTTAGCAATGAGACTCGCAAAGCGAGGCTGCTTGCGTCCTAAATACTACATGTTAGAAAAGTCTTTTCTCTCTCACGTACTGTACAAAATAGTTGAACAATTCTTGCATTCCTTCGTCATCGTTTACCATTGTTTCTGGATGACCTTGTATTGCTAAAATATATTGTCCTTCTTCATTTGATTCAAAAGCTTCGATTAATCCATCAGTACTCCAAGCAACAGCTTTGAAGTTTGGAGCAAGTTCTTTCACCGCTTGATGATGATACGAATTAATCGCTGTCTTTGTTCCAAATATTTTAGATAATTCACAGCCTTCTGCTAGTTCAATCGTATGAGTAGCAGTAGAAGGCATTGTTTTTTGAACATGTAAAATCGTTGATTCTGGATATTGCGATTGAATGTCTTGATATAAAGTACCACCAAAAGCAACATTTAAAATTTGCATACCTCTACAGATGGCAAGAATTGGTTTACGTTGACGATAAGCTTCTTCAATTAGCGCAAGTTCATACGCATCTCTTACTGGATAAGTTCTTCCTAAGTTAATATGAGGTTCTTCTCCATATAAAAGAGGTGAAACATCTTGCCCTCCTGATAAAACTAATGCGTCAACTCTTGAAATATATTCGTGAGCTGTTTCTTGAGAAACAATCGGTAAGATTACTGGAATGGCTTTTGCTCTTTCTAAACCAGTAACAAATCCGTTAGGTGCATAAGATAGGATATAGGTATCATGTTCAGTATTATCTTGACGATGATTCCCTGAAATTCCTATTAAAGGATATTGTTGCATCTGATTTTCCCCTTTCGCATTGTAAGTAGTTTATATGATACTCCATTTTCATGAAAATGAAAAGATTTTTATATGAAAATAAGTGAAAAACTTGCAGTAGAAGATATGAATTCGAAACGTTATCTTTTGATAATCGTTCTCATTTAAGATAAAATATTGTTAATGTGACAGATAAAAAATTCTGTTATATGATTGAGGATTTATTTTGAAAGGGGCTTAATAATGGCAACATTAGAAATTAAAAATTTACATGTGTCAATTGAAGATAAAGAAATTTTAAAAGGTGTGAATTTAACCATCAATACTGGAGAAATCCATGCAGTTATGGGACCGAATGGAACAGGAAAATCAACTCTTTCTGCAGCGATTATGGGACATCCAAGTTATGAAGTAACAGAAGGAGAAATCTTATTAGATGGAGAAAACGTTCTTGAAATGGAAGTAGATGAACGTGCTCGTGCAGGTTTGTTTTTAGCAATGCAATATCCAAGTGAAATCGCTGGAGTAACAAATGCAGAATTTATGCGTTCAGCCATTAATGCTCGTCGTGATGAAGACAATAAAATGGGTGTTCGTGAGTTCATCAAAAAATTAGATGAAAAAATGGAAATTTTAGATATGCCAGAAGAAATGGCAGAACGTTACTTGAATGAAGGATTCTCTGGTGGAGAAAAGAAACGTAATGAAATTCTTCAATTAATGATGATTGAGCCAAGTTTTGCTATTTTAGATGAAATTGACTCAGGGTTAGATATTGATGCGCTTAAAGTTGTTTCTCGTGGCGTTAATGCTATGCGTGGGGAAAACTTTGGATCATTAATTATTACTCACTATCAACGTTTATTAAATTATATTGAACCAGATGTTGTTCATATTATGATGGACGGACGTGTCGTAATGACTGGAGATGCTGCATTAGCAAAACGTCTAGAAGCAGAAGGATATAAAGGAATTAGTGAAGAATTAGGAATTTCTTTAGAACATCAAGAATAGGAGAAAGAGAATGGCAGAGAAATTAACCGTAACACCAGAACAACTGACTTCATTCTCACTTCTAAAGAATGAACCAGATTGGTTTTTAGACATTCGTTTAAAAGCATTGGAATTAGCGAAACAATTACCATTACCATTTATTGAGCGTGTAAAATTCCATCGCTGGAATTTATTCCAAAGTGAAATTGGAGAAGCAAACTCAATCATTACAGAATTAGAAAAAGACATTCCAAGTGCAGTAGGAAGTGCAAAAATTGTTCAATTAGGAGCTGTTTCTTACTGGGAAGAGATGAATGTTGAAACAGCTATGCAAGATGTATTAGTAATGGATTTATTTGAAGCATTGCAACAATATCCAGAATTAGTGAAACCATACTATATGACAAAAGCTGTACCAGTGGATGAAGATAGCTTAACAGCGTATCATGCAGCAATGGTTAATTCAGGAATTTTCATTTATGTTCCTAAAAATGTTGTAGTAGAAGATATTATTGAATCTCATTTTGTACAAAATAATACAGTAGACGAAGCATTCGTAAAACACGTATTAATTGTTGCTGAAGAAAATAGTTCACTATCTTATGTGGAACGTTTCGAAAGTATTGGAGATCGTAAAAATACTGCGAATATCATTGTAGAAGTGATTGCAAAAGAAGGAGCAAAAGTTCATTTTGCAGCGGTTGATACATTAGGACAACCAACGGATGCCTACATGAATCGCCGTGGTTATTTAGAAAAAGATGCAACAATTGAGTGGGCATTAGGCATTATGAATGACGGAAATGTGATTGCTGACTTCGATAGTGAATTACGTGGAGCAGGTTCTACTGCAAAAGTAAATGTTGTTGCCATCTCAACTGGTAAACAAGTTCAAGGAATTGATACAAGAGTGACAAACTATGCAAATCACTCAGTGGGACATATTTTACAACATGGAGTTATTCTTGATAAATCAACGTTAACATTTAACGGAATTGGACATATTATTAAAGGCGCAAAATTCGCAGATGCACAACAAGAGAGCCGTGTATTAATGCTTTCTGAAGGCGGACGTGGAGATGCAAACCCAATTTTATTAATTGATGAAAATGAAGTAACAGCAGGACATGCGGCAAGTGTAGGACAAGTGGATGACGAACAATTATTCTACTTAACAAGCCGTGGAATTAGCCAAGCAGAAGCGAAACGTTTAGTAATTCGTGGATTCTTAGGTTCTGTAATTAGTGCCATTCCAGCACAAAATACACAAAAAGAATTAGTAGAAATGATTGATCAAAAGTTGGCGAAAAATGATGAACAGTAATGACATTCGAAAAGATTTTCCAATTTTAACTAGAACCGTTAATGATGAACCATTAGTGTATTTGGATAATGCCGCTACAACGCAAAAGCCTGAAAGTGTGATTCGTTGTATCGAAGAGTATTATCACGATTACAATGCCAATATTCATCGTGGTGTGCATACACTCGCTCAGCTAGCAACAGATGCCTATGAAGCGAGTCGTCATAAAGTGCAAACATTTATCAACGCTTCTTCGATAAAGGAAGTATTGTTTACAAGAGGAACAACGACTGGAATCAATTGGGTGGCGCAAGGTTTTGCCAAATATCGCCTTCATGAAGGAGACGAGATTTGGATTAGTAAAACGGAGCATCATTCTAATTTTGTTCCATGGCAACAATTAGCACTTCAAACAGGAGCTAGTTTAAACTTCCTTCCATTAACTGAGGAAGGGGATTTAGATGTACAAGCTACAAAAGAAGTGTTAACTCATCAAGCAAAAATTGTTTCAATTGCGCATGCTTCTAATGTGTTAGGAACCATTCAGCCAATTAAAGAATTAGCACAAATCGTCCATGAAGTTGGAGGAGTATTAGTTGTTGATGGAGCTCAAGCAGCACCGCATATGAAAATCGATGTACAAGACTTAGATTGTGATTTTTATGCGTTTAGTGGTCATAAAATGTTAGCTCCGACAGGCATTGGTGTCTTATATGGGAAGCATGCATTATTAGAAGAAATGCAACCCATTGAATTTGGTGGGGAAATGATTGATTTCGTGTATGAAAAAGAAAGTACATGGAATGAACTTCCATGGAAATTTGAAGCAGGCACGCCTAATATTGCCGGTGGAATAGCACTAGGGGCAGCGATTGATTATTTAGAACAAATTGGTATGGATCAGATTCATGCTCATGAACAACAATTAGTAGCATATGTTTATGACGAATTAACACAAATGGAAGGTGTGACCGTTCATGGTCCAACGGATGTTTCAAGAAGAAGTGGCGTCATTTCATTTACAATGGATGGCGTTCACCCTCACGATTTAGCAACTGCCTTAGATATGGAAGGAGTCGCAATTCGTGCAGGACATCATTGTGCGCAACCATTAATGAGAGATTTATGCGTTTCTTCAACTGCCCGTATTAGTTTTTATATTTATAATACAATGGAAGAAGCTGAATTTTTCATAGAAGCATTACAAAAAGTAAAGGAGTTTTTCTCAGATGGCTTTATCTAAATTAGATCAATTATATCGTCAAGTGATTTTAGACCATTCGAATTTTCCTCGTCATAAAGGGATTCAAACTGAAAAAACAGCTGAAGTTATCGAGTTAAATAATCCGACTTGTGGCGATGTATTACAGTTACAATTAGAATTATCAGACGATGGTCATATTACAAGTGCTCGCTTTGATGGACAAGGATGTTCTATAAGTATGGCGAGTGCGAGTATGATGTGTGTTATTTTAGAAGGAAAAACTTTACCAGAAGCTTTGGAATTAGCAGAAGATTTCTCAAAATTAGTGCAAGGACAAAGTGTGAATGAAGATCGATTAGAAGATGCTGCCTTACTAAGTGGAGTTTTTAAATTTCCTGCACGTATTAAATGTGCAACCTTAGCATGGAAAGCATTAGAAAAAGCAGTTGAACAGAAAAACAAGAAAGGAATATAAAAATGAGTGGAGTTCCAGAATTAGAAGATTACAAGTATGGCTTTCATGAAGATGTAACGCCCGTATTTGATAGTGGAGTTGGATTAAGCGAAGAAGTCGTTCGTACCATTTCAAAAATGAAAAACGAACCAGAATGGATGCTTGAATTCCGACTAAAATCTTTAAAAGTATTTGAAAAAATGCCAATGCAAACATGGGGAGCAGATTTATCAGACATTGATTTTGATGCGATTACCTATTTCAAACGTGCGAGTGATAAACCAGCTCGTTCTTGGGATGATGTTCCTGAGAAAATCAAAGATACATTTGAAAAAATTGGGATTCCAGAAGCAGAACGTGCTTATTTAGCAGGGGCATCTGCACAGTTTGAGTCAGAAGTTGTGTATCACAATATGAAAGAAGAATTTGATAAACTAGGAATTGTCTTCACCGATACAGACTCAGCATTAAAAGAATACCCAGAATTATTCGAAAAATATTTTGCAAAATTAGTACCACCAACAGACAATAAATTAGCAGCATTAAATTCAGCAGTATGGTCAGGAGGAACGTTTATTTACGTACCAAAAGGCGTAAAATGTGATGTTCCACTTCAAACCTATTTCCGTATTAATGACCAAAATATGGGACAATTTGAACGTACATTAATTATTGTAGATGAAGGCGCAAGCGTTCACTATGTAGAAGGATGCACAGCACCAACATACTCATCAAATAGCTTACACGCTGCGATTGTAGAAATCTTCGTAGAAGAAGGTGGATACTGCCGTTATACAACGATTCAAAACTGGTCTGACAATGTCTACAATCTTGTAACAAAACGTGCTCGTGCAGCAGCTCATGGAACAGTTGAATGGATTGATGGAAACTTAGGAGCAAAAACAACAATGAAATATCCTTCTGTATTTTTAGAAGGACCTTATGCAAAAGGAACAATGTTATCAATTGCCTTTGCTGGAGAAGGTCAACACCAAGATACAGGGGCAAAAATGATTCATAATGCACCTCATACTTCTAGTTCGATTGTTTCAAAATCAATCGCAAAAGATGGTGGTGTCGTAAACTATCGTGGACAAGTAACATTCAGTAAGAAATCTGATTATTCAATTTCTCATATCGAATGTGACACGATTATTATGGACGATTTATCGAAATCAGATACAATTCCATTTAATGAAATTCATAATGATAAAGTCGCTTTAGAACATGAAGCAAAAGTATCAAAAATTTCTGAAGAACAATTATTCTACTTAATGAGTAGAGGAATTAGTGAATCTGAAGCAACAGAGATGATTGTCATGGGATTCGTTGAACCATTTACAAAAGAACTTCCAATGGAATATGCAGTTGAATTAAA
>CAUQAL010000060.1:0-9789 GCA_963515985.1 uncultured Granulicatella sp.
TTAGCTGCTAATTCTTCTGGATTAAAATCATTTAAATAGTAGAATGTAATAATCGCTAATGCATTTAAAATATTATGTGTTCCAAATGTTGGAATATCGAATTGACCATAGAATTGTCCATGGATATAAACATCAAAATGACTTCCTTGTGTATCTTTTTCAATATTTTCAGCTACAACATCATTTCCTTTAGCAATTCCATAATAGGTAATTGGCGTTGTTACATCTAACTCACGTAATCTTGCATCATCACCACATGCAATAATTCCTTTTTTCACTTGACGACCAAATGATTCAAAAGCACTTTGAACATCGTCAATATCCGTATAATAATCAGGATGATCAAAATCGATATTCGTCATAATGGCATAATCAGGTTTATACGCCATAAAATGTCGTTTGTATTCACAAGCTTCTAATACAAAATATTCAGATGCTTCTACTCCATGTCCTGTACCATCACCAATTAAATAACTAGTTGGTTCCATTGCACTTAAAACATGCGCTAATAATCCTGTTGTACTTGTTTTTCCATGCGAACCTGTTATTGCAACACTTTGGTATCCTTTTAATAATTCACCTAAAAATTTATGATAACGAATCACTTCAATCCCTTTTTCACGTGCTGCTACTAATTCTTCGTGACTATCTGGAAAAGCATTTCCAGCAATAACAACTTGTCCTTCTTGAATATTATCTGCACTAAACGGAAACATTTTGATTCCCGCATCTTCTAAGCCTTTTTGAGTAAAGAAATAATTCTCCAAGTCAGAACCTTGAACAGAATATCCTTCTCCATGCAATACTAAGGCTAATGCGCTCATTCCTGAACCTTTTATACCCGTAAAATGATAAATTTTACTTTTATCCATGATCAATTCCACTTCCTATTTTTACTTTTGACTATATGGCAATGTATCTTTTCCTTGTTCCTGCTCCATAATCCAAGATAATGTTCGATTCATTGCTCTTCTTTGTTTTCCAGGTAAAGGGTGTAATTCTGGTGCTAAAACTTCCATTGCTTGTGTGTCAGGCAAACTACTCAATAATGTATCCTGAACCATTTGAACTGAAGATAAAGCTGATTGAATTTTTGATGGCTTATGATTTGCTTCTTTTATTTCCTCTTGAGCTACAGCTATCTCTTCTACCATGACTAAAGGTATTTCTTCACTCGAAAAAATTAACAAATCCTCTGCATCCACTCTTAATCTCTCTTCTAATACTTTATAAGGAATTTCTACCTTTTTCGGCATTAAAGGTGTCATTCCTTTTAAAATAGAAGGAACTGTAGAAGGAATGAATCTTTTTCTTGCAGGCTTTTCTTGTAAAAAACTACGCCATTTCTCCCGATTATTTCCTCTTTGACTACTTTCTTTAAAGGATTGGAAAATTCCATCTTTTGTCTGAGGAGCATCTTTTTCTTCTAAAGCAGATTTCTGTTGCTTTGAAAAAGGCAAGTAATGTTCTACAGTCGTTTCCTGTTCACTATTTTGATTTGTTCCAAAAGAAATTTCTTCTTTTGGGTGTAAATAATTTGGAAAGTCTACCCACCTTCTTTGGGAACTTTGTTTATTTGGTAAATATTGATTACTAATCTCTCTGATCGAACGATGGTTATCTGACAATAATACCACTCCTCTTCGATTTTTTAACCTTTAAATGGCTCTCCAATAACAGCATCATCATTTAACACTAAAATTCCTTTTTTAGCCGGAGCATTTTCTAATCCTAATTCACGAGCAGAACATAACATTCCGTGACTTGCTACGCCACGTAATTCTCCTGCCCAAATAATACTCCCATTTGGCATTACAGTTCCTGGTGTAGCTACTACAACTTTTTGTCCTGCTTTTACATTTGGAGCTCCACAAACAATTTGTAATACAGTATCTTGGCTAACACGTGTTTGTGTAACATGTAAATGATCTGAGTCTTCATGAGGAACACAAGTTTCAACGTATCCAACAACTAAAGTATCTTTTGGAGATAAATCTAATGCTTCACCATCAAATCCAGCTTCTTGGATTAATGTTTTCACAGTTGCTTGTTCTTCCTCTGATAAAAATTGTTGTCCCGCTTTTTCAAAACGGATATGATTTGAAATTCCTGCAATATTGTAACCAATCACTGTATTTGTTTTTTCATCGAATACACGTGTTACTCCATTTTTTGTTTCAATTGCAACATCATAACGACTTGCCGTTCCTGATGTTAATAATAATGTATCTGAAATACCTTCTTGATTATAAAAACTTAACCACATAGTAGTCTCCTTAAAATTATTTTTTTAATTAATTTGTTCTTCCATCTAAAATAGTATCAACTGTACTACGATCTAATGCACGAATCGTTTGAATAACCATTTCACGTGCTGCTTCATAGTCTTTAATGGAGAACATTGTTTGATGCGTATGAATATAACGAGCACATACCCCAATAACTGCACTTGGAACTCCTTGATTCATTAAGTGAGCTTTTCCTGCATCTGTTCCACCTTGAGAAACAAAATATTGGAATGGAATATTATGCGTTAAAGCAGTATCTTCTAAAAATTCCTTCATACGAGGTAATGTGATCAATCCAGGATCTAATATTCTTAATAAAAATCCTTGATCTAAATGTCCAAATGTATCTTTAGAACCGGTTAGATCATCTGCTGCCGAACAGTCTACTGCAAAGAATAAATCTGGATTAAATTTTGTAACACTTGGACCTGTCCCACGTAATCCAACTTCTTCTTGAACATTTGCTCCAGCAATTAGTGTGTTTGGTAAATCTTCATTTTTCAATTCACGTAAAGCTTCTAATACTACTGTACAACCATAACGATTATCCCATGATTTTGCAATCATTCGTTTTTTATTCGCTGTCCAAATAGTTTCCACTAAAGGCACTATGGTATCCCCAGGTCGAACTCCGTATTCCTCAGCTTCTTCTTTTGAAGTAAATCCAGCATCAAATAAAATATCTGTTACTTTCACAGAAGCTTGTTGCCCACCAGCTGCACGTAATAAATGGGGAGGAACAGAGCTAGAAACAACAGGATAATCTCCTTTACGAGTTTGCAATGTAAAACGTTGCGCTGAAACAACATATGGATTCCAACCACCTAATGGGCTAACTTTTAATAAACCTGTTGCAGTGATATTTGTCACCATAAATCCAACTTCATCCATATGTGCAGCAATCATAATTTTAGGTGCATTCGCATCTTTATGTTCTCGAACCCCAAAAATGCCTCCTAAACCATCTTGCTCAATACGGTCGACTAATGGTTCCATTTCTTTTCTCATATATTCTCGAACATTTTTTTCATGTCCACTTGTTGATTGTAATTCTGTTAAAGTTTTAATTAAACTTTCTGTTTTCTTTTCCATTGTTCTTGCCTCCATAAGAATAAAAAGCTCTAATGTACCGTTCCCAGTCCTTTCAGAGCTCCTTTTTCACGTCACTCTTTTTATGAGCCTTCCTTGCCCATTACGCTGACGCTATTTTATATAAATCTAGAATTGCCCCTGTTTTGGCATCTGCATAAAATTCGTATTGTACCAATTCTTCTTGTTCTTTACGAGTAATGCCACCATAGTATACATAACCGCTAAAATCTTCTTGTTCAATATACACTGGTTCCATTTCAATCCATGAGCCTTCAATTGTACCTACAACGGTAAATAAACGACGAACATTCCCTACTATAACATCCCCATTGACTAGCTTCTTTTCATAAAATTTAGAAACAAGCCATGCTCCTAGAAAAGCTCCAGTTGCAATGAAAAATCCTGCTGTAAAAGATGATTTATTTTTTAACATTTTACCACTCCTCTACTTTACTTCATAGGGATGACGTTCTTTTGGAAAAATTGCTTCTACTCGATAAATTGGATGTCCTTTAGCAGAAAATTTTTCTTCATATTCGGTCATCACATTGCCTTCAAACTCTACTTGGTGTAAATCTAACCACACTTGTTTTAAAATCATTCCAAATTGAGAGAACGAAGCTAAACTATATTCAAATAAGCCTCGATTATCTGTTTTAAAATGAATTTCACCCTCTAGTGGTAATACTTGTTCATATGCTTTTAGAAAATCTGCATGAGTCAAGCGTCTTTTCGCATGACGTTTTTTAGGCCATGGATCAGAGAAATTCAAATAAATTCGATCCACTTCAGCATCTTCAAAATAATCTGTCACTGTTCCACCATCAATATGTAATAATTGTAAATTTGGAACTTGAGCAGCTAATGCTTTTTCTAACGCAACAACAATGACACTTGTTTGAATTTCAATCCCGATATAATTAATATTAGGATTTTTCTTAGCCATTTCACTAACAAATTGACCTTTTCCAGACCCGATTTCAATATGAATTGGATGATCATTTCCAAAACGCTCTTTCCAGCGTCCTTTCCATTCTTCTGGATTTTGAATCACCATTTCTGGATGAGCTAATAAAGTATCTTTAGCCCATGGTTTATTTCTTAAACGCAATCTTTTTACTCCTCTTCTTTCATCAAACGATGATTGTAAATTGATTTTACAACTAAAATTTTTTCATTCATTTCATAATAACGGCCTTCAAAATGACTTTTCTTAATAAAGTTTAAACAATTCATCAAAGCATACCATTCAATTCGTTGATAAATATTCGTTGATAAGTTTAAACCATAGGCATCTAGCCACTCACCCCATTGGTGAACAGGAATATATTGGGTTAAAATCATTGTTAAGTCCGATACAGGATCTGCTAAACGAACCATTTCCCAATCTATTAAATATAATTTGTCATTTGCCAATAAGAAATTACGACGATCTAAATCTCCATGACAAACTGTTTTTCCTGCTTCTAATACAAGCGGTAATGTTTCTTTTAAATAATCTAACACTTCAGATAAAAAACGATGCGTTTGTAAACCGGTCTGTAAATTGATTAAATAATCTTCAATAAAATGCTGGGCAGTATATTCTTCCCCTTGTATTTTTTGAAGCATTAAAAGTAAATTTGGAGACTGATGAATTTCCTTTAATAAATCAATCACTTCCATCGAATTCATTTCTTCAGTTGTTAAGGATCGACCAGATAACCATTCTTGAGCAGTTAAAACATCTCCATTTCCTGCTCGTTTGGTCCACATTAATTTAGGGGCAATACCTTCACCAGATAAAGCAGCTAAAAAAGGGGATGAATTTCTTTTTAAAAAGACTCTCTCCTGAGCTCTAACTGCCATATAAGCTTGACCGGTATCTCCCCCAATTGGATGTAATTCCCATCCTGCATCCATATTTTGTTCCATATTTCTATCCCTACCGACCATTTCTGAGTTTATTCGTTATCTTTCATTTTATGCTGTCCCAATGTTTCCGTCAAGCTTCACGGTTAAAATCTATCTTCTTTTCTTTTTACGATTTAAACGTGGTTTTAAATAACCATATAAAAATACTGCAGATAATACGGGGTACCATAAAAGCCCTGCTAATACGAAAGCATTTTTTGAGACTAAAGCTGTTAATAAACTAATAATCACACTTGCTCCAACTACTAACTGTAAAACAACTCCAATAAAATCATCCATCATCTCTTTTGGTTCATATAAGGAATGAATATAAATCGAATGAGCTTTTGGATGTTGAAATAAAGAGGCAAATTGGAAACAAATCACTAGTATCATCATCGATTGAATTGCCATCATCCAATACCAAATCGAACTAGCAAATGATAACAAAACTGTTACGATAATCATTTGAAGTAATACCGTAACATAATTCGAGCTTCTTAAAGCTGTTCGAACTAATAAATAACGATATGGGTGAATCCGATTCGGTGTTAGGTGTTTAACAAAACTATCTAATGATTGATTACGTTTTGCTTGATGTTTCTTTAAAAATGGTACATCTACAAATAAAGCAATCACTCGGAAAATTCTTTGTTGACGTGCTTGTTCTTTTTGAATCATTTCATTCCAGTCGAATTTCACCCTTTTAGCAGATGCAAAACGATAAAGTCCAATTGCAAGAACTGCCAATACTTGTGCCATCGATAAAGAGAACACTTTTGGAATAAAAGAAAGAATTCCAAACAAACAAATACTATTCACCAAATAGAGTGCTACATTATAAAAAGCGTTCTTCGGTAACTTTCCTTCAAAAATTGATTTTTGAATCATAAAATGAAATCCTTTTAGTGATAATAGCGTTACAAAAATGGCAATAAATGGAATCATTCCGTTCCCATATGCTTGCATAAAAATCGGCAACACAAAAATCGTTGCAATAAAATTCATCACTAATGGAAAAATCCAACTATAACGAATCGCACGTTTAAAATATGGTTTAAAATCTTCTCCAATCACACTTAAAAAATGTAAATCTGCTTCTTCCACATAAGTAGCAATTTCACCAAATAAAGGAAAAATAGCTAATAATAAACTGATAAATAATATCAACGGCCATTCTAAAATACGAATTGTTTTTAACCATGTTGAATATTGAAATAATAGAAAGCCAAATAAGAAAAAGAACACGATCATAAAATGATCATTCATCATATATTTAGCATATTTCATTACTTTTTTCTGATAAGTCTTAAAACGACTTCCCCACAATTGTTCACTATTCATGATGATCACCTGTATTCGTTGTTAAGGCAAAATACACGTCTTCTAATGAAGTTTCATCAATTTTAACTTCACCTTTAAGCGTTTCTAAATCTCCTTGTGCTTGAACCAATCCATCATGTAGTACAATGAAACGATCACAATATTTTTCTGCAGTATCTAATACATGTGTAGACATTAAGATTGCAGCACCCGATTCTTTTTTCTCTCTCAACACTTTTAATAATGTACGAATACCTAAAGGATCCAATCCTAAAAATGGTTCATCTACTACATATAGTGGAACGTCTAACATTAATGCACAAACAATAAGTACCTTTTGCTTCATTCCTTTTGAAAAATAAGCTGGGAACCAGTCTAATTGTTTCGTTAACCGAAACTGCTCTACTAATTCCATCGCACGATGCATTGTTTCTGGCGTATCTTGTTGATACGCACGAGCTGTTAATTCGATATGTTCTCTAAACGTTAATTCTTCATATAATACAGGTGTTTCTGGAATAACTGCAATTAATTTACGATAATCTCGAATACTTTCTGCTACCGTATGTCCTTGAATCGAAATCTCTCCCGAAAATGGTTGAATAAAATTTGTAATACATTTAATCGTTGTACTTTTTCCAGCTCCATTTAATCCAATGAGTCCACAAATTTCTCCTGATTTTACTTCAAAAGAAATATTTTTAATGACAGGAACTTGAGTATAACCAGCTGTCATATGATCTACTTTTAATGTCATAACTTTCTCCAATCCTACACAATTTAGCATTATTATATCAAAAATTTAGCTTAGTTCCTAGAAACTTTCATTTGAAGAAAAAATGAATCGTTACATTGCATTCTACCAACTCTCGTGGTACGATTTGACTATAAACATCTAGGAGGTTTTTATTATGTCAGATTGCATTTTTGATAAAATTATTTCTAAAGAAATTCCTGCACACATTATCTATGAAGATGAAGTTGTGATTGCCTTTTTAGACTTAGGACAAGTAACACCTGGTCATACATTAGTCGTTCCCAAAAAACACGTAAAAGATATTTTTGAATATGATGAAGAATTAGCTGCAGCTGTATTTAGTAGAATTCCAAAAATCGCTCGTGCTTTAAAAGCAATGAACCCTGAAGTAAAAGGAGTTAATATTTTAAATAATAATGGAGAAGTAGCTTTCCAAAGTGTCTTCCACTCACATATCCATTTAATTCCTCGTTACAAACATGAAGAAGGTTTTGGATTAAAATGGGAAACTCATGACTATTCTCACGAAGAATTAGCAAGTATCGCACAAAATATCGCTAAACATGTAAAATAATTAGTAAAAAAATTAAAAACGGAGAACAACTTATGAAAAAATTCGTCAAAGGATTACTTTTTGGAAGTATTGTCGGTGGAACGATTGCCTTACTCACAACAAAACAAAATGGTAAGAAAAATCGTGAACAGTTATATAAGAATATCGTCAGCTTATCTGAGGATATTTCTACTTTAAGTAATGGGATTCCTGTTCTTCAAAAAGGAACTCAACAATTACAATATCGAATTATTCCACAAGTAAAAGAACTATCTGAAGAAATAATGGAAGATGTACAAAATTTTAAGCATATGAGTCAACCTCGTATCAAAAGAATTCAAGCACATCTATCAACGCTTCGCCAACATATTCATGAAGCTACAAAGGAGAAATTATGATTCGATTATTTGCCAGTGATATGGATGGGACAATTTTACAAGATCATTCTACAATTCATCCGGACAATATTAAAATGGTTCACTATTTACAAGAAAAGAATATTCCCTTTGTCATTTGCTCAGGAAGAGATTTCTACCAAGCTTCCCTTTGCTTAGAACCTGCAAATATTCAATGCCCCGTCATTGGATTAAATGGAGCCGTTATTTATCAAGAAGATGGTACCATTATAAAAGAAGTTACACTTTCTCATGAAGATACACGTAATCTTGTTCAAAAAATTGAAAAACATCATAACAATTGGGATATAATGACATCTAAAGGATTATTCTCCTTACATTTTAAAGAAAAATTTGCAAAAAGAGTGGCTACTTTTAAAGAAAATCATCCAGAGCTTACTCCTGAAGAATTTGAAGCTGAACTTGATAAATTAAAAAAACTTTTTGATGCAACAGATGTTTCTAGCCTCGAGGAAGTTTTAGAGGACCCAACGATCAAAATTTATAAAGTCTTAACTTCCAATTATGAAGCTGAAGATTCATTAATGGAAATTAAATCTTATGTCGAACAAAAACTTCCTAATCTAGTTGTTACTTCTTCTTTTAAAACAAATATTGAAGTAACTCATAAAGATGCTCAAAAAGGAATTGCTCTTCAATACTTTGCAAACACTTTAGGAATTTCAATGGATGAAGTTTTTGCAATTGGAGATAATTCAAATGACGTTTCTATGTTAAAACTTGCTGGTTATAGTGTAGCAATGGGAAATGCTAATCAAGAAGCTATGCAAACCGCTAAATATCAAACTGATGATAATAAGCATGGTGGTGTCGCTAAAGCCATTCAACAATGTTTAGATCAACAAAATTAACGCATTACCTCCTTTATGGGGGTAATTTTTTTATGGAATTTCCTTTTTAAAATAGGAGGTGATTTCATGGAAACAGATTTTCTTCAACCACTCATTGCTTTAATTAGTAATATGGGATTTCCAATTGCGATGAGTATTTATCTACTTCATCGAATGGAACAAAAACTTGATACAATGATTAATCTTTTAAGTGAACTCAATCATCATTTAAAGAAAGAGTGACTCTATACAGGTCTTATGTCAGAAAATGTAACATGACATGAGACCTGTTTTTTGTTTTTCACATTAAAATCTAGTAAACTAGACCCACATTAATTTTTAACAATATGGAGGTCTTTATGAAAATACATACGAACATTAAGAAAAAGAGCTTCTGGATTAGCTTATTAGGAATTTTATTTTTCCTTCTTTCTAGTCCAATTGAAGCTGCAACAAAAAAATATACCATTGCAACAGACACAACTTTTGCCCCATTTGAATTCCAAGACACTTCTGGAAATTATGTTGGAATTGATATGGATTTAATCAAAGCTATCGCAAAAGAAGAAAATTTTGAAATTGAAATTAAAGCTCTAGGATTTAACGCTGCTGTTCAAGCTTTAGAAGCTGGACAAGT
>CAUQAL010000061.1:0-9755 GCA_963515985.1 uncultured Granulicatella sp.
GAAACATTAATTAAAGAAAAAGCTTTAGCAGATATTTCTGACTTATTCGATATGAAAGTATACGGAGAAGATAAAAAAGTTTCTGAAAAATTATTAAACGGTGTATTAGGTTCTACAGTTACAGATCCATATCGTGATGGAAAACACTACTTAGCACCAATGTTCTATGCACCAACTGGTTTATTCTATAACCAAGGCTTATTCGAACAAAAAGGCTGGGAAGTTCCAAAAGATATGCCAGCTATGAAAGAATTAGCAGAAAAAGCAAAAGCAGAAGGAATCTCATTATTTACTTATCCAACAACTGGATACTTAGATAGCTTCTTCCCTGCATTATTAGCAAATGCTGGTGGCGTTGACTTATTCAACAAAGCAATGAGCTATGAAAAAGGAATCTTCACTTCTGATGGCGCAACTAAAGCTTTCAATGCATTAGGCGAATTAGTGAAAAATGTTGAACCTTCAACAGTAGCAAATGCTAACCCACAAAGCTTTACTAAGAACCAACAATTATTATTAGATAACAAAGCTTTATTCATGCCAAATGGTACATGGGTAGTTGGAGAAATGAAAGATGCTCCTCGTGCTGATGGATTCAAATGGGCTATGAATGCTGCTCCAGCAATCGAAAAAGGTGGCAAACGTTTCGTTTACTCATTCTTCGAACACATTTGGGTTCCAGAAGCAGCAACTAACAAAAAAGAAGCTAAAGAATTCTTATCATTCTTATATTCTGATAAAGCAGCAGCAATCTTTGCTAAACACAATGCTGCTCAACCAATTCAAGGTGTAACAAGCAAATTACCTGCTGAATTACAAAGCTTATACAAAGTTGTAGATGAAGTAGATGGAGTTATCAATGGTAACTTTATTGCTACAAAACCAGTTGAAGGTGTAAACATGAAAGAAACATTATACGGTCAAATCGACTCTGTAGCATCTGGTCAAAAATCTGTAGCAGATTGGCAAAAATCAGTTGAAGAAGTAAGCCAAAAATTAGGTGCGGCTGTAGAAAAATAATTCTTCAACTAGTTTGAATGGATAGAAAAAGGAGCTGGGAAAAGGGGCTCTTCCGGAAAGATAAACTCAGTTTTAAGTAGTTTCAGAGTTCCAAGAGTTTTCTTTCAGGAGGTAGCCATTCCCAGCTTTATTTTATACTTAAATAAAAGATAGGAGCATGAAGATGAATAATCGTCGGAAAAAAGAGCGTGCAGGATTTATCCTAGCATGTATATTACCTGCCATTATATTATTTCTTACTTTCTTAATTTATCCAACGATTGAAGTGTTTAGAATGTCCATGTATCGTTGGGGTGGATTTTCAAAGAACAAACAATTTGTAGGGTTTGATAATTTTGTAACTTTATGGAAAGATGAGAATTTTTCAAGAACAATTCAAAATACGATTTTATTAATTGTTATTGTAACGATTGTAACAGTTGTTTTAGCAGTGTTATTCGCATCAATTTTAACAACTGAGAAAATTCGTGGAAATAATTTCTTTAGAATTATTTTCTATATTCCGAATATTTTATCAATCGTAGTTATTGCTGGTTTATTTGCAGCGATTTATGATCCCAATGGTGGTTTATTAAATGCCATTTTACCAAAAGCATTGGAACGTTTATGGTTGGGAGACCAAGGAGTTGTCATTTATTCTTTAGCATTTGCCTTAATTTGGCAAGCAATTGGGTATTATATGGTAATGTACATGGCTGGGATGGCAAATATTCCATCTAGCTTATATGAAGCAGCTGATCTAGACGGTGCAGGAAAAATTGGTAAATTCTTCAATGTAACATTGCCGTTAATTTGGAATAGTATTCGTACAACATTAACATTCTTCATTATTAGTACGATTAACTTAAGTTTCTTATTAGTACAAATTTTAACAAATGGTGGTCCAGATGGTTCAACAGAAGTATTCTTAAGCTACATGTTTACACAAGCTTATACAAACTCTTCCTTTGGTTATGGTATGGCAATTGGGGTAGTTGTATTTATCTTCTCATTTGGATTATCAGGTATCGTGAGTCACATTACAAAACGTGACATTCTAGAATATTAGGAGGCATATTATGAAAATGCAAACTCGTTCATTTGAACGCTTATATAAAGCATTTATTTATGTAGCGTTAATTACTTTAGCCATTTCCATTATTGTGCCTGTTGGTTGGGTATTTGTCGCATCAATTAAGCAAAATAGTGAGTTTTATGGTAGCCCATGGACAGCACCTAAAGGATTTTATTTCCAAAACTTTATTGATGCTTGGACAAGTGCAAAAATGGGAGATTATATGTTAAATTCTGTTATTGTAACAGCATTAGCATTAATCATTTTAGTAGCTGTTGCGATTCCAGCTGCTTATGTATTAGCAAGATTTAAATTCCCTGGAAGCAAACTCATTAATACACTTCTAAAAGGTGGATTATTCATTAACGTAAACTATATTGTTGTTCCAATCTTTTTAATGCTACTAGATTGGGATAAAGGATTAAAATCATTTGGAATCGCAAATGGCTTCTTCTTAAATAATATTTTTGTACTTGCAGTAGTTTATGCTTCTACATCATTACCATTTACGATTTACTTATTATCAAACTTCTTCAAAACTTTACCAACAACATTTGAAGAAGCAGCAGCTATCGATGGAGCAGGTTATTTTACAACTATGTTCAAAGTAATGACTCCAATGGCACGACCAAGTATTATTACGGTAATTTTATTTAACTTCTTATCATTCTGGAATGAATATATCATTGCATTAACATTAATGCCGGGTAAAAGTCAAACTTTACCAGTTGGGTTAAAAAACTTATTACAAGCTCAACGTGGAGCGGCACAATATGGTCAAATGTATGCAGGGATGGTATTAGTAATGTTACCAACATTAATTTTATATATTCTTGTTCAAAATAAATTAACACAAGGAATGACCTTGGGTGGTTCTAAAGAGTAGAGAGGAGAAACACCATGAGTAAGACGAAAGGACGTTTAACATTACCAAGTCAAGCTAATTTCCTGAAAGAAACAAAAGAATTAATTGACCGTTGGGGAGCCGATGCCATTCGTGATAGTGATGGAACGAAATTAGACGAGGCAACAAAACAATTAGATGCAAAAATTTATACAACATACTTTGTTGCAAGAAATCATAATGAATTTGCTGAAAAACATATGGAGGAATGTCAACAAATTTATGTGATGTCTAAATTTCATCTAGCAACGTCAAATGAATTAGAAATTCCATTTATGGATGGATATTTTACAGATCAAGTTCAACCAGATTATGTTCATGATGAAAAACTTTATTGGGAAGTCATTGACCGTACAACTGGGAAAGTGGTTAGTGTAGAAAATTGGGAATTAGACAAAGAAAAAGATGTGATTATCGTTCATGGAGCAGAAGCTTTTCATGAATATACGGTGTCTTTCTTAGTATATGCTATTTGGGATCCTACTCAAATGTATAACCATATTACAAATAACTGGGGAAATGTTCCTCATGATATTCCATTTGATGTCCGTCAGCCGGCGTCTAATGAATATATGCAAACGTATTTAAAAAATTGGTTAAAAGAAAACCCAGATACAGATGTTGTACGTTTTACAACTTTCTTCTATCATTTCACATTAATTTTTAATCAATTAGGAAAAGAAAAATTTGTAGATTGGTTTGGATATGGTGCTAGTGTTTCAGTAGCAGCTTTAGAAGCTTTCGCAAAAGAAAAAGGTTATCGCCTAAGAGCGGAAGATATTGTAGATGAAGGCTATTATAACTCAACATTTAGAACACCAAGTAAAGCCTATTTAGACTATATCGACTTTATTCAAAAATTCGTGGCAACAGAAGCGAAGAAATTAGTAGACCTTGCACATGATGCAGGAAAAGAAGCAATGATGTTCCTAGGAGATAATTGGATTGGTACAGAACCATATGGAAAATATTTTAAAGAAATTGGCTTAGACGCAGTAGTTGGTTCCGTTGGGGGCGGAGCAACTTTACGTATGATTTCTGATATTCCTCATGTTAAATACACAGAAGGAAGATTCTTACCTTACTTCTTCCCAGATGTATTTAGAGAAGGAAATGATCCAACTATTGAAGCCAATAAAAATTGGTTATCAGCAAGACGTGCGATTATGAGAAATCCAGTTGACCGAATTGGATATGGAGGCTACTTAAGTTTAGCTTATCAATTCCCTAAATTTGTTGACTATATTGAACAAGTAACGGATGAATTTAGAGAGATTTACGATGTTGTAAAACATACAAAACCATACGTTGGTTTAAAAGTCGCTATTTTAAATGCATGGGGTAAATTACGTACTTGGCAATCTCATATGGTGGCACATGAATTACCATATAAACAAATTTATTCTTATTTAGGAATTATGGAAGCCTTAAGTGGTGCTAGTGTTGATGTTCAATTCATTAGTTTTGAAGATGTTTTAACAACAGATATTTTAAAAGACGTGGATGTAATTATTAATGCTGGTGATGCAGGAACTGCATTCAGTGGTGGGGATGTTTGGAAAAATCCAGAACTACTTACTAAAATTCGAGAGTTTGTATACAATGGTGGAGGATTTGTTGGGGTAGGAGAACCAACAGCTGTTCACCATCAAGGTAGATATTTCCAATTAGCGGATGTTCTAGGGGTAGAACGTGAAATGGGATATAGCTTATCTACTGATAAATATTTTACAAAAGAATTAGACACTCACTTCATTACAGAAGATATTAAAGATGTACGCAAAATCGATTTCGGAGAAGGAATGAAGAATGTCTATGGATTAACTGAAAACACTGAAGTATTAGAATTCAGCAATCCAAAAGTTTCTCAAGAAGTAGAAGGTATTGTAATGCCAGCCAATGCTGAAGGAAAAGAATTTGGTGAAATTCATTTAGCTGCAAATCCATACGGAAAAGGTCGTGGGGTATATCTTGCAGGATTACCTTATAGCCCTGAAAACACAAGATTATTACTTCGTGTTTTATACTATGCAGCTGCTAAAGAACAAGAATTCAAAAAATGGTATTCTTCTAATTTATCTGTTGAAGTACATGCATATCCTGAAAAAGGTTTATATGCAATTGTCAATAATACAAATGAAGCACAAGAAACTGAAGTTTATGATGGTAATGGAAATCATGAATCAGTCATCATGAATCCAAGTGAAATTAGATGGGAGCATATGTGATGAATCCAAAAGTTAGAATATGGATACGAGTAGTCTTGATGGTGATCTGTTTAGTTGTATTAGTAAAAGGTCATCAAATGGTTGGAAAACCAGGAGTTGCCACAATGTTAGTAGCTCTAGTAGGCTTGTTAGCTATATTATGGGATTATAACCGTCCATATAGCAACTCGTAAAAAGAAAATAAAGAAGAAAAGGACAAGGATAACGATTCTTGTCCTTTTTTGCATGCAAAAAAGAGAGGGAAATACTTTTCGGAAGTAGCAAAAATAACATCAGCCATGATGGCTGATGTTATAGGGAAAATTCGAGACCGAGGCTCGAATTTTAGGTATGAGACCGCAAGGGCTGCTACCGTCCTTGCTATATCAGAAAAGTATTTTTCGAACGATATAAGTAGGTTGACTACCTACCTTTTCTTTGTTAAACTCTAATAAAGCAAAATCGAAAGGAGAGACTGCATGACAACAAAACAAATTTTTGATGATATTATAAAATTATTTTTAAGAATTGAACATCTAAACGTATTTAGAAGTATCGCCCCTAACCTTACAATACGGGAAAATAATGTCTTAATTCTCTTGCATTATTACGAATCAGAATTTGGTAAAACTCTAACCATAAAAGACATTAGCTGTTTCTATGAAATTAAATCTTCAACAGCCATCCAATTCGTTAATTCATTAGAAAAACATGGGTATATCGTTCGTATGAATGATCCAAAAGATAAACGAGTAACACTAGTAACTTTGACAGATTATGGAAAAGAAGTTGGAAAAATTATTTCTAAAAGAAATCATGAAATGGTTCAAAAAATATTAGCAACTCAAGAAAAAGAAGAATTGGAAAATGCTTTTCAAGTCATCCACAAAATGATTAATACGATTGAAAGTATTCCAATCGAAACACTCTCACATAGAAAGGAAGAAAATGAATGAAACAAATCATGAATCATGTTCGTAGATATCGAGCATTATTAGCAGGAATTGTGATTTTAACGATTTTACAAGTGGGTTCAAGTTTACTATCTCCAACAATTTTAGCTACATTAGTCAGTAATGGGATTTTAAAACAAAACCAAGCGGTAATTTTACAACAGGGGGGATTCATGTTACTGACTTCGACTTTAGATTTAGTGTTATCAATTTTAGTCGTTCGTTTTATCGGGAAATTCTCTGCGGGATTATCAAAAGATTTACGTTTGAGTATGTTTACAAAAATTCAACATTTCTCAACGCAAGATTTCCAAAAGTTTGGAACATCTTCTTATATTAATCGTACAACAAGAGATATTCAAAGTTTAGCGCAAACATTAGGATTTTCAATGAGTATGGTATTGATGGCTCCATTATTGTTAGTGGGTTCTATTATTCTTTCTATTCGTATGAATTTTACATTGTCATTAGTATTATTAGGATCCATTCCATTTTTAGGAATTGCAGTCGCATTATTAGTCAAAACTGTTTCAAAAGACTTTACCATTATGCGTCAAATGACAGATACACTAACACAAATTATTCGTGATTCATTAACGGGTATCCGTGTCGTTCGTGCCTTTAATAAGAGTGAGTATGAAGTAGAACGTTTTGATCAAGTGAATGAAAAGTATCGTAAATTAATCTTCGGTATGTATATTAAATTTAGTTTGATTATGCCATTAATGATGATTACGATTAATTTTGCGAATTTAGCGGTTGTTCTTGTGGGAGCTCATTTAATTCAAGCATCTCAATTAGAAGTGGGAGCTTTAATGGCAGTTATTCAATATTCTGTTCTTGTATTAATAGCGTTATTATTACTATCGATTATCTTTATTATGATTCCTCAAGGTCTTGTAGCTGCAAAAAGAATCAATGAAGTATTAGAACAAGAAAATATTCAAACATTTGTGAGCGATGATTATGGGCTAGAAAAAATTGATACAGTAGAATTTAAAGATGTTTCTTTCAAATATGAAGGAGCAGAAAAATCGATACTAAATAACGTAGATTTTACTGCAAAAGTTGGAGAGAAAATTGCGATTATTGGTTCAACAGGGGCAGGAAAATCTACACTGGTGAATTTATTAATGCGATTCTTAGATACAACTTCTGGAGAGTTGTTAATGAATGGTGTAAATATTCAGGAATTTACCGAAAAAGAACTACGCGAGCAAATTGCATTTGTACCTCAAAATCGTATGTTATTTGAAGGGACGATTCGAGATAATTTAAGATTTGGGAATGAGCATGCAACAGATGAAGAAATGATTCAAGCATTAAAACAAGCGGAAGCGTGGGAGTTTGTTTCTAGTTTAGAAGAAGGATTAGATGCTCATGTAGAGCAAAAAGGAGATAATTTCTCTGGAGGACAAAAACAAAGATTATCGATTGCCCGTGCATTAGTAAAACACGCTTCCATCTATGTTTATGATGATAGCTTCTCAGCATTAGATGCGAAAACAGAAGCAAAACTTCGTGCGAATTTAGCAGAAATTAATCAACAATCGATTATTTTTGTCGTTGCACAAAGAATTTCTTCCGTAACAGATGCAACTAAAATTATTGTATTACATGAAGGAAATGTTGTTGGAATTGGAACACATGATGAATTGAAAGAAAGTAACCAAATTTATCAAGAAATTATGAATTCTCAATCAAGTTTAGAAGAAATGGAGGATACTCATGAATAAAACTGTCTTAAAACGATTATTAAGTTATTTAAAGCCGGATCGTGTGATTGTAACGATTGTATTAGTAGTATCCCTAATTTCAGTTATTTTAGATGTACAATTGCCTAAAATTTTAGGGGATGTAACAACGTTAATTAGTGAAAGTTATATTGCTTCTAATTATACTTCTGTTGATTTAGAAGGAGTTTTTGCGATTGCGAAAACTTTAGCGATTTTATATATTTTAGCAGCAGGGTTAAACTTTTTAGGAAAATATTTTATGTCTCGTGTTGCTAGTGATATTATTTATCGATTACAAAAAGAAATTGATGAAAAATTTACACGTTTACCAGTTCGATATTTTGATGAACAATCAAGAGGGGACTTATTGAGTCGTGCAACAAATGATATTCAAACAATTGATGATTCTTTCTCACAAGTATCGAATCAAATTTTCACAACCGTTTTGACTTTCTTTGGAATTATCATTATGATGTTTACGGTCAATATTCCATTGGCGACTATTGGATTTTTAGGAATTCCTCTTTCTCTATTTATTATTGGATTAATTGGGAAGAAATCTTCTACAGCATTTGCGAATCGCCAAGAAACTACAGGACGTTTAAATGGCTATATTGAAGAATATTATGGAGGACATGAGATTGTAAAAGCGTTCAATTACGAAGAACGTTCGCAAGCAGAATTTGAAGCGTTAAATGATGAGTTATATGAACATGCTTGGAAAGCGCAATTCTTTGCAGGAATGATGTTCCCAATTTCTCGTTTAATTAATAATATTGTTTATGTATTTGTAGCGATTGTCGGTGGATTATTTGCTTCTGGTGGAATGATTACCATTGGTGGCATTCAAGCAATTTTGCAATATATGCGTAATATTAGCCAACCAATGGGAGATGCAGCCAATATGATTGGATTAACCCAATCTATGTTAGCAGCAGCTGAGCGAATTTTTGAATTATTAGATGCAGAAGAAATGGAAGAAGAAGGTGATAAAGAAGAACTTCCAGTTATTATTGGAGATGTTCAATTTAAGCATGTTTCATTTGGCTATACTCCAGAAGTAACATTAATGGAAGATTTGAATATTGATGTTAAAGCAGGGGAGACCGTAGCGATTGTAGGTCCAACAGGTGCAGGGAAAACAACTGTGATTAATTTATTAATGCGCTTCTATGATATTACAAGTGGTGCAATTGAAATTGATGGACATAATATTCAAGATTATACAGTGGATTCTCTTCGTTCAAAAGTTGGAATGGTATTGCAAGATACTTGGCTATTTAAAGGAACGATTCGAGAAAATATTCGTTATAGTCGTCCAGATGCAACAGATGAAGAAGTTGTTCAGGCGGCGAAACAAGCTTTTGCGGATGATTTTATTCGTAAATTACCGGATGGATATGATACGTATATTACGGAAGAAACGGATAATATATCTGGGGGGCAAAAACAATTATTAACGATTGCTCGTGCGATTTTAGCTTCGCCTTCTATTTTCATTTTAGATGAAGCGACTTCGAATGTGGATACAAGAACGGAAATGCAAATTCAAAAAGCAATGGATCATATTATGGAACATAAGACTTCGTTTGTAATTGCACACCGTTTATCAACGATTCGTAATGCGAATAAGATTTTAGTGATGCAAAAAGGGAATGTGATTGAACAGGGGACTCATGAAGAGTTGTTGGCAAAACAGGGATTTTATGCTGGTTTATACCGCGCGCAATTTGAGTAAAACTGGACTTCTCTGAGGTAGCAGGGGACGGCAGCAGCTTCGCTAAAGCGAATCTCATGCCTAAAATTCGAGCCTAAGGTCTCGAATTTTCCCGTAATATAAGCCATCGAAGGTGGCTTATATTACTTATGCTACAGCGAGAA
>CAUQAL010000062.1:0-9550 GCA_963515985.1 uncultured Granulicatella sp.
TTCAATAACTCATCGATTTTTTTACGATTTGCCTGTTTATAATAACAAAATCCTACACATTTGTCAACGGCTGTTGCTACAAATTCGATATATTTTCTTTAAGAAAACTCCCATTTCTCAAATATGTGAATTTCTATTTCAAACAAACAATTCTCTTATTCCGCCAATTTTTCCTTAATACTTTCTACATAGTGATAGGTTTCATTTCCTGCAATTCCACCATCACCGACAGCTGTTGTAATTTGTCTTAAATGTTTTTGACGCACATCTCCTACTGCATAAATACCAGGAATGCTTGTTTCCATTTTTTCGTTTGTAACAATCCATCCTTCTTCATTTGTAATACCTAAGTCTTTAAATGGCTCTGTCAACGGTAATAAGCCAACATAAATGAATACTCCCGCAGCTTCCACTTTAGAAAGTTCTTGAGTTTGAGTATCTCTTAATGTAACATGAGTCACTTTTTGCTCATCTCCTGAAATTTCTTCTACAGCTTTATTCCATAAAAAGTCCATTTTTTCATTCGAAAATGCACGATCTTGTAAAATCTTTTGTGCACGTAACGCATCTCTACGATGAACAATCGTCACTTTATTCGCAAATTGTGTTAAATACGTTCCTTCTTCAACTGCAGAATCTCCTCCACCGATGACTAATAAATCACTACCTTTAAAGAAAGCTCCATCACATACCGCACAATAAGAAACACCTCTTCCAGCATATTCCTCTTCACCAGGAACCCCTAATTTACGGTGATGGGAACCAGTCGCAATTACTACTGCATAAGCAGCATAAGATTTTTTCCCCGCATGAACAATACGTAAATCTCCATCCAGTTCAATACTACTTACATTGCCATATGCATATTCTGCACCAAATTGCATGGCTCCTTTATACATATTGTCTGCTAAATCTGGTCCACTAATACTTGAAAATCCTGGGTAATTTTCTACATCAGATGTATTTAATAATTCTCCTCCAGGAACTCCTTTTTCTAAAATTAATGTTTTTAAGTTCGCACGTGAAGCATATAATGCTGCGGTCATCCCCCCAGGTCCTGAACCAATAATAATCACATCATAAATTGTTCTTTCTTCCATTATCGTATCTCCTTTACCTTTAGTTATAAAAGAAGACTGAACAAAAACTACTGCTCTATTGCAATTTTTGTTGTTCAGCCTTATTAATTTCTATTCTATTTTATTCTTTTTCAGTTGATTCAACAACTTTATTGCTTGAAGATTTTCCTTCTAATTGACGAGCTAAATCAATAATATAATCTTTTAATTCATCTTTAATTTCTGGATGCTCTAATCCGAACTCGATACTTGTTGTCATATAACCAAGTTTATTTCCAACATCATATCTTGTACCTTCAAATTTCTTCGCAAATACACGTTGAGTTTGGTTTAATGTATCAATCGCATCTGTTAATTGAATTTCTCCACCAGCTCCTGGTTTTTGATTTTCTAAAATATCAAAAATTTCAGGAGTTAATAAGTAACGTCCAATAATCGCTAAATTACTTGGTGCATCTTCTGGTTTTGGTTTTTCTACAAAGTGACGAACATTATACAAATCTTCAGCTACTTTACTTTCTGGTTCAATAATTCCGTATTTATTTGTATCTTCCATTGGAATTTCCATTACTGCAATATTTGAAGCATGAGTTTTTTCATAACCTTCAATTAATTGTCTTGTTAATGGAATTTCTGCTTTAACAATATCATCTCCAAGCATTACAACAAATGGTTCACCACCAACGAAAGCTTTTGCTTGAAGTACTGCATCTCCAAGTCCTTTAGGATAAGATTGACGAACAAAGTATAATTTAATTCCTGTTGTTTCTTGAACTAACTCCAATAATTCAGTTTTTCCTTTTGATTCCAAATTAGATTCTAATTCAATATTAGAGTCAAAATGGTCTTCAATTGGACGTTTACTCTTACCTGTAACAATTAAAATCTCTTCAATTCCTGAAGCTAAAGCTTCTTCTACAATATATTGAATCGTTGGTTTATCCACGATCGGTAACATTTCTTTTGCCATCGCTTTTGTTGCTGGTAACAAACGTGTTCCTAGACCGGCTGCTGGAATAACTGCTTTTTTTACTTTTTTCATTGTGATACCTCCATTTGTTCTTGATGTGATTTTAATGATACTTCCGATTTTCTTTCTCTTTCCATCAATTGTAAAACTTCTGTTTTAATATTTTTCCCATTGTATAAAATATTGTAAACAGCGTTTGTAATCGGCATTTCAATCCCTTTTTCTTGAGCTAATTGATAAGCTGCTTTACATGTTTCAACACCTTCAACAACCATTCCCATATTGGCTAAAATATCGTCTAAAGATTTCCCTTGGCCTAATTGATCTCCTGCACGCCAGTTTCTTGAATGAATACTTGTACAAGTTACAATTAAATCACCTACTCCACTTAACCCAATAAAAGTTAAAGGATCCGCTCCAAAAGCAATTCCTAAGCGACTGATTTCCGCTAATCCACGAGTCATTAAAGCAGCCTTAGCATTATCTCCATAGCCTAAACCATGTAAGGCACCCGCTCCTACTGCGATAACATTTTTCAACGCTGCTCCTAATTCAACACCAATAACATCCGTATTCGTATACACTCTGAAATAAGAATTGCTAAATAATTGTTGAACAACTTTTGCAGAAGATAATTCAGTACACGCAGCCGTAATTGTTGTTAAATCTTTTTTAGCAACTTCTTCTGCATGACTAGGACCAGAAAGTACGACAATATCTTCATACTTCTCTTCAGGTAATTCTTGTTGTAAAATTTCAGAAATTCTCAAATAACTTTCTTGTTCCAACCCTTTACTTGCATGAATAATCACAGGATTGCCTTCTAATAGAGGAGCCACTTGTTTAGCGACTAAACGAATAACCTTAGTTGGAAGCACGAATAAAACGGCATTTGCCCCTGATAGTGCTTTTTCTAAATCTGTTGTTGCATAAATTTCTTCATTTAGAATAACTTCTGGTAAATATTGTTGATTTGTATGGTTTGTATTAATTTCTTCAATTTGAGAAGCATTATTTCCCCATAAACATACATCATGACCATTTTCTTTTAAAACCATAGCCAATGCTGTTCCCCAAGAACCTGCCCCTAAAATTGCAATTTTTTGTTTCATAAACTGACTCCTTTAAATCCATAAATCCGATGATTTTGGATTATCAACGGATACATAAGTAGGTCTCTGTGGATGATTTTTTCTTTGCATCCATACCCATATAATGGCTCCAATCACTAAGATTAAAGATAATGCTTGAGAAATACGGATCACTCCAAATAGCCATAAACTATCTGTACGCATTCCTTCAATTACAAAACGACCACATCCATACCAAATCAGATAAGTCGCTGCAATTTCCCCAACTTTAATAGGAGCTTTCTTCCTTAAAATGACTAATAAAACAACTCCTAAAGCAGACCATAAAGATTCATATAAAAAAGTTGGATGATAATAAACGCCATTAATATTCATTTGATCGATAATAAAACTTGGCAAATGAAGATTTTCTAGAAATTGTCTTGTAACTTCTGCTCCATGAGCTTCCTGATTCGTGAAATTCCCCCAACGTCCAATTGACTGCGCTAATAAGACAACAGGCGCTAAAATATCTAATAACAAAGTAAAGGAAACTTCTTCTTTTTTACAAAACCAATATGTTGTCAATGCTCCCGCAATTAATCCACCATAAATGGCAATTCCGCCTTCCCAAATTTTAATAATATCAGCAGGATGTGCAATATAATGTTTCCATTCAAACAAAACATAATAAAATCTTGCTCCTAAAAAGGCTAATGGAATTGCCCAAAATACTAAATCAACTACAAAATCTTTACGAAATCCTTTTTTAGTTGCTTCTCTATCTGCTAGAGTAGCTGCAATATAAATGGCAGAAGCAATAATGATGCCATACCAACGAACTTGTAAGCCACCAATTTCAATAGCTATAGGATTAATCGTTTGAAGTAAAAATTCATTCATACAATCGCCTCCTATTGTTCGCTGTTTTCAGCGATTAACTGCTCTAAACGTTCTGTGAATGTTTTTGTAGCATCAAATCCCATTTTTTTCGCACGGAAATTCATCGCAGCAACTTCCAAAATAATAGAAACATTTCGACCAGTTTTCACAGGAATTCTCATTTTTGGAATGCTTACTCCCATCACTTCAGTCGTTTCAACTGCTCTTCCTAAACGGTCATATTGTTTATCTGGTGTCCAGTTTTCTAAATGAACTAATAAGTCTACTTGTTTCGTATCTAAAATAGCTCCTGCACCAAATAATGTCATTACATCAACAATTCCGATTCCACGAATTTCAATTAAATTATTTAAAATTTCTGGAGCTTCACCAACAAGTGTTAATTCATCATGTTGATACAATTCAACACGATCATCTGCTACTAGACGGTGACCTTTTTGAACTAATTCTAAGGCTGTTTCAGATTTACCAACGCCACTTTCACCAGTAATGAGCATTCCAATTCCATACACATCGACTAATACCCCATGCATTGATGTACGAGGAGCTAATCGACTTTCTAAATAGTTTGTAACACTACTCGATACATGAGTCGTTCTTGAACTTGCTTGTAGAATTGGAATTTTTGCTTCCTCTGCTGCTTCAATCAACTCTTCAGGAGGTAATAATTTTCTAGACACTACAAAGCACGGTGTGTCAGGCGTACATAATCGACGCATTGTTTTTAATCTTGTACGTGAAGATAATTGCTCAGCAAATGATAATTCGGTTCTTCCTAGTAATTGAATTCTTTCTGCTGGATAAAAGTTAAAATATCCTGCTAATTCTAATCCTGGTCTTGAAATTTCACTAGTTGTAATTTCACGATTTAAATATTCTAAACCATGTAATGGTTTTAGATGCAATTTTTCAGCCAGTTTTTCTACTGTTACGATTGATTTCATATCATCCCTCATTTTCTACTTATTCTATTCTATCATACCACATTTTTGCACTTCTCGGGGAAATTCTATACCAAATCTTTATACATTCTCTAATACTTTCCTTACTGCTTATAACCAAAATAAAAAATGACTCTCACAGTAGCTTTTTATTACTACTCATGAAAAGTCATTTTCTGTCCTAATAATATTCTTCTTCCTTGAAGAAATTTTCAACAAATTTTCTAAAAATATTTAATAACACACTGACAACGATTAACATCCAAAATGATGTCACGTGAATCCCTGGAACAATTCCTATCATTAACCAAAGCATTAGCGCATTAATAATTAACATAAACACACCAAAACTTGCAGCAATTAATGGAATAAAGGCAATCATCAAAATTGGTCTCACGACAACATTTAAAATCGATAAAATAATCGCCGCAAATAAAGCTGATCCCCAATTAGTGACAACAAATTGAGGAAGCAGTGCTGCAATAACCATAAATCCAACTGTGTTAATAGCAATTTTTCTTAAAAACATTTACCTAAAAGTCACTCCAATCAGAATCATCTTCTTCTACTTTTCGAGCTTCTTTTCTTGGTTGATTATAAGAATCATAGTAATAGTTTTGATTTCTTGATCTTTTGTCTGATGGAATAATAATCGCTAGTAAAATATATAATAAGATTGGCATTCCTGACCATGTTAACAATACAAAGATGACTCTTAAAATACTTGCATCAACATCTAAATATTCTGCAAGTCCACCAATAACCCCTGCTAGTATACGATTATCTTTTGATCGCATTAATTTTTTTCTTTTCATAATTTTTCTCCTTTTTTCGAATTTATCTCTATTGTACCGAATTTAATGTCACACTTCCAGTCGTTGTTTTCCCTGTAATTCTAACAGGAACTACTTCTTTTTGTCTTCTTAAAACGACTGAATGACTTGTCACTGTTTTTTCATGTTTAATCACTTCATATTGTGCATCATCATAATGTAATTTCCCTAGCGATGTACTTAGGGATGCTTCTACTTCTAATGATTCTGGTACATCTAATTGTACACTTCCATTAACCGTTTTAGCCATCACTTGTTTGGTATTTGGTGCTACTTTTTTTACTTTAATAGAGCCATTCACTGTTTTTAGTGTAGCACTTTCTGTTTCTGCATCAAAAATAATATTCCCATTTGTTCCATCTAAAATGGAATCTTTGAATTGTCCATCTAATTGTTTAATCGTTCCATTTTTACTTGTAAGTTCTAACATGGTTCCACTCACATTTTTCACAGAAATTTCTCCATTTTGTGATTCTGCATAAAAATCTTTTCCGGTGAAGTCCTTCATTCGAATGCCACTATTTAACCCTTTAACACTCACGTAATCATACTCTTTTTCTGGGAAAACAAAAGTAACATCTGCATAAACTTTTTTACTTGGGATGAAGAATTTAAATGTATCGTTCTCTAGACTAACATTCAATCGCTCATTAATGTAGTTTTCCATTTCTTCTTGCGTTTCAAATTCTTCATTTAATCGAAATTCTCCTTCAATCGTTACGGTTGATTGAGGAGCAGTTTTCATTTTGATATCCCCATTTGCCACTTTAATTTCAATAACACCAATATCTCCAAACTCTTCTTCAAAAGCATAAGAGTGACTTGTTTGATAGAAAAATGGAGACATCGTTGAAAAACTTGGATGATCTTTAATCGTAACACTTACATTACGTGCTGTTTCAGCAACTGCCTTAGAAAATTGTCCTGCAAAACGTCCAATGATTCCTCCTAACTGTGATAAAGAATCACTTGTTGTTTGTTGCCAATCTGTTTCTTCAATTTTTTGTTTTGCTTTTTTAAGTTTTTCATCGAACTCTTCTTTTTTCAATCGTTTCATTTCATCTTGTGCTGCTTTCTTTTCCTCTTCTAAACTTCTTTGTTGAGAACGTAATATTTCTAATTCTTCAGTAAGTCTTTGTAATTCCATTTCTTGTTCTACCGTTAGTTGACCAAGAGCTTTTGCTGTATGAAGTTCTTCAATTCGTTCTTCTTTTTGTTTCACTTGTTGATTTACTTGGTTTAATGTTTCAAATTCTTCATCTAATTCACTTGAAAAATTTGTGACAACAGATGCGATACTATCTAAAACTGTATCGAATCGTTTTTCATCTTCTTTTTGGTAAGTGGATGCATCTTTTGTCTCTTGCTCACTCACTTTTGAAGATTCCCCTTGATTTTTTCCAAGCTCTTCTAATAAGGAAATCGCTTCTTGCGAGCTAATCACTCCTTTTTTTACTAAATCTAAAATACGTTCTTTTTCATTCATATCGGATTCCTCCATTCATTTTCTAATATCATTTACAAGTCTATTATGCCTTTTTCCATTTTAGATGTCATAGGTCTTAAGTTTGATTCTTAAAAATATATTTTTGTGCAGAGTTTTCTCTTCTATGCTAAAATAAACCTACTATATTGAATGAATATAAGGAGACTTTATGACGATTGAGTTAAAACCACATGAAAGACTAGACAGATTAGAACGAGAAAATATTGATATTATCCAAAGTTCGGAAGTGTTCTCTTTTTCAATCGATGCGGTATTATTAAGTGATTTTGCTACAATTCCACATCAACGAAAAGCAACGATTGTAGATTTATGTACGGGCAATGGTGTCGTTAGCTTTTTACTCAGCGCTAAAACAAACAATAAAATTATAGGTGTTGAATTACAAGAAGCATTATGCGATATGGCAAATCGAACCATTCAGCTCAATCAATTAGAAGAAAAAGTAGAAATCCTCCAAGCAGATGTTCGAGAAATTACATCAATACTAAAAAAAGATTCGATTGATGTTATTACATGTAATCCTCCTTATTTTAAATTACAAGAACAAGCTCTCGTTAATCAAAAAGAAGCGTTCACGATTGCTCGTCATGAAATCCATTTATCATTAGAAGAATTGCTGCAAAATATATCCGGATTACTAAAAATGAAAGGAAAAGCCTTTATCGTTCATCGACCAGATCGTCTGACAGATATTTTAACAACAGCAAGAGTCTACCGACTAGAACCGAAACGAATTCAATTCATTCATCCAAAAGAAGGAAAAGAAAGCAATATTGTCCTCATTGAACTGATAAAAGACGGACAACCAGGTGGCGTTCGTATTTTACCACCGATTACTATTTTTGATGAAAATAATCAATATACAGATAAATTAAAAGAAGTATTATGGGGTTAATGAAATGGGAACACATTTTATATATGTTGCCTTATGTAAAGATCATACTTTATATACAGGATATACGACAAATGTAGAAAAAAGAATCATGGCTCATAATAATGGAACTGGCGCTAAATATACAAAAATAAGACGTCCTATTACCCTATTATATGCTAAAGAATATGCTACAAAATCCGAAGCGTTGAAAGCAGAATATGCTTTTAAACAACAAACACGTAGCCAAAAAATAAACTATCTAACAGCACAAGGTGTGAAAATAAGAAAAACAGCCACGCCTATCATTCAATTATTACAACAGGAGGAACTGTCATGAGACAAAAAAGTTTTGAAGCATCTCCTTATGGAAAACTATACTTAATCCCTACTCCTATTGGGAATTTAGATGATATGACCTTTCGTTCCATTAAAACATTACAAGAAGTCGATTTTATTCTTGCGGAAGACACAAGACATACTCAGAAATTATTAAATCATTTTGAAATCCAAACTCCTCAAAAAAGTTTCCATGAACATAACACACAGGAACGTATTCCCTCTGTTATCGAATGGTTAAAAGAAGGGAAAACTATTGCTCAAGTAAGTGATGCCGGAACTCCTTCGATTAGTGATCCCGGATTTGAACTTGTTCAAGCTTGCATTCAAGAAGGAATTACGGTTATTCCATTACCGGGTGCTAATGCTGCGATTACTGCACTCATTGCATCAGGATTAGTTCCTCAACCCTTTTATTTTTATGGATTTCTTCCTAGAAAGAAAAAGGATCGAGTGGCTGAGTTAACTGCTTTATCGAGTCATAGCGAAACGGTCATTTTGTATGAGTCTCCGTATCGATTAGACGATTGTTTTAGTCTGATTGCTCAAGTTTATGGTGAAGAAAAAGAAGTCGTTTTATGTCGAGAATTAACGAAAAAGCATGAAGAATTTATTCGTGGAACTGCTATAGAATTAAAAACACTCTGTGAGGAAGAAGAATTGAAAGGCGAATGTTGTATTTTAATTGGGACTACTCGTCCTGAAGAGGTAACAACTAGTGTTGCTACGGAAGAGACTGCTTCTTGCGCACATTTAAGTTTAGAAGAACAAGTCCAATGGGCAATGGAACACCAACAACTTTCTCAAAAAGACGCCATTAAATGGGTAGCAAAACAAAACCAACTAAAAAAACAAGACGTTTATAAGTTGATACACCAAGAATAGACGTAAATAAAAATAGACAAGCCTTTTTTAGCCTGCAAGGTCGCCAGCAGCCTCGCTATGCGAGTCTCATGGCTAAAATTCGAGCCTCGGTCTCGAATTTTATTTGAAACAAAGTACCAAAAAAAGACAAAAAGATACTACCTATGCTATAA
>CAUQAL010000063.1:0-9450 GCA_963515985.1 uncultured Granulicatella sp.
AAATTTTGTTTCTGTCATGAGTAAGACGGTGAAACCGTCTTGAAGTTTTCCTGTATAAGAAGCCAGTGTGGCTTCTTATACTCTCACTACATTGGAAAGTTTTTTATATGATGATTGACTTCTAAGTGAATTTACACTATTTTATAGACAAAAGAAAATAACGGTTTTAAAGGATATGGATGGTGAGAGTAAATGAATTTTATGAAACAAATACAAAGTGACTTTTATCGTTCAAAAGGAAAGAATGAAACATTTCTTGAATGGTTTTTAATTCGGAAATTAGATACAAAAGGTAAAATACTATTTGCTCTATTTCTATGGTCGATATGGATCTATTTATGGACGGATATCGTGTTAATCGTAAGAATTTTCCAATTTGTCGTTTTAGTGGAAGGAATTTTATTGTTAAAAAGTATTTTGAGTAAAATTTATCGAAAGATGAAGAATAAAAAATGACTTTCAAATAGTAGCAAAAGTACTAGAAGCCGAGTGGCTTCTAGTACAGGAAATTTCGAGACCTCAGGCTCGAAATTTAGCAATGAGACAGCTTTGCTGGCTGCTTGCGTCCTATGCTACTTTTTTTAAAAGTCATTTTTTATTTTTTGTATATTATTTTTTATAGTTTTTTAAGTAAACGTAATCCGTTTAAGATTACTAAGATAGTACTTCCTTCGTGTCCGATAACGCCTAAAGGTAAGTTAATGAATTGGAAAACATTTGCTAAAATTAAAATTGTAATCACTGATAATGAGAACACAATATTTTGTAAAATAATGCGTTTCATTTTTTTAGATAATTCGTGACCATATTTAATTAATGATAAATTGTTTTTTAATAAGACAATATCACTTGCTTCAATTGCTAAAGCAGTTCCTTCACCAATCGCAATCCCAACCGTTGCATTTGCAAGAGCAGGAGCATCATTAATACCATCCCCAACCATGGCTACAGAAACACCTTTATCAGATAAATTCTTAACATAAGTTGCTTTATCTTCAGGTAAACAGTTTGCTTGATAATCAGAGATTTCTAAGTGTTTTGCTACAGCTTCGGCAGTTGATTCTGAATCACCAGTCATCATAATGGTTTGAATATTTTCTTTGTTAAAGTAGTGTAATACAGATTGGCTACTTTCTTTAATTTCATCTGTAATGGCATAGAAACCAATGAATTGTCCATTTTTCTCGATTGCTAAAACAATTTCACCTTGTTCTAAGTGTTTTTCAATGTCAGAAGCTAATGCTGTGTGTTGTTTCCAGTCTTCATCAATCCAAGCTAATTTACCAATTTTCCAAGTTGAACCTTGAGCAGTTGCGACTAATCCATTTCCAATTACTTCTTCAAAGCTATCTAAAGAAATCGCATCAGAATTTTTGTAAGTTTGTGTATACGCTGTAATAGATTTTCCTAATGGGTGAGTTGAACGGATTTCCATTTCATACATCATTGCATGAACTTCTTCTTCGTTTTCATTAATAATTACTGCATGTTGAACAGTTGGTTTTCCTTTTGTTAATGTACCAGTTTTATCTAAAACAATTGATTCAATTGAAGATAATTGTTCTAAAGCTTCTCCACCTTTTAATAAGATCCCTTGTTTTGCTGCATTAGATAAACTTGCTAAAATAGCAGGGCTAGCGGAAGCAACTAAGGCACATGGAGACATTACTGTTAATAAAATCATTCCTCTATAGAAAGATTCTTGCCAAGTCCATTGGAATCCAAAGTAGAATAGTGCAATGGCTAATGGAACTAATACTAAAACAACTTTTACATAGGAGTCTTCAATTTTATTAATAAAGCTACTTGTTTTTGTTTCTTGTTCTTGAGCTTCTTCTACTAAACGAATAATAGAAGCCATAACAGTTTCATCTGCATTTTTGTGTACAGTAGCTGTACAAGATTGGTGTAAATTAATACTTCCTGCGAAAATTTCTTCGCCTACTTTTTTGTTTGCTGGAAGTGGTTCACCATTAATCATACTTTCATCGAATAAACTTTCACCTTCTGTTAGGATAGCATCCATTGGAACAGCTTCTCCTTTTTTAATGAAAATGACATCATTGATTGCTAAATCTTCAACGTCTACTGTTTCATAGTGACCATCACGAATACGTGTCGCTGTTTTTGGTTGTAAGTTTAATAATTCTGTCATTGATTTTTCACTTTTTGCCATTGCATATTCTTCAAGAGCTCCACTTAATGAGAAGATAAAAATTAATAAAGCTCCTTCTAACCAGTAACCAATAATAGAAGCACCAATTGCCGCTAAAACCATTAATAAGTCAACATTTAAATGTTGTTCTTGGAATGTTTCTTGAATTCCTTCAACGGCTGAGTGGAATCCTCCAACTAAGAACGCTGTCAAGTAGCAAATCACAGATACTAGATTCAATCCGTGAAAACTAGCAGCTAGTCCTAAAATAATTAATGTTCCGCAAGTAATTGTATAGCGAATTTGTTTTTGTTCTAAAATATTCATATTTTTTTCACCTCGTATTTTTTTGTTGAATAAATCATAACATAAATTCTTCTAGATTAGAATAATTCTAAACTAGATGAGAGTGAAATTCATTCTCAATTAGCTTATTGAGAATGAGAGAAGATAAGAAAGTCTTAATTTTTAAGGATTTTCCCTTTATAAATTTAAAAATTCATAGTAGAATGGGTTCATATCTTAAAATGAAGGTGGGAGAAAAAATGAGTGATAAAAAACCATTAACTCGTGAAGAAGTTCCTGTAGAATTAACATGGGACTTAACATTAATCTATCCAGATAATTCTGGTTTTGAAGCTGATTTGGCTTTTGTATCAGAAAAAATTCCAGTAATTGCTGCAAGTAAAGAAACAGCATTACAATCTGGAGAAAATTTATATAACTACTTATTATTATCGAATCAAGTAGATGAAAAAATTGAAACGGCTTATGTGTACTCACATTTAAAAGCTGACCAAGATACAACAAATGATGAAAATCAAGTGTTAAATCAACGTGCTTTCTCAGTATATGTTGAATTATCAGGTGCTTCATCATGGTTTGAACCAGCTATCTTAGAAAAATCAGATGAAGAATTTGAAAACTTCTTTAAAGAAGAACCACGCTTAGAAGAATTCCGTGTTGCATTAGAAGCAGCTCGTATTCGTAAAGGTCACGTATTATCCGATCGTGAAGAAGCTTTATTATCAAAAGCAAATGAAGTCTTCTCAGGACCAGGAAAAACATTTAACTTCTTAAATAATGCGGACATTAAATTTGGAACAGTTAAGAATGAAAAAGGGGAAGAAGTGGAATTAACTCACGGAAACTATACTACATTCTTAGAATCAACAAATGCTGAAGTTCGTAAAAATGCATTTGAAACAAAATATAAACCATATATTGACTTAAAAAATACATTTGCTAGTATATTAGGTTCTGAAGTGAAAGCTCATAACTTTGAAGCTTTGACTCATAACTATGAATCAAGTCGTCAAGCTGCATTAGCTTCTAATCAAGTTCCTGAAGAAGTATTTGATGCTTTAGTAAAAGTAGTCAATGAAAAATTACCATTATTACACCGTTATATTGCTTTACAACAAAAAGCTCTAGGATTAGATGAATTACATATGTATGATATGTATGTTCCAATTACTGGTGAAGCTCCAATTACTTACAATTATGAAGAAGCTTCTAAAGCTACTTTTGAAGCATTAAAACCATTAGGAGAAGAGTATCAAGATATTCTTAAACAAGCCTATGATCAACGTTGGATTGATGTTGCTGAAAATATTGGTAAACGTAGTGGTGGTTATTCATCAGGTGGTTATGCAACTGCTCCTTATATTTTATTAAACTGGCATGATGATTTAAGTAACTTCTTTACATTAGTACATGAATTAGGACATAGTGCGCATAGTTATTTCACTCGTCATACTCAACCATTCCAATATGGAGATTATTCAATTTTCTTAGCGGAAATTGCTTCTACAACGAATGAAAACTTATTAACAGACTACTTATTGAAGAAACATACGGATAAAGAGAGTCAAAAATATATTTTAAATAATTATTTAAATCGTTTTAAATCTACTATTTTCCGTCAAACTCAATTTGCTGAATTTGAGCATCAAATTCATGTGGCAGATCAAAATGGTGAGCCTTTAACTCAAGCAGCTATTTCTGAGATTTATGCAAACATTAATAAAAAATATTATGCAAATGTGATTCAAGATGAGCAAATTGCTTATGAGTGGGCTCGTATTCCTCATTTCTATATGAATTACTATGTATATCAATATGCAACTGGTATGGCTGCAGCAACTGCTTTAGCAGATAAGATTTTACATGGTACTCCTGAAGATTTAGAGGCTTACTTAAACTACTTACGTGCTGGACGTAGTGACAAACCAATTGAAGTTATGAAAAAAGCAGGGGTAGATATGACTCAAACTCAATATCTATATGATGCAATGAATGTGTTCGAACAACGACTAGAACAATTAGAAGCGTTGATGAACGAAGAGTAACATAATATAAATAGACTTTCCTGGTATAGCAGTATTAGGACGCTAGCAGACAGCTTGGCTGTCTCATAGCTAAAATTTGAGCCTAAGGTCTCAAATTTCCTGCAATAGAATCTGTGTGACAGATTCTATTGCTCATACTGCTATGGAAAGTCTTTTTTATTTTTACTGGATATTATGAGAGTACGTTAGTGAATAGAGTTTTCTATATAGTGGGACTTGGACGCCAGAAGCCCCTTTCGGGTCTCTTGGCTAAAAATCAAGCCTAAGGTCTTGATTTTTCCAGTGATAGAATCTGTGACACAGATTCTATCACTCGTACTACTGTGAAAAGTCATTTGTATTTGTACGGATAAATATGAGAGTACGTATAGTTAATTAGACTTTCCTGGTATAGCAGTATTAGGACGCTAGCAGACAGCTTGGCTGTCTCATGCTCATACTGCTATGGAAAGTCTTTTTTATTTATACTATTTGTTATTCCTCTTTATTTAAAATATAATAAATTGGTATAAAAATATTTTAAAGGAGAAGGTTATGGCGGTAGTAAATTTTGGAAACTCTTGTTCGTGGATTAACATAAATTCAGATTTGATTAGTGAGTATTCATCTATCTATGAAACGTATGAAATTGATAGTGAAATGTTGGAGTATGCCCTTGATGAACATGAACGTGCTCATATTG
This sequence comes from uncultured Granulicatella sp., assembly GCA_963515985.1. Classification (GTDB taxonomy): domain Bacteria; phylum Bacillota; class Bacilli; order Lactobacillales; family Aerococcaceae; genus Granulicatella. The sequence continues at coordinate 5,189 of CAUQAL010000063.1, forward strand.
AATATGATAGACGGAAAGAAACATTGATTGTTATTTATAATGTGATTAAGCAATCTTTAAGTTCTAGTCAATATGAAACAATTCCTATGACATTTATTGTACGTAGAAATCAAATTATTACGATTACAAACCATCATAATGAATACATTGTTCAAGCAATGAAAGAGGAATTAGAAGAAAGACCAGATATATCTTTGTTTACATTTTTATTTTCTAGTTTATTTATGATTACGGAATATTATTTCCCAAAAATTGAAAAATTAAAAAAAGAACAAGGGTTATTAAGTCAGATGTTACGACAAAAAACAACAAAGAAAAATTTGTTTGCTTTATCGGATTTGGAAATCGGTAGTGTGTATTTGGTTTCAGCTACTAAACAAAATGCAATTGTATTGGAGCAATTGAAGACTCAATCTGTGTTTAAAGTATTAGATGATGTAGAAAAAGAAGAGTTAGAAGATAGTTTAATTGAAGCAAAGCAGCTAGTGGAAATGACTTCGATTAATCTTCAAATTTTGCAACAATTATCTGGTACGTATAATAATGTTTTGAATAATAATTTGAATGATACGATGAAATTATTAACGGTTATTTCGATTCTTTTAACGGTTCCGGATATTGTAACGGGATTTTTTGGGATGAATGTGCAAATTCCTTTTACGGAGCATTCTCATGGTTGGGGAATTGCATTAGGAATTGTTTTAGCAATTTGGATACTAGTCAGTGTGATATTGTCTCGTCTTATGAAAAAGTAGGAGGCGTGGAAATTGAGTTTTTGGTATAGTAGCACTAAGACGGCAGCAGACCTTCGGTCTCATGCCTAAAATTTGAGCCTAGGTCTCAAATTTTCTTGCAATAGAATCTGTAGTCAGATTCTATTGCTCGTACTACTATAAAAACTCATTTCCACTTGAAACGAAAATTATGGGAGTGCGTATGATAAAGTAAGTTATTTGTACAGTAGTATTAGGACGCTAGCAGCCAGCTTTGCTGTCTCATAGCTAAAATTTGAGCCTAAGGTCTCAATTTTCCCTGCAATAAAATCTGTGTGACAGATTCTATTGCTCATACTACTATATCAAAAAACTCTATTTTAACTATGTAACAAAAATATTAGAGAACATTAAAACAGGCGTGAAATCAGGTATTTATACTTGATTTCACGCCTATATTTGTTTACAGGATTATTTTGTTAAATCAATAGCTTTTTGGGTGTTGGCAAAGTGTAATTTAGCAACTTTTCTTAAAACGTCCATGCCTTCTTGTTTTAAAATTTTACTAGCTAATTCATCTACGGATGCGTTAGCACCAGATAGTAGAGGGTATCCATATTCTTTAGACAATGTTTTTAAACCTTCTAAAAATGCATCTCTAGCAATCATTGATGCTGCAGCAACTGCAATATGATGGCTTTCACCTTTTGTTTTAAAATATGTAATTGATTTAAGAGGAGCAGATTGATCTCCTAAATAACGATAATAGTTTGATGGAGAACAAAATTCATCAATTAATACAGCTTGAAGCAAATCAGGATTGATTTGTTGGTATAATCGTTTAATCGCTTGATTATGAAGAAGAGCTTTCATCTCATTTAAATTTTTGGTTTGTTGTACTTCATTATATTTTTCAGGCCATAAAGTTAGAAGTTTATAAGGGATTAATGCTTTGATTTTTGGAACGATTTCTTGAATTTGAGCATCGGTTAAATTTTTTGAATCCTTAACACCCAGTTGTTGTAATTCTGTAATAAGATTTTCTGGAACAAATGCACAAGCAACGGTTAATGGACCAAAATAACTTCCTGTTCCAACTTCATCACTACCAATGACACCCCAATTTGAAAAACCTTCAGGGAGACCATTCGAAGCGTATGTTGTTTTCTTCGTACTTGTTGAAGTTGTTAAATCATGTTTCTGGATAAATTCATCTACAGCACTTCCTTGTAAAACAACTTTTCCGGACTTGTAAGCAGTAACGGATAAAGAAGGAAGTTTTAATTGATAATGTGAATGAGGAGGGATTTGATGGATAGCCTCTTGATAGATTTTCCCTAAGTGTTGAATGGTTTGTTCGTCTAATAATAATACTGATGTTGCCATAATAACCTCCGAGTAATAAAAAGAGACTGAAAGGTCAGTCTCTTTTAAACATTAATGTACCATTTTGATGACACAGCATGTTTGATGACGTTGTGTCTTTTTTGGACATACTCCAATGTCATGATGTAAGTTTTCGCAGACATGTTCAATGATATCTGCGTTAATATTTTGATGTAAGATGACACCGTATTGTTGATTTAAATTGTCAAAAATAACGAGTGATGGATTCGTTTCGACCATCATTTCTTGAGCAATTTGTTGATCTTTTTCATACTCTTGATGAACGAGTTTACTCGCTTTATCTTCGTAAAACATTTTTTCATCAAGTCCAATAATTTGAATAATTTCCTGTAATAATTCAGGAGTATATTCTTTATGAAGAAGATGTAGTTGTGTTTGCAATTCCATTAAAAAGGCTCTACCTAATTTTTTTCCCTGTAGTTGAGCTGCCTTATAGGATAGCGAAGCGTCATAGATTTTTGTATAGATTTCGTTTCGTAAGTCAATATTTTTATCATTTAATTGATTATTCTTCATATACTGAGTAACCGATTTGAAATTATGAAAAGGAAGGAAATGGACATGTACTTTATGAGGAGTCCGTTCAATAAATTTCATAACTTCTTGTTCGCATTTATAACATTGTTTCCCAAGTGGATTAATGAAAAGATAACAATCAAAAATTCTCTCAGTTAATGAAGAAGTGGGATGAATACGACTCAGTTCACTATTCTCATTAGTCTTCACCTCGAACTAAATCTCCTTTCTTTATACTGTAATCTTATTGTAACAGAAATTTGAAAAAAATATGAATAAAAAGCCTTGAATTTTCTATTTTTTTTCGTATGCACGTAATGCACGTCTAATTTTACTGATGGGTTGAAGGGGTTCAATTCCATGACGATTCAAGATTTCTAAAAAGATTTCTTTTCCTTTTTCTAAATCTTCAACTTCCATTTCAAGTTCATAATCTGTCTGACCTGAGTAATGACTTTCATCTAGAACAAGTAAACAGCCTGGGCTTAAGATTCCCTCTAATCGATGAGTTGTTAGAGTAGCTGTAGGTGAGATATTCGATAAATGAATGCCTTGTTCTTCTAGTGCTAACTTAATACTAGTTGGGAGCAAGAAAATATCTTCTTCAATCCACCATTGTAATTGTTCTGCTGGTAATTCTTCAGTAATTTCAATAACCTCACAGTCTGATTGAGGGATTTTTAATGTAATTTCTCCTGTTTGTTGACCTTCAATAAGGCGAATTCGAAGAGCAGAACGATTGTTTTCTAATTGTTGATGACAATCATAATATTGATTCATTTGCGTAATCTCTTTCGTGAAAATAGAGTTAAATTCTTCTTTTAAAGCGACATATTGTTCTCTTGTTAGAAGATTTTTATATTCTTTTTCTAAATGGGGCATGATTCAACCTCTTTCTATTTCAAACTTTTTCTACTTTAGCTTAAAATTTTTAGAATTACAAATAAAAACTATTGAGGATTATTTAAGATTACTCAAATTTCTTTTAGACTCAGTAAAAAATATGCTATGATAGTAAAGATGAGAATAAAGTAGGTGAGTAAATGGAAGAAAAATATTTACCAGAAGTTGAAGATTGGGATGCTTTTTTAGCACCTTATAGTCAAGCAATTGAAGAATTAAAAATTAAATTAAAAGGGATCCGTCTTCAATATCGACAAAAAGGAAAACATGCTCCAATCGAATTTATTACGGGACGTGTGAAAACACCTGATAGTATCCGTGAAAAAATGCAAGTGAGAAAAATTTTAACAGAAGATTTTTTAGACGGCGTACAAGATATTGCAGGATTACGGATTATGTGCCAATTTGTAGATGATATTTTTGAAGTGGTACGATTACTACGTCAACGAAATGATTTTACAATTATCATTGAACGAGATTATATCCATCAAAAAAAAGCAAGTGGCTATCGTTCTTACCATGTTGTATTAGAATATCCAGTACAAAGAATTGAAGGAGAAGTGAAAATTTTAGTAGAAATTCAAATTCGCACATTAGCGATGAATTTCTGGGCAACGATTGAACATTCGTTAAATTATAAGTATAAGGGAGAATTCCCAGAAATTATTCATGAACGATTAGAAAGAGCGGCAGAAGCAGCCTTCTTATTAGATGAAGAAATGT
>CAUQAL010000064.1:0-9375 GCA_963515985.1 uncultured Granulicatella sp.
GCTTCAATATCATGACCGAATTCTTTACGAACCACACAGTTAATATGATTTTTCTTCAACACATCATAGAAAGCCACTACACGATCCTTACTACTACGTTCATATTGATCATGCTCACGAACCTTATTATAAGGAATCAAGTTTACATACGATAAACGTTTCTTATCCGCTAATAAATCCGCTAATTGTTGTGCTTGCTCCACAGAATCATTGACATGGTCCAACATAATATATTCAAACGTCACACGACGATTCGTTGTACGAATATATTCATTAATCGCTTCCATCACCACTTCAATAGGGTATTTACGGTTAATACGCATAATTTTAGAACGAGTATCATTATCTGGAGCATGTAGCGATAACGCTAAGTTAACTTGCAAACCTTCTTTAGCAAAATCTAAAATCTTTGGAGCAAGTCCACTAGTAGATACTGTAATATGACGTGCACCAATCGCTAAACCTGTATCTGAATTGACTACTTTTAAGAACTTAATCACATTATCATAGTTATCAAATGGTTCTCCAATTCCCATTACAACAATATGGCTTACACGGTCTCCAGGAGCTACTTCATCTAATGTACGTTGAACATGCATTACTTGCGCTACAATTTCTCCCGCAACTAAGTCACGTTGTTTTGCAATAATACCACTGGCACAAAAAGTACAACCGATATTACATCCTACTTGTGTTGTTACACAAATAGATAATCCATACTCTTGTGGCATTAAAACCGTTTCAATTAATAAGCCGTCTGCTAATTCAAATAAGAACTTACGAGTACCATCAGTTGATTGTTGCTTAATTTTTTCATTTAATACTGGGAATGTAAAAGTTTCATTTAATTTTGCAATTAAATCTTTTGATAAGTTTGTCATTTCTTCAAAACTTGTGACACGTTTGCGATATAACCAGTCCCATAATTGTCCTGCTCTGAATTTTTTCTCTCCATGTTCTTCAAACCATGCAACTAAATCTTCATATGGATATCCATAAATAATTGGTTTTCCTTCATATTCACGAACACGTCTTCCAATTTTTGTTACCATTTCTAATCCTTCTTTCTAGCATGCAAATGCTTTTTCAATTTCTTCTAACGATTTCCCTGAACTTAATAAAACACTTAGTTTCATACGAGCTTTTTGCCCACTTAATCCTGTTGTAAAAATGACACCAGACTGTCGTAATTGCTTCCCTCCACCTAAATAGTCATACACATCATACGTGACACCATTAAAGGCTCTTGAGACTAATACAATAGGAATCCCTGCTTCTAAACATCTTTGTAAGGCTGGTAATGTTGCTGGTGGTAAATTTCCCGCTCCTAGAGCTTCAATTACTATACCTTTTGCATGATGTTCGCAAAGCGCATCGAGTAATAGGCCATCCATTCCCGCATAAGCTTTTAATAAGTATACTCCCGTTTGAACTTCTTCGATTGGATAGTACTCTTGTTTTAATAAACGTTGGAAATAAATGACTTCACTTTTCGAAACTAATCCAAGAGGTCCAAAAGTTGGCGTTTGGAAAGTTGCGACATTTGTAGTATGAGTTTTTGTTACATAAGTAGCTGTATGAACTTCATCATTCATGACAACTACAACTCCTTTATCCTTCGATTCTGGAGAAGCTGCAACAATTAAGGAACTCCGTAAATTCGCTAGACCATCTGACCCAATTTCATTACTTGATCTCATTGCTCCAGTCACTACAATTGGAATGGATAAATTCGTTGTTAATTCTAAAAAATACGCTGTTTCTTCTAAAGTATCTGTTCCGTGAGTGACCACAACCCCAGTATAACCCTCATCTACAGCTGTTAAAATTCTTTGTCTTAATTGCATCATATGAGATTCTTGCATATGAGGAGAAGGTAAATTAAATAAATCTTCTGTATGAATATCTCCGATTAAATGAAATAAATGTGCACTCGATAATAATGGATTTTCTCCATTAGGAGATACTTTTCCAGTAGAATGGTCTTCGCTCATTGCGATGGTTCCACCCGTATTAATAATTAAAATTTTTGCCATACTTCACCCTTCTTATCTTTCATGCAAAATCTCTTATTACATTTTTCATATAATATTAGTCTACCATAATCTAGACCGTAAAAAAAGAAAAGACTGGATTGAAACCGAGTCTTTTCGCATACAATTTATTGTTTTTTATATTGTCTTTGATGTTGGTGAACACCTGATAAAATAAATGGACTTTTATCTTCTACTTGGAAAGTTTGTTCGCCACTTTCATCTACCATTTGACTAAATAATGCTTCATATTCTGCAACCGTTACTTGTTTACGATTCTCTAATAATTGTTGGTGAGATTCTACTCGTAATTGTTTTTCAAAGCCTTCTACTAATTCTCCAACGAAGAATTCTCCAACTGCTCCTGATCCATAACTAAAGAATCCAATACGATCTCCTGCAACTAATACAGAACTTGTTTCAATTAAAGAAATAAAACTTAAAAATAATGACCCTGTATAAATATTTCCAACATGACGATTATAAGCTGTACTTTCTTGATAACGGGTCGTTAATCGTTCTTGTTCTTCTTCTGGTAATTCTTCTAAAAATGGTTTGAAAGCTTTTAACCCCATTTTCGTATAAGGTAAGTGGAAGCAAATTGCCTCTAAATCTGCAAAAGTAGCTCCAGTTTGTGCTGCATAGTCCTTCCAAACTTCTGCAAAGAAGCGCATGTATTGTTCATTTGAGAATTTTCCATCTACCATTGGATAGGCTTCATAATTTGGACGCCAAAAATCCATTACATCATCTGTAAATAAGCTAGTTTCATCTTCTAAACGAAGTAAACGAGGTTCAGCAGAAACAACCATTGCCACTGCCCCTGCTCCTTGAGTTGGTTCTCCACCACTCTTCAAGCCGTATTTTGCAATATCACTTGCAATGACTAATACTTTTGATTCTGGATTCAAAGCGATGTGCCCTTTTGCTAATTGTAATGCTGCCGTTGCTCCATAGCAGGCATGTTTTAATTCCACACTACGAACTCGATTCGATAGGCCTAATAAATTCTGAATATAAACAGCTGCAGATTTTGATTGGTCAATTCCTGTTTCTGTTCCTACAAGAATCATATCTATCGCTTTTTTATCTGCTTCATCTAAAATTCCAATCGCTGCATTTGCGCCCATTGTGATAATATCTTGAGTCACAGGAGCTACTGCCATGGTGCTTTGACCAATTCCTACTGTATATTTTGCTGGTTCTACACCACGCTCTACTGCTAACTCCTCCATGGATAAAGCAAATGGTGGTGTATAAAATCCAATTTTATCAATTCCGATATTCATTTCTAACTCCCTTAATCTAATAAGTATCTATCCTAATAGTCTGCACGTACCATAGTAGCAAAAAATGAACAAAGCTACAACGATTATCCCTGTTAAATGCTATAATTTTAAAAAAACTTTAACTTTTTTATGTAGTATTTTAATAGGTTTCTGTGCAACTTTCGATTACAATAGTAAGGTAAATGAAATTTTAAGGAGAATGATATGAATTCAAACGATATTGTTATTATTAGCGCTACTAGAACGGCCATCGGAAAATTTGGAGGACAATTTTCTTCTATTAGTGCTGTTGAATTAGGTACAGCTGCTGCAAAATCAGCCATTCAAAAAGGAAATATAGATCCAACTTTAATCGACACAGTCATTTTTGGACAAGTATTACAAGCAGGTCTAGGTCAAAACCCTGCCCGTCAAGTAGCACTAAATTCAGGATTATCACATACTAGTACTGCTTTAACGGTAAACGAAGTTTGTGGTTCTGGATTAAAATCGATTTTATTAGCAGCTCAAGCCATTCGTCTAGGAGATGCAAAAATTGTATTAGCTGGTGGAATGGAAAATATGTCTTTAGCACCACATCTACTTCCAAATCGATTTGCTACAAAAAATGGAAATTGTACCATGATTGATGCTTTATTCCACGATGGCTTGACAGATGCCTTTTCAAATGAAGCAATGGGAATAACTGCTGAAAATCTAGTTGAAAAATATGGATTTACTCGTGAACAATTAGATGAATTTGCAGCTCAATCTCAACAAAAAGCTTACCAGGCACAACAAAATGGTGCATTTGATAAAGAAATTACACCTATTGAAATTCCTAACAAAAAAACAAAACAAATGGTTATCATCGATAAAGATGAAAGTATTCGTCCAGAAACAACAGTAGAATCTCTTAGTGCTCTAAGACCTGTCTTTAAAACAGATGGGGTCGTAACAGCGGGAAATTCTTCAGGAATTAATGATGGAGCGGCTGCTTTAATTTTAACAACAAGAGAAGTGGCTAATACCTTAAACTTACCAATCTTAGCTACTTTAACAGGATATGCTGAAGCAGGAGTCGACCCTTCTATTATGGGAATTGGACCAGTTCCTGCCATTGAAAAATTGATTCAAAGAACTCATATCCCATTAGACCGAGTAGATTTATTTGAATTAAACGAAGCTTTTGCTGCTCAAAGTTTAGCTGTCATTAAAGATTTAAAAATCAATCCTGAAAAAGTCAATGTTCACGGCGGTGCTATCGCATTAGGACATCCAATTGGAGCTTCAGGTGCTCGTATTGTTGTGACATTAATTCACGCTTTACAACAACGTCAATTACAAACAGGAATTGCCTCTCTATGTGTTGGTGGCGGAATGGGCGTAGCCTTAAGTTTAAAAATTGAACAATAACACCATACGAATAAGCCAAGCATCTACTCAGGATGCTTGGCTTGTTTCATTTCTAATTTCTTTTGTATTTGTCGGTTTTGGTAATAGTGTCGAATTTCTTCATTTTCTTCTGTAGACTGATAAGCCACAGAGATTCGATGTTCTCCTGTCCAGCTTTCAACTAATTCTTCTACACTCGGTAATGTTAAAGTTGGAAGTTCTACTGAAATGGACAACGTATCTTTCCATATTGCATATCGAATTTGGAATAATAATCGACCCACTCTTAGTAAGATTTCTCTTTTTTCAGTATCCATTTGATAGGCTTTTTGAAAGAACTTTTGCACATAAAATCTAAAATTATAATAGACGTCATTAACTGTCTCTACTCCCATTTCAAAAAACAATTCAAAAAATGCATCAAAAAAAAGTTTTAACTCTTCATCCGAAACTACTTCTGTCCATTGTTTAAAAGTTTGATCCGTTAATTGACTATTTCTCGTTAATTCAGTTAGTTCAACAAAATGATCATCTTCAATATTCCACATTAAAGCACTATGCTGAGAAATCCCACTTCCCTGACTTTCAATAATATGATACGGAACTTGGGATTCTAACATTAAACCTACTATCGAATCTTGAGGAATATATCTTTTAGCTTTTAAAACAACTCTTTGATATCCTTCTGTATTTAAAATCGAACGATGAACCCCTGGAGCATCCCAACAATAAATTTGCTGAATTCTATTTTGAATATCTTCTTCTTGCATGGCACTTGCATATAAGGACAGATTTCCTCCTTTAGAATGTCCAGATATATTTAAAGTTCCTGAGAATAACTCTGCTTGTTTTCTTAAATACTCTATCGCATCTATTTGTGCAGGAATCAAATCAGAATAAGTCATCATAAAGTCTTCTTTCCAACCTGTCAAACTTTCATCCGTCCCTCTAAAAATAATCCATCGACTTTTTTCTTCCCATTGATAACAAACCGCAGCAAATTGTTTTGTTAATTCATCATCAATATCATTCATAAATCCGAATACTTTCACATCTTTGAAACGGGGACTTTTCGACACAACCTCTAGTAATTGAATTCTTTCTTTCGTAATTATAAAAGGATTATTTTCGTGTTCTTTTTCTTTAATTGTTTCAAATTTTTCACCTAATTGGTTAAGTGAAATTCCAGATTTTACCTCAAAAGATGAAGGCACAATTTCATCAAATGGTAAATAGGCAATTTCTGTTAAAACTAAAATATCAATATCCGTTAGTGGTTTTTCTTGAAATGTTTGAGCTTCGTATTGCTGTACATAAGTAATTAAATTTCCCATAAAAAGCTCCTTTCTGATACTTGTACTCTTTTGAGTAGTGTAGCACCTCCTTTGTAGAAATGCAAAATTAGAACACTAAAAAGACTTTCTACTGCAGTATGTTCATGAATCTCTCATCCTTACTACCTTAGAAAGTCTATTGTCTATTTTTTATCTTGAATCCATTTTCCAGAGGCATCTACACGATAACCATCTGGTGTAGTAGTATTCACTAACATTGCGCCAGATGAACCTAAATAATAATCTCCCACCCAACGGTTTTCTTGCATCACACCATCTGCATTGAAGTAGTACCATGCGTTACTAATTTTCTTCCAATCTGTTTGCATTGCTCCGCTATTATCCATATAGTACCAAGCTCCGCTCACTTTTTGCCAATTAGTAGTCATGACACCATTTCCGTCAAAATAATACCATGTACCGTTAATTTTTTTCCAGTCAGTTACTGCACTATTATCTTCATAATAAGACCAATTTCCACCATTTTGTTGCCATCCTGATGCTGTTGTTTCTTCTGAATCATTTGTATCTGCCTCAGACGAAGAAGCTGCTTGTTGTTTATTTAATGGTGTTCCATCTGCTGTATGAGAACGATATGCACCTTTAGAACGACTGATTTCACATGCTATACCATCATGATCTCGGTCTAATTTTGGTCTATATCCTTCTTCACCAACAGCTATATTTCCATATCCAGCAGCCCAAGCTTCCTTACAACTATGGAAATACACACGAGCTTCAGCTTTTTGTTCTAAGCCAAGAGCAAACAATGTTGCAGCGGTACTTAATACGACTAAACCTTTAAGTTTTTTCATCTTATATCCTCCTTTATAATTACAAACTCAGTATATCACAATTTGTAACTTGAACAAGATATTTTTTCTTCATTTTTTACGATAAGAGTGCTATACTATGGACTTGTAAATAGTGAAACGGGGGCGTTAAAAATGCAATTAGGATTTGATAGCGAAAAATACCTGGAAGAACAAAGTCAATATATTTTAGAGCGCGTGAATAGTTATGACAAACTCTATTTAGAATTTGGTGGTAAACTCATTGGAGATTTTCACGCAATGAGAGTATTACCTGGATTTGATCCAGATGGAAAAGTAAAACTACTCTATCGACTAAGAAAACAAGCAGAAATTATTATCTGTGTTTATGCTGGGGATATCGAACAAAATAAAGTGCGTGGAGATTTAGGTATCACTTATGACCGTGATGTCTTAAGAATGATTGATGATTTACACCACTGGGATTTGAAAATTAATAGCGTACTGATTACAAGATACACTGGTCAACCAGCTGCCACACAATTCAAAAATATGTTAGAACGTAGAGGGATGACTGTTTATACTCACGGCCACACAGAAGGCTATCCAATGGATGTAGATACAATCGTTAGTGATGCTGGATACGGAGCCAACACATACATTGAAACTACTCGTCCATTAGTCGTTGTTACTGCACCTGGTGCTAATAGCGGAAAATTAGCAACTTGTTTAAGTCAACTATATCATGAAACTCAAAGAGGACGTTCAGCAGGCTATGCAAAATTTGAAACATTCCCTGTATGGAATTTACCATTAAACCATCCTGTTAACATTGCCTATGAAGCTGCAACAGCTGATTTAGAAGATGTCAATATGATTGATCCATATCATTTGGAAAAATACGGTATTACGACTGTTAACTACAATCGTGATATTGAAGCATTCCCTCTGTTAAGAAGAATTTTAAGAAAAATTTACAAAGATAAAGAAATCCCTTATTATTCACCAACTGATATGGGAGTGAATCGAGTAGGATTTGCCATTACAGACGATGCAGTCGTACAAGAAGCATCTAAACAAGAAATTATTCGCAGATACTATCACTTACAATGCGATTACAAACGTGGTATTGGTACTTTAGAAACTGCTCAACGAGGAAAATACATTATGGATGAAATGGGATTAACCCCTCAAGATCGTCCAGTTGTCGAAAAAGCTTTGAGTAAATCCAAAGAATCCAATAGCGAAGTCGTAGCCATTGAATTACCAAATGGTAAAATGATTACTGGTAAACAAAGCGAAACGATGACAGCAGGAGCAGCTTGCTTATTAAATGCGATTAAAGAATTAGCAGGTATTCAAAAAGATTTACATCTATTACCCCCTGTTATTCTTGAATCCATTACAAAATTAAGTCAAGAGGTCTTTCATCAACAAAGACGCTCCCTCGATAGTAAGGAAGTACTGATTGCTTTAAGTATGTCTGCCGTTACAAATCCATCAGCAGAAGCCGCTAAAAATCAATTAGTCTTTTTAAGAAATTTACAAGCACATAGTACGGTTATTTTACAAAAAGCTGATGAAGAAATTTATCGTGATTTAGGAATTACCATTACTAGTGAACCATCCTTTGCAGGAAATAGTTTTTACTATAGCCATTAAAAACAAAACAGGATTGACGGACTCTCCCATCAATCCTGTTTTTGTATATTAATGAATTGCTCCTCCAATTGTTTTTAAATCCTCTTTATCTTGATATTCAATAACCGTTTCAACACAAAGCGTTAGAGCATGAACCATTTCTTCCAATTCCATAGAAGGATATTGATTTTTATCTTTAACTTGTTCTGGTAAAAAAGGTACATGAATAAATCCAGCTTTTAAGGTAGGATAATTTTTTGAAGCATAATACAGTACTTGATACATAATATGATTACATACAAACGTTCCAGCAGTATTTGAAATAGACGCAGAATAACCTGAAGCAATCATCTTATCTACCATTGCTTTAATGGGTAATGTTGAAAAATAGGCACTTTCTCCATCTTTTTGAATTGGAAAATCAATTGGTTGATTTTCCTCATTATCTGCAATACGTGCATCATCAATATTTATCGCAATACGTTCAGGAGTAATTCCCTGTCTTCCTCCTGCTTGTCCTACACAAATGACAACATCCGGATTAAAAGTTTCAATTTCTTTCTTTAATACCTCAAACGATTTTTGAAATACCGTAGGTATTTGAATTCCTTTTATTTCTGTATCTTTTATTATTTTAGGGATTCGACGAACAACTTCCCAAGAAGGATTAATACTTTCTCCACCAAATGGATCAAAACCAGTTAATAAAATTTTCATCTAAACTATCTCCTCTATTTTAAAATACAAAAAAAGCACTCGTAAGAGTGCTAAGAATGACCCGTACGGGACTCGAACCCGTGTTACCGCCGTGAAAGGGCGGTGTCTTAACCGCTTGACCAACGGGCCAGTATAAAATTAAAAGCGGGTGACGAGAATCGAACTCGCGACAACAGCTTGGAAGGCTGTAGTTTTACCACTAAACTACACCCGC
>CAUQAL010000065.1:0-9223 GCA_963515985.1 uncultured Granulicatella sp.
GCTTAATTCCTTCACTAAAATTGTTTCATCAACCCTATTTGACAAAGAGCCAAAATTTCTGACTTTTTTTGTAGGGAAAATTCGAGACCTAGGTTCGAATTTTAGCCATGAGACTCGCAGAGCGAGGCTGCTGGAGACCTTACTTACTACGTAAGGGAATTCTTTTATTCCGTAGCATCTTAACGGATGGTTACATCATCCAATGCAACTAATGCTGTTTGGATACGATCCATTGCTTGTTTAATTTCTTCCTCTTGTAAAGTAGCTTCTTTATTTAAGAAACGAATCGAATAAGCTAATGATTGGTACCCTTCTTGTACATGCTCTCCTTTATAAACGTCAAATAAAGTAACCGATTGTACATATTGACCAGCCTGTTCTTTAATGACTGCTTCTAATGTTGCATGCGCCATTGTTACAGGAACTAATAACGCAATATCACGTGTCATAGATGGGAATTTTGGTACAGATTGAATCACACGTTCTTGTAATTCTTCTGCTAATAAAGGTTCCACTAATAATTCAAATACAAATGTATCTGATAAATCTAATTCTTTTTGAATCACCGGATGAATTTTTCCAATAAATCCAATTAATTCTTCATCTAAATAAATATAAGCTGTTTGCCCTGGGTGTAATTGTTGAATTGCATCTGTTGCAACAAAACGAATACGATCACTACAGTTCAATTCTGCAAAATAAGCTTCTAATACTCCTTTTAATGCGAAGAAATCAACAGGTTGAGCTGGAGATTGCCATGAAGCATGTCCCCATTCTCCAGTTACAGCAGCTCCAATCACTTCTCTCTCTTGGAAATCTTCAGAACCATTTTTACCAATCGAGAATACTTTCCCTACTTCAAATAAACGAACATTTTGTTGTGAACGAGCAACATTATATTGTAATGCTTCCAATAAACTTGGTAACATAGATTGTCTTAATTCACTTCTATCTTCACTCATTGGTAAGTCTAAACGAATACTTGGTCTTTCTTCTACTGTAAACCAATGAGATTTTTCAGGAGTTGTTAATGCATAAGAGTACGCTTGTGATAAACCAGCTCCTTGCATAAATTGACGAGTCCAACGTACAAAACGTTGTTTTTCAGTTAATCCACCTTGTGTACTTGCAGTTGTTGGTAATGTAGAAGGAATTTTATCATATCCATAAATACGTCCTACTTCTTCCACTAAATCTGCTTCAATCGAAATATCAAATCTCCATGCAGGAACTGTAACATGGAATACTCCTTGTTCTTCAACTGTTGGATAAGCTAATTGTTTAAATACTTGTAATACATCTTCTGTTGAAAGGTTAGTTCCTAAAACATGATTTAAACGTTCTAATGAAATAGAAACAACTGGTAACTCTAATGTTAGTGATTGAGCAGAAGCTATTCCTTCGACTACTTCACCATTTCCTAATTCAGCAATTAATGCTGCAGCTCTCTTACCAGCTTGTAAAATAGTCGCTTTATTAATTCCTTTTTCAAAACGGCTACTTGATTCACTTCTTAAATGATGTTTTTGAGAAGCTAAACGAATCGCTTTTGGCTCAAATAATGCTGATTCTAATGCAACAGTTGTTGTAGTTTCAATAATTTCTGAATCTAATCCACCCATTACACCAGCTAAGGCAACTGGTTTTTCTCCATCTGTAACCACAATTTCATTATTTAATGTACGTTCAACACCATCTAATGTTACTAATGTTTCACCATCTTTTGCACGACGAACATGAATTTGTTTAGAATTTAAACGATCATAGTCAAATGCATGTAGCGGTTGCCCATATTCCATTAAAATATAATTCGTTACGTCTACGATATTATTAATTGGACGAACGCCTGCTGCAATCAATCGATTTTGCATCCATTGAGGACTTGGTTTCACCGTAACATTTTTAATAATTTGTAAGTGATAAGCTGGAGCATCTACTTCATCTTCAACTGAAACTGTCACCCATGGATCTAATGAAGATGAATCCCCTACTAAAAATTCATCTGGTGTTAATGTATTTTCTAAATTATAAATAGCACCAATTTCATGAACCGCACCTCTCATACTCAAAGAATCTGCACGGTTAGCTGTAATATCCAATTCCACAATTGCACTATCTAATGCTAAAGCTTTAACTGCATCCATTCCAACTTCAATGGCATCATCTTCAAATACGTAAATACCTTGTTCATATTCTTTTGGCACTAATGAAGACGGAAGCCCTAATTCTTGAAGAGAACAAATCATCCCTTGAGACTCTACTCCTCTTAATTTTCCACGTTTAATTTTATGACCACCAGCAATACGTGCTCCATGAGTCGCTACAATAATTTTTTGCCCTTTGGCAATATTTGGTGCACCACAGACAATTTGTAAAGATTCTTCCCCAGCAACATCTACTGTTACAACATGAAGATGATCTGAATCTGGATGATCTACTACTTCTAATGCACAACCTACGACTAATCCACTTAGTCCTTCCCCTGGAACGGATACACTATCTACTTCAATCCCAGTACGTGACATTTTTTCCCCTAATTCTTGAGGAGTAATTGAACTTAAATCTAAATATTCATTTAACCATTCATACGATAATTTCATATTCTCTTCTCCTTACTTCGTAAATTGATTTAAGAAACGAACATCATTCGTATAAAGCGAACGAATATCTTCGATTCCATATTTCAACATTGCAATACGGTCTTGTCCTAATCCAAAGGCAAATCCACCATAAACGCTTGAATCCACTCCAGCAGCTTCTAATACATTCGGGTGAACCATTCCAGAACCTAAAATTTCAATCCAACCTGTTCCTTTACAAATTGAACAGCCTTGTCCACCACATTTGAAACAGCTAATATCTACTTCTAAAGAAGGCTCCGTAAATGGGAAGTAACTTGGACGTAAACGAACTTCACGTTCTTGACCAAATAATTCTTTGGCAAATGCAGCTAATGTTCCTTTTAAGTCTGCCATTGTAATATGTTTATCAATCACTAATCCCTCAATTTGATAAAATTGATGGGAGTGAGTCGCATCATCATTATCACGTCTAAATACACGCCCTGGACTAATCATTTTTAACGGTCCTTTAGAGAAATCATGTTTTTCCATTGTTCTTGCTTGAACTGGTGAAGTTTGCGTACGTAATAAATACTCAGGTGTAATATAAAATGTATCTTGCATATCACGAGCAGGATGATCTTTTGGTAAGTTCATCATTTCGAAATTATAGTGGTCTGATTCTACTTCTGGACCTTCTACTATTTGGTATCCTAATCCAATAAAGAAATCTTCCACTTCATCACTAACATGACTTAATACGTGTTTTGTACCTACAGTCATTGGACGACCTGGCATTGTAACATCGATTGTTTCTTTACGTAAAGATTCCACCAATGCTTTTGCTTCTAAGTCAGCTTTAATACTTGTAATTTTTTCTTCAATGACACTACGTAATTCGTTTGCTAAAGCTCCTACTTGTGGACGTTCTTCAGGAACGATATTTTTTATATTTTTTAAAACTTCCGTAATAGGTCCTTTTTTTCCTAATTGTTGCACACGAATTTGTTCAACTTCTTTTAATGTTTGAACGGTTTCTAATGCAGCTAATACATCTTGACGAATCGCATCAAATTGTTGTTTCATTTCTGCTAAATTCATTTTGTTTCCTCCTATAAATCATTTTAATAAACAAAAAGTCCCTTACAATTCCTAAAAATTGTAAGGGACGAAATTTATCGCGGTACCACCCTCATTCCTGCATTGCAGGCACTCGGCGTTCTTAACGGTAACGAACCGATCCATTATTCATCTATCGAATCCCAATGGCGACTTCGGAAGTGAAAAGTTGTAGATTTTCATGAAAGGCTTTCAGTCGCTGACCTTTCTCCCTAATAATGAAATTTTCTATAACCCTTTTCCATCAATGTCTTTAAATATATGTGTTATTTTATCAAAGCTCTTATGAATTGTCTAGCCCTAGCATAGAATTCAGAATAACTATCCATTATAAAAAGATTTGAACTCCGATTACTACAATAATCAGTACAATCATCGCAATCATCCAAATCGTTAAAAATCGATTATATCTTTCTAATAATGTTTTTTTAGGAATTGGAGATTCATTTAATTCAACCTCATGCTGTTCTTGAGTGTTTCTTTGCAAAACAACATGTTCGCGCAAAGCTTTTCTTGTTAATAATGGTTCTTTCGGCATATCTTCTCCTATTGATGCAATGCTGCATATTGAACAGCAATAATCGTTTTGGCATCGGTGATTTCTCCATGATGAATTTTTTGGATTACTTCTTCCACTGAAATCCATTCAATAGAAACAAATTCATCTTCATCTAATGGAGCAGCATTCTCTAAATGATGAATTCCTTTAGCTTCATACAAATGAATTTTTTCTGTACAATACCCTGGAGTTGGTACTAACTCAATAATTTTTGTCCATTCATCAGCACTTAATTGTGCTTCTTCTTCAAGCTCTCTTTTAGCTGCTTCTAATGCACTTTCTCCATCGTGATCTAATTTTCCCGCTGGAATTTCTAATGTATGAGCTTCAATTGCTTTTCGATATTGACGGACTAATAAAATTTTCCCTTCCTTCACTACAAGAACTGCTACAGCTCCATTATGGATGACAATATCTCTCGTGGATTGATTTCCATTAGGGAGTGATACTAAATGTTGTTCAACTGTAAAGATTGGTCCTTGATATTTCACTTCTTTTTGTACGGTTACTTCTGTAAAATCATTCATAAATACGCCTCCATTATAATATTAGCTTATCTCTTTAAATTATTGTCCTTGTCTTCTTACTGGCGCAGTAGGAACTTGAGTATTCACAGGTTGTTGTTGCGGTACTTGTTGTACTCGATTTCCTGCTTGTGTGTTTGCTTGTTGTGCAGGTCGATTCCCTGCTTGAGTATTCGGTTGTTGTGTAGATTGAACATTCGTTTGACCATTAGCTGTTGTAGAGTTTGTTGATACCGTTGAACTTTCTTGATGGAAGTAAGCATCATACACTTGTTTTGTAATTCCAGCAGCAAAGTCAGAAGGAATGCCATTTGAAAAATACGGTGCTACTACTGATACAACAATTTCTGGATTATCAGAAGGTGCGTAAGAAGCAAATGTCGAATTTTCTACTTCTTTTTGTTTAAATTGTGGTAATGGTCCACCATAGAACGCTTCTACCGTACCAGTCTTACCAGAAACAGATGGTGTATAATTTTTAAACGTATATGCTGAAGTTCCGTTTTGGCCATGTGTTACACGATATAACCCTTCTTTAATATGATCGATTAAACTAGATTCCACTTGTAAAGAATTCATAATTTTTGTTGGAACAACTGTCTCTAAAACTCCAATCCCTCCATCTTTACCTGTTGAATGGATTTCTTTTACTAAACGAGGGGCAATACGTGTTCCACCATTTGCAATCGTTGCCATATATTGCGCTAATTGTAATGGTGTATATAAATCGAACTGACCGAATGCAAAGTCTAGTGCAGAAAAGGCAGCACCTGTTCCACCATTAAATCCTTTTCCTTCATTTGGTAAATCAATTCCGGTACGTACTCCTAAACCAAACTGAGCATAGTACTCACGTAATTTATCAAAAACGCTAAGATTAATATTTAATTTTCCACCTTTTTTATATTCATATTGACCGCCCATACGCATCGCTAATCTAATCATATAAACGTTTGAAGAACGTTCAATCGCATCCAAATCGGTTAATGGAATTTTCCCATCACGGTTAAATACAGAACTTTTTGGAGCAGAAGCTTCAAATTCAATCGGCTCATCGACAATGGTATTATCTTCTCTTGTAATAACTCCATCCATATAAGCTGATAGAACCGTAGCTGCTTTAACTGCAGATCCCATCCCGAAGGCACCATTAATAGCACCTAAGGCATCATCCTCGATCCCAGTAACTACATAATTTTCATTATATTTTTTCTTTTTACCAGTAATCCCTAAAATATCACCAGATTTTGGATTCATTGCTACGACATATACACGGTCAGCTGTTGCATCTGATAATCCTTCCACAGCTTTTGTAACAATCTCTTCTAATTTCTTTTGGAAATCCGTATCAATTGTCATCACTAAATTCGAGCCAGCTTTTCCACCATAACGTTCTTCATGATTGATAACTTCCCCACGATTATTCGTTTGACTTTGAACAACTGTTTTTGTACCGCTTAGAACGGGTTCATATTGTTCTTCTAAATAACTTGTTCCTACACGGTCATTTAAAGAATATCCTTGTGTCAATAATGATCGAACTTTATTCGAAGGTAATCCAGTTGTTTCCGAAGAAACCGAACCAAGAATTGTCTTTAACATATCTCCCATAGGATATTCACGATCCCAATCCGAATCAATATCGATTCCTTTCAATTCTCCAAGACGTTCACTAATTCGAGCTACTTCTTGCTCTGTTACAGAGTCATTTTTAATTGTTACAGTTGATAATGCATAAGCACTATTCATTTTTGTAAAAATAGCTATCACTTGCTTTTCATTATCCGAATAATTGATTTGATCATCCGTAATATGAGCTAATTGCATCTCATACGTTTGACTATTGGATAAGCCTTCTTTTGTAATTCGCTTCTTCTCTTCAGCCGTTAATAACTTACTAGCATCATCTGGATGAGTGGCAAACCAGTAATCTTTTAAATCACGATCTCTTAATTTACTCGTATCTACTGTAATAAACTCTGTTAATTTTTTAGCCGTTTCAAGCATGCTTTTCGTTGTAGCATCAGAAGAGCGTGTATAATTCACTGCTAATTTTGGTTTATTTCCAACTAATACTTTTCCTTTACTATCATAAATCGAACCTCTTGGAACTGCTTTTTTTGCAGTAGAAGTTTCAGTACGTTTCACTAAAGCGATAAAATCATCACCTTTAACTAATTGAACATACGCTAATCGTCCGATTAAAGCCATAAATGAAAAAAACACGATAAAAAATAATAAATTTAATCGAAATGGAATATGTGATTTTTTCTTTATAGGACGATTCTTTCTTTTATTAATCATGTATTCACATCCATCTTTTAATATTCACTGCTCCATTATAGCATAATTTAGAATGGGTTTCGTAATAATTCTATCAGAATTTAAAATTATTTAACGAAATGAAATAGAATTTTTAGTTAAACTCTTTTTAAGAAAACTACAAATTAAAATGTTCCTGTTTTCTATTTTGTGATATACTTTTCATAAAAAGATTATTGGAGGCTATTATGAAAAAATTACCTTTAGCATTTGCAGGTTGTCTTCTAGGATTAGCGGGAGCAGGAAATCTTATTTTAGACACATTACCTGAACTATCTCATGTATTTAGTTTATTAGGACTTGGATTATGGATTATTTTCTTAATCTCTCATTTATTAGATTGGCAAGAAGCAGAAAGAGAATTTAGAAAACCGCCCGTTTTATCCGGAATGGCTACTTTCCCTATGGCAGGAATGATCTTATCTACTTATGTCCTTCGTCTTCTTCCAAGTATTCCCTATTTGGCGCATTTTCTTTGGTGGTTCTCGTTTTTATTAGATGTTGGATTAATTACGTATTTTTCAGTGCAACTATTAACCTCAAAAGAAAAAATTTTTGCAACTCCAACATGGACAGTATTATATGTTGGGATTGCCGTAGCGGCACTCACTTATCCTGTTGTTGGAATCATTGAAATTGCTTATGCAACGATTCTTTTTGGTTTCCTACTAACGTTTTATTTGTATCCACGTATTTATCAAGACTTAAAGGAAAAACCACTTCCTACCGCATTATTAGGGCAAGAGGGAATCTATTGTGCTCCTTTTTCATTACTACTGGCATCATTAGTTCGTGTATGGGGACAGCAATTACCAACATGGGGATTAATGATCATGATCATCGCATCTCAGGCATTTTTCTTATTTGTTTTGAGTCGCTTACCTTATATCTTAAAACATGGATTCCAACCTGCTTTTTCAGCTTTAACATTCCCAACCATTGTTACAGCAACTTCCTTAAAAATGGCTCAAGGAATTATCCAAAATTCTCTATTGAGTGTATTCGTTAGAATTGAAACACTTATTAGCTTAACGATTTTAATCTTTGTCTTATTTAGTTATCTAATCTGGATGAAAAAATCTTCGTCTTAAAACAAGAAAAGAGGTAAACACGATTTCTCAGTGTCTACCTCTTATTTTTATCAATTAGCGTAAAGCTCCTAATGTACGAGCAATTTCTTCAAAACTACTATTTGGTTGAATTTCAAATGTTCCTGCTAAAATATTTTCTGCAATATTATTTTCTAATAAATAATCTACAAAATCTTTCGAATCGCTGATCACTCCAGCTTCTTTTAGTTTACGAGCAACATCACTTGAAACTTCACCACTTTCAATTGTAATAGAAACAGGCTTATCCGAAACTTTTGCAGTTTCTTTTGTCGTTGACTCAGTTGTTTTGGCAACTACTGTAGTTGCTACAGTAGTTTCTTCAGTCGTTTTAACAGTATCCGTTACTAATGGTAAATGAACACTGTCTAATTGACTTTTTAAAGAATCTGGAACAAATGGCCAAGCTACAGTTGTTAAAGCTAAAATAATAGCTGATAAAAGAAACGCAACACCTAAAGAGCGAAATTTTGTTTTACTCATATTATCCCTCCTTAATGTGAATCCGATTCAAAATAGCTATCAATCACTAATTGAACTGTAGAAACCGGAACATTTAATTGTTCTGCGATTTCTTCATATGAGCCACCATGACTGAATAAATTCAAGATATGTTTGCGAGTAATACTGTGTAACTCTTCTTCTTGTTGTTCTGGTTGTGAAATAGTTGGTTCAGTATAGGTTGGATGTGGTTCAAATACTGGTATCACTTCTTCTTCTACTTCAAACCTTGGAGTGAAAGTTGGTTCTGGCTCAACAACTGGTTGAGGAATAAATGTAAATTCCGGTTCAGGTTGTGGAGCTTGTTCAATAGGAGCACGATAAATTGGTGTTCCTTCCAACTCTTGAATTTTTTTCTTTAAAGAATACACTTCTCGATTTAATTCTAACAAGCCTTCACTTAATTCATCTAATTCATCTTCATATTGATTGTCTTTTAAGAACAATGAAATGAATAAGAAAAATACTGCTAAAGCTAATAATGCTACTACTACGATCCAAACGTGCATTTTCTCACCTCATTAAAAA
>CAUQAL010000066.1:0-9153 GCA_963515985.1 uncultured Granulicatella sp.
ATGTCGTCCTCCAAAACGCCGTCGTGTGTAATGGATTGTTATTGTTGAATTTTGTTGGACAATCGCACATTGTACGTACGTTTTGAAAGGGGTAAAAAATAATGATCGAAATTGAAAAACCAAAAATTGAAACGATTGAGATCAGCGAAGATGCCAAATTTGGTAAATTCGTTGTTGAGCCACTTGAACGCGGTTATGGTACTACATTAGGGAACTCATTACGCCGTATTCTATTATCGTCACTCCCTGGTACTGCAGTAACAGATATCCAAATGGATGGCGTGTTACATGAATTTTCAACAATAGATGGCGTGGTAGAAGATGTTGCTGCAATCATTTTAAATATTAAAAAAATTGCATTAAAATCTTTTAGCGAAGATGATAAAGTGTTAGAAATCGATATCGTTGGTCCTGCCGTTGTAACTGCAGGAGATATCAAACATGATAGTGATATCGAGATCCTTAACCCTGATTTATACATTTGTACAGTAGCTGAAGGTCATCGCTTCCATGTTCGTATGAACGCTAAAAATGGTCGTGGTTATGTTCGTGCTGACTATAATAAATCTGAAAATATGCCAATTGGTGTAATCCCAATTGATTCTATTTATACTCCGATTAGTAAAGTGAACTACCAAGTCGAAAATACTCGTATTGGTCAAAAAAATATTTATGATAAATTAACGCTTGATGTATGGACAGATGGTTCAATCTCTCCTGAAGAAGCTATTAGTTTAGCAGCTCGTATTTTAACTGAGCACTTAAATATTTTTGTTAATTTAACAGATGAAACTCGTCAAGTAGAAATTATGGTCGAAAAAGAAGAAACTCAAAAAGAGAAAATGCTTGAAATGACAATTGAAGAATTGGACTTATCTGTTCGTTCTTATAACTGCTTAAAACGTGCGGGAATCAATACTGTACAAGAATTAACGAACAAATCTGAAGCGGAAATGATTAAAGTTCGTAACTTAGGTCGTAAATCGCTTGAGGAAGTTAAACACAAATTAATCGAATTAAATTTAGATTTACGTCGTGAAGACTAATAGAAACTCTTAAGAAGGAGGAATATTAAAAAATGGCTTATCGTAAATTAGGACGTACAAGTTCACAACGTAAAGCGTTATTACGTGACTTGACAACTGACTTAATTATTAACGAACGCATCGTTACAACAGAAGCTCGTGCTAAAGAAATCCGTTCAACTGTTGAGAAAATGATTACTTTAGGTAAACGAGGAGATTTACATGCTCGTCGTCAAGCAGCTGCATATGTTCGTAATGAGGTAGCAGATGTACGTGAAGAAGGCGAAAAAATCGTTGTTGAAACTGCATTACAAAAATTATTCAATGGTTTAGCATCACGTTACAGCGAACGTCAAGGTGGATACACTCGTATTCTTAAAACAGAACCTCGTCGTGGCGATGCTGCACCAATGGTTATCATTGAATTAGTTTAATAGATAAACAAACACTTTTTGATGGTTATAAAAGAGCGTCATGATGGTAATAATCATCTTGCGAATGTAGGATGAGAAGTCTGAGGCTACTGTAAAGTAGCCTTATTCTTTCTCATGATTATTTAGTCTAGCTCGCTGTCTCCCCGTCAGCGATGACGGGAAGGCACTTCATCATGAAGGTGTCTTTTTTTGTTTTTATACATATTTTTATTTTATATACATAATTAAAGGTGAAGAGGTGAAGAAATTGGCTCAACCAGTTATTTCAATAAAAAATATTCATTTTCATTATCATGACGATGATAAAAGAGAAGCATTATCAGATGTAAGTATCGATGTATATCCGGGTGAATGGTTAGCAATTATTGGTCATAATGGTTCTGGGAAATCAACATTAGCAAAAATGATGAATGGACTATTAGAACCTAATGAAGGCTCAATTTATATTGATGGTCAATTATTAACAGAAGAAACTGTCTATGAAGCTAGACGAAAAGTTGGAATGGTGTTTCAAAATCCAGACAATCAATTTGTTGGTACTACTGTAGAGGATGATATTGCATTTGGATTGGAAAATATTGGAATGCCTCGTGTGGAAATGATTCAAAAAATCAACTCTTCTTTAGAAATGGTTCGCATGACTCCATTTAAAGATAAAGAACCTGCACGATTATCTGGAGGACAAAAACAACGTGTTGCGATTGCAGGAATGATTGCATTAGCGCCTAAAGTAGTGATTTTAGATGAAGCTACTTCTATGTTAGATCCACAAGGGAGATTTGAAGTGATTTCTACAATTCAAAAACTTCATAAAGAAAAAGGGATTACAGTTATTTCTATTACTCATGATTTGGAAGAAGCTGCAAGTGCAGATCGGGTGTTATTAATGGAAAGTGGAAAAGTAAACCGTATTGGTACACCTTCAGATATTTTTGAAATGGGAACAGCTTTAGTTGAAAAAGGATTAGATGTTCCATTTTCTGAAAAATTAAAAGCAGTATTAAAAGAAAAAGGTTTAAATGTTCCAACTGAATATTTAGATGAAGAAGGGTTGGTGGAATGGTTATGGACATCCGTTTTAAACAAGTAGGATTTGCATATCAAGCAGGTACTCCATTTGAAATGAGAGCATTACATGATATTTCGTTTTCTATTGAAGAAGGTTCTTATGTTGCGATTATTGGACATACAGGTTCTGGGAAATCAACGATTCTACAACATTTAAATGCATTATTAAAACCAACTGAAGGAATTGTTGAATTAGGGGATAAAACGATTGATTCAACTACTGGAAATAAAGATTTAAAACCTTTACGTAAAAAAGTAGGGATAGTCTTTCAATTTCCAGAAGCACAATTATTTGAAGAAACTGTAGAAAAAGATATTGCTTTTGGTCCAAAAAACTTTGGAGTTAGTGAAGAAGAAGCTTTAAAAATTGCATCTGAAGTAGTAAAGACTGTAGGATTACCAGAAGATGTTTTGAAAAAATCACCATTTGATTTATCGGGGGGACAAATGAGACGTGTTGCTATTGCAGGTGTATTAGCGATGAAACCTGATGTGTTAGTATTGGATGAACCAACAGCAGGTCTTGATCCAAAAGGTCGTTTAGAAATGATGGAGATGTTTTATAAATTAAATAAAGAACAACATATGACCATCGTTTTAGTGACACATCAAATGAATGATGTCAGTGATTATGCTGATCATGTGATTGTGATTGAATCTGGAAATGTTGTAAAGGAAGGTTCACCTAAAGAAGTTTTCTCAGATGCTTCTTGGTTATTAGAAAAACAATTAGGGGTCCCAACAACTTTAGCTTTTGTTGAGAAATTAAAAGAAAAAGGTTGGTCTACTGATAAAATGCCTTTAACTTTAGATGAGTTAGCGGAAGCTATCTTAGAAGAACGTGGGGTGAATGAATAAATGTTAGATAAATTGTTATTAGGGCGCTATTTACAAGGGGACTCTTTTGTTCATCAATTGGATCCTCGTACTAAATTTATTTCTACATTTGTATTTATTATTATTATTTTCCTTGCGAATAATTGGTTAACATATTTGATTTTGGCTATTTTCACATTGGTAGCTTTATTAGCTTCTAAAATTCCAATGAAGTTCTTTTGGAATGGGGTAAAACCACTCTTATGGGTTATTTTATTTACTGTTGTATTGCAAATGGTCTTTACGACTGGTGGAGATGTGTACTTTGAATGGGGATTTATTAAAATTACTTCATTCGGTGTCATTAATGCAGTCTATATTTTTTTACGGTTTGTATTGATTATTTTTATTTCTACATTGATGACTTTAACAACACCTCCTTTACAAATTGCAGATGCAATGGAATCAATTATGAAACCTTTAGGGAAAATTGGTGTTCCAGTTCATGAGATTGCTTTAATGTTATCAATTGCTTTACGTTTTGTTCCTACATTAATGGATGAAGCTCAAAAGATTATGAATGCACAACGAGCTCGTGGTGTAGATTTTGGAGAAGGTAATTTATTTGAACAGATGAAAGTTATTATTCCGATTTTAATTCCATTATTTGTGAGTTCATTTAATCGTGCAGAAGAATTAGCGACTGCAATGGAAGCTAGAGGATATCAAGGTGGAACTGGTAGAACAAAATATCGTGTGTTAACATATGGTAAGAAAGATGGAGTAACTGCTCTTACGCTTGTTGGTTTAACAATTGCATTAATTGTTTTTAGAGGACAATAATGAGTATGGAACAGGATTTAACACTATTAAGATATTTATTAAGAAAAATTTATCATGCTGAAACAAGAATGAAGAAATTAAGAACATGGATGTTGTTTGATTTTTTTAGTGATAGTCTGATTTTAAATTGGTTCAAAAGAAGACAAATTTCAGCATTGAATAAGGATTTAGCTGAAATCCAACATGGAGTAAGAAAACTTCAAAGAGACTATCCCTACTTATTAGCAAACTCCTATTTACATATTTCGAATACAACATGGGACTATATTTTTGATTTGTGGTTAGATAATGTTGTTGTAGATTTTATGATTCATAAAAATGTACAAGAGATTTCGAGAAATTTAGATTCGCTAAAAGTAGTAGTTGTACGCTTAATTAAACAACAAATGAATTAAAGGCTTTCCCGTAGTAGGTTGTTATTTCTACTATGGGAAAGTCTTTTCCACTTTTTGAACAGGAATATGGTACAATAAGACGAAGGAATTATGAAGGAGGAAATCGAGTGGGATTTCGTTATAAAGTCATTTTAAGTTATGATGGAACGAATTATGTAGGGTTTCAAGTGCAAGAAAATGGCAACAGTATTCAAGCAGAATTAAATAAAGCGCTGAGAAAAATGACAAAGGGATTGTATATTCCGGTTTGTGGTTCTGGTAGAACCGATTCAGGTGTACATGCGAATGGACAAGTGATACATTTTGATTATCCGACAAAAATTGAAGAAGAAAATTTACAAAGAGCATTAAATAGTTTATTACCGGATGATATTTGTGCAAGAGAAGTGATGGCAGTTGGTGATGACTTTCATGCAAGATATAGTGTGACGGGGAAACGATACATTTACCGTGTAAATATTCAAAAATTCGTCAATCCATTTAGTCGTTTATATACTCTTCACCATCCTTATAGTGTTAATGTGAATCAGATGAATAAAGCTTTACAAGCTGTTATCGGAGAACATGATTTTACAAGTTTTTGTTCTACAAAGACGGATAAGGAGTCTAAAGTTAGAATGGTTACGAAAGCAGAAGTGGTAGAGCAAGATGGGGAATTAGTCTTCACGTTTGAAGGAAATGGATTTTTATACAATATGATTCGTATATTAGTGGGGACGAGTCTTCAAATAGGGGATGGACTACGACCTGTCTCAGATATGAAAGAGATTTTAGAAGCAAGGGATAGACAAAAAGCAGGCCCAACCGCTCCTCCACAAGGCTTGTATTTAGATGAAGTTTTCTATGAAGAAAAGGAATAATGCAGTTTTATCAAGAGTATGTTACAATAGAAACGGATTTAATTTAAAGGAGAGATTCGATGGTATTAGAAAATTTTGATGTAAATTTACAAAAATATGCAAAATTACTAGTGTCTACTGGTATTAATGTTCAATCAGGACATACAGTAGTCATTTATGCGGAAGTGGAGCAAGCAGTATTTGCACGCTTATTAGTAAAAGAAGCGTATCAATTAGGAGCAAGTGAAGTTATCGTTCAATGGAGTGATGATGAAATCAACCGTGAGCGTTTATTATATGCAGCGGAAGATCGTATTACGACAGTTCCTGAATATAAAGTCCAAGAAATGCATTATTTATTAGACCATAAAGCAAGTCGTTTAAGTATTGTCTCTAAAGATCCAGATGCATTAAATGGAGTAGATACAAGTCGTCTTGCAAAATCAATGAAAGCTACAAGTGTTGCTTTAAAACCAATGCGTATTGCAGGTCAATCAAATAAAATAAGCTGGACAGTAGCAGCAGCAGCAGGTAGCGCATGGGCTAAGAAAGTATTCCCAGAAGCAAAATCTACTGAAGAAGCTGTAGATTTGTTATGGAATCAAATCTTCACTACTTGCCGAGTATATGCTGATGATCCAGTTGCTGCTTGGAAAGAACATGAAGAAAAATTAGACAAAAAAGCAGCTATTTTAAATAAAGAACAATTTGCTAAATTACACTACACAGCACCAGGAACTGACTTAACTCTTGGAATGCCTAAAAACCATGTTTGGGAAAGTGCTGGAAGCTATAATGCACAAGGTGAACACTTTATTGCAAATATGCCAACAGAAGAAGTGTTCTCAGCTCCAGATTATCGTGTAGCAGATGGTTATGTAACAAGTACAAAACCATTAAGTTATAACGGAAATATTATTGAAGGAATTAAAGTTACCTTTAAAGATGGTCAAATCGTAGAAGTTTCTGCTGAAAAAGGCGACCAAGTAATGAAAGACTTAGTATTCGAAAATATGGGTGCTCGTGGATTAGGAGAAGTTGCCTTAGTAAGCGACCCTTCTCCAATTTCTCAATCAGGCATTACATTCTTTAATACATTATATGATGAAAATGCTTCAAACCATTTAGCAATTGGTTCAGCTTATGCTACAAGTGTTAAAGGTGGAGAAAAATTTGAAACTGAAGAAGAATTAGCTGCTGCCGGCTTAAATCGTTCAGACGTTCATGTGGACTTCATGATTGGTGGACCAAATATGAATGTTGATGGTATTCGTGAAGACGGAACAGTTGTACCAATCTTCCGTAATGGAGACTGGGCTATTTAATGACATTGAAAGCATCCTATCCATTGTTAAAGTCAGATGGATGGGATGTTTTTTTATTTAACAAATGAAGGGAGTTGTAAGTATGACTCGACAAAGAAAATGGTTTTATGGAATTTTTGGGGCGTTATTTGCATTGATTTTATTATTTTATGGATTGATTCTTATGTTTACTTATCGAGGAACTCCTGAGGCAATGGAGAAGTGGAATGAGCATTCATATGTAAAAAAGAATCAGTATTATCGATTTGATGCAAAGGTAGAAGAACAAGCGACGATATTATTTTATACAGGAGCTTTAGTAGAACCTCAAGCGTATGTTGGAATAGCACAAGGGTTAGCGCAGAATGGCATTACAACTTATGTGATTGAATCTTCATTAAACTTACCAATTTTTGAAATGGGAACCATGGAAACAATTGTAAAAGAAGAGAATTTGGATAAAGTATATGTAGCAGGACATTCTTTAGGGGGAGTTGTTGCAAGCTTAGATGCTGTAACCTTACAAAAAGAAAATCACTTAGAAGGAATGATTTTACTCGCTAGTTATCTAGATAAAAGTGTTGATTTCAGTAGTAGCAATATTCCAGTTTTATCGATTGTAGCAAGTCATGATAAAATTTTGAATTGGGAAAAATATGAAGCTAGTAAGTCTCGTTTGTCTAAGGCTAGTGAAGAACTCATGATTGAAGGTGGAAATCATAGCGGTTTTGGAATGTATGGCGAACAAAAAGGAGATGGGAAAGCTTCGATTTCAAATAAAGAACAACAACAGAAAGTCATTGAAAAATTGACGGAATTTATGAAAAAATCAAAATAGTTTGTTGATTACAGCTAGAATTTTAAAGAAAAAGCGTTAAAGTCATAGCAATTTTAACTAAAAAGTTTTACAATAGAAACGATAGACAAAATAGAAGGGAAGTTATTAAAAATGGCAGATAAAGTGCGTGTACGTTATGCACCAAGTCCAACAGGGCATTTGCATATTGGTAATGCAAGAACAGCTCTATTTAATTATTTATTCGCAAGACATTACGGTGGAGAATTTATTATTCGTATTGAAGATACTGACCGTAAGAGAAATATTGCTCATGGGGAAGAAAGTCAATTAGAAAACTTAACTTGGTTAGGTATTGACTGGGATGAAGGTCCAGATAAACCAAAAAATGTAGGGCCTTATCGTCAATCAGAACGTGAACATATTTATAATCCATTAATTGAACAATTAATTGCTGAAGATAAAGCTTATAAATGCTATATGACTGAAGAAGAGTTAGAAGCAGAACGTGAAGCACAACGTGCAAATGGAGAAATGCCACACTATAGTGGTCAACATGCTCATTTAACACAAGAACAACGTGATGCTTTTGAAGCAGAAGGACGTACTCCAGTTGTTCGTTTCAGAGTTCCTCAAAATAGAACTTATACATTTGATGATATTGTAAAAGGTGAAATTACTTTTGAATCCGGTAGTGTCGGTGGCGACTTTGTTATTTTAAAACGTGATGGTATGCCAACGTATAACTTTGCAGTAGCAGTTGATGATCACTTTATGGAAATTACTCATGTATTACGTGGGGATGACCATATTGCCAACACTCCAAAACAAATGATGGTGTATGAAGCATTTGGTTGGGATACTCCTAGATTTGGTCATATGACATTAATTATCAATACAGAAACTGGTAAAAAATTGTCAAAACGTGATGAGTCTATTTTACAATTTATTGAACAATATAAAGATTTAGGCTATTTACCAGAAGCAATGTTCAACTTCATTACTTTATTAGGATGGTCTCCACAAGGGGAAGATGAAATTTTTTCAAGAGAAGAATTTATTCAAATTTTTGATGAAAAACGTCTTGGTAAATCTCCAGCAGCATTCGATCCTAAGAAATTAGAATGGATTAACAACACTTATGTGAAGAAAACTCCATTAGAAGAAGTTGCACCATTAGCGATTCACCAATTACAATTAGCAGGTTTGTTACCTGAAACATTGAGTGAAGAACAACAAGTTTGGGCGAATAAATTAGTAGCGTTATATCATGATCAAATGAGTTACATGAATGAGATTGTTTCTATTTCAAGTTTATTCTTCCAAAAAGACTTTGTTGTAGAAAATGATGAAGCAAGAGAAGTGCTTCAAGGTGAAACTGTACCAACTGTACTTCATGCATTTAAGGCTCAATTAGAAGCTTTAGAAGTGTTTGATGAAGCTAGTGTGATGGCAGCTATTAAGGCTGTTCAAAAAGAAACTGGTGTAAAAGGTAAGAACTTATTTATGCCAATTCGTGTGGCAACAAGTGGTCAAACTCATGGTCCATCTTTAGGTCAAACGATTGAATTATTAGGAAAAGAACGTAGCCTTGTACACTTAAACGAAGCGTTGGCTTTAATCCAAGCTTAGA
>CAUQAL010000067.1:0-8750 GCA_963515985.1 uncultured Granulicatella sp.
AGTATGGAGTTTGATAGTGATACACTTCAACCAACGTATCGATTCTTATTAGGAGTTCCAGGACGAAGTAATGCCTTTGATATTTCAGCTAGATTAGGACTTCCAAAAGTTGTCATTGAACAAGCACGACAATTTATTTCTGTCGAAAGCCAAGAATTGAATGAAATGATTTCCGATTTAGAAAGAAAACGTCGTATTGTAGACCAAGAAAAATCAGTGATTCAACAACAATTGAAAGAAAGTTCGCAATTATTAGAAGCATTGAAACTTGAAACAGAAAACTTCAAAGAAAATAAAGCACGACTGATTGAACAAGCAAAAGAAAAAGCCAATGAATTAGTATCTCAAAGTCAAGAAGATGCCGAAAAAATCTTGTCAGATATTCGTGCAATGCAATTGAAGAGTAAGGAAACAGTTGTAAAAGAACACGAATTAATTGAGAAGAAAACAGCTTTAACAGATTTAAAACATGAGCAAGCATTGAAGAAAAATAAAGTACTAAAACGTGAAAAAGCTAAGAAATCATTACGTCCAGGACAAAGTGTAGAAGTCACAAGTTTTGGACAAAGAGGAACTTTAGTTGAAAAAATTTCTGAGCAAGAATGGGTTGTTCAAATGGGCATTATTAAGATGAAAATGCCTGTTGAAGATTTGATTAGTATTGATGAAGAACCAAGTAAACCAACTCAAGTGATTGTGAAAAGTCATCGTTCGAGTCATGTTTCAACGGAATTGGATTTACGTGGGAAACGTTATGAGGAAGCGATTAAGGATTTAGAATTGTTCTTAGATGCTGCTTTATTAGCGGGATATCCTCGTGTAACGATTATTCATGGTCGTGGTACGGGTGCGATTCAACAAGGGGTTCATAAGACTTTGAAGAAACATCGTAGTGTGGCTTCTTATGAATTTGCTCCAATGAATATGGGAGGAAACGGTGCTACTGTAGTATTATTTAAATAGTTTAGAAATAGACTTTTCTGATGTAGCAAAGGACGCCAGCAGTCTCGCAAAAGCGAGTCTCATGGCTAAAAATTGAGCCTAAGGTCTCAATTTTCCCTAGTACTCTTGCTACAGCGAAAAGTCTTTTCTAATTGCATGGATATATATGAATAAACGTAAATAATAGACTTTTCTGATATAGCAAAAGATAGAAGCAGACCTGCAAAAATGTTAGTTTCATTTGTCTTACTACTGTGGAATTTTTTGTGAGCAGAATATTTTGTAAATAGAATGAGGCTTGATATACTATGGTTACAAGTGAGAAGAAAGGGTGATTTTAATGGTACAATCATTAAATGATAGTAATTTTGTAGAAAAAACAAATGAAGGAGTTGTGTTAGTAGACTTTTGGGCACCTTGGTGTGGACCATGTCGTATGCAAGCTCCAGTTATCGATGCATTAGACGAAGAATTGGGAGATAAAGTGACTTTTGCAAAAGTAGATGTTGATGAAAATCCTAATACTGCTCGTCAATTTGGAGTAATGAGTATTCCAACTTTAATTGTTAAGAAAGATGGAGAAGTCGTAAATAAAGTTATTGGCTACCATTCTAAAGAACAATTAGAAGAATTGTTAGAACAATATTTATAGGAAAATGACTTTTCTATTAAATCCTGTCTGTGAATCAAATTGATTCTCGGCAGGATTTTTTTCGTATGATAAAATACCTTTTTTAAGGTAAATACTAAATTACAAATTGAATAATTAAACATAGATGTTAGGGTATTATATGTTTGTGACAAAAAGAGATCCAATATTAAACTGCAGTTAGGTAAAAATCATAAAATAGGTTCTTTTATGAAATCTATTATAACAGAAGAAATAGAACTTATACGAAAATGGACACCAATACCAACTACTTATCTAAGTAAAAAAATATAACTCAACATTAAATATGTTCCGAAACACTGTATAGGATGGGATAGTAAGGGGATTAAATATTATCAAATAAGAGTTATAGATGAATTTAGTAGAAAACGATTATCTAAAATTGTAGATGGGAAAAGCGTAACACATACAGTAGCCTTTTTAGATAATTTAGAAGATAAAATTGGATTGAGTATTAAAACCGTTCAACTGTTTTGTTTACAAGCCAATTGTCCCACAAGTTGTATTGACACTGGTTTGTGTCACAAATATATATGTTTCTTAGATTTTTTTGTAGATTCACTCACAAAATGTAGACTACAACTTTTATCAGTGATAAACTGACCATATAAGGATTAAATCAGTTAGGAGTGGGAAAAATGGGATGGAGAACAATTGTTGTTAAAGCGCATGCTAAGTTGTCGTATAAAAATAATTATTTAATTTACAAAGATTCAGAAATTGTAGAACAAATCCATTTATCAGAAATTGATATATTATTATTAGAGCGAACAGATATTGTAATTACGACAATGCTATTAAAACGATTAATGGATGAAAAAATATTAGTCATTATTTGTGATGATAAACGATTACCAATCGCTCAAGTGGTTCCTTATTATGGAAGTCATAATACCAGCTTACAATTAGCAAAACAACTTCAATGGGAGACGGATAAGAAAGTAGAAGTTTGGACAGAAATTATATTACAAAAAATGATGAATCAAGCAAGTTTTCTATACCAGCAAGATTATACTGTAAAATCAGAATCTTTAGGTAGACTAATTCATGAATTGCAATTAAATGATGTTACTAATCGAGAAGGTCATGCAGCAAGAATTTATTTTAAAACATTATTTGGAAGTAAGTTTACAAGAGAAGATTCTAGTGATATTAATGCTGCATTAGACTATGGGTACACATTGTTATTAAGTTTATTTGCAAGAGAAATTGTTTCAAATAGGTGTTTAACGCAATTAGGATTAAAGCATGCGAATCAATTTAATTCCTTTAATTTAGCAAGTGATTTAATGGAACCATTTCGTCCATTAGTTGATCAAATTGTTTATCAAAATCGTTATAAAGTTTTTGTAGATCTTAAAAGAGATTTATTTCAGTTATTTTGTAAAACGTATCATTATAATCAAAAAGAAATGTATTTATCGAATATTGTAAGTGAGTATACGAAAAAAGTAATTAAAGTTTTAAATGGGGAGAAGGCGGAAATACCGGTGTTTCGTCTATGAGTGAGAGATATATGCGAATGCTATTAATGTTTGATATGCCTGTAGAATCAGCAGAAGAAAGAAAAGCTTATCGACAATTTCGAAAATTTTTAATTAGTGAGGGATTTATTAAACATCAATATTCTGTTTATAGTAAATTATTGTTGAATGGAACTGTAAATCAAAGCATGATTGCACGATTAAAACAACATAATCCTAAAAAAGGGATGATTACGATTTTAACCGTAACAGAGAAACAATTTGCTAGAATGATATATTTATCAGGTGAAAGAAATCAATCAGTTGCTAATACTGAAGACCGATTGGTATTTTTGGGAGATGATGAAAATGATTAGAATTGGATTACCTTTAGCAGATGAAGAAATTCTTGTTGAGGGAGCAACATTATTAAGTATTGAATTAAGAGAAGCACTTGCTCGTACAGTAGAGGATTTTTATCGATATGATGGTGAGGGACGTTTGAAATTAGCGGATAAAAAATTCAAACCGATTAAAGAGTCAGAAGTAATGATTGTAACGGATATACTTGGGTATGATGTGAATTCAACAGCTATGTTAAAACTGATTTATGGGGATATTGAAAATCAATTAAATGAAAAGCCGGAAGTTAAATCAATGATTGAAAAATTAACAGATACAATTACAGAATTAATTAGTTATGAACTAGTTGAAAATGAATTGGATTTAGAATATGACGAAATAACGATTCAAGAATTAATTAAGGTTTTAGGAGTTCAAATTGAAACAAGAAGTGATAGTCTGTTAGATAAAATAATGGAAATTATTCAAGTGTATAAATATTTGAGTAAAAAGAAATTATTAGTTTTTGTGAATGTGCTAGTCTATTTTCAAAAAAGAGAAGTAGAAGAAATTCTAGATTACATTAGTTTAAATCACCTAGATATTTGTTTTTTAGAAGGGAAGTTAGTAGAGGATTTCTCAATGCTTAGCTATAAAATCGATGAAGATTTTTGTTTTTTTACAAAAAAAGTATAAAAAAGATGTCGAATCGACATCCACGTATGAAACGTTGTTTACGGACAAGCCTTATTTTAACTTGCTGTGTTGTTCTGAATAGTTCCACAATTAAAGTATACAATAAATAGTTTGAAATGTAAACGTTTTTTGGTAAAATTAATCTGTGAACAATTTCTTAAAGAGGTGGGAAATATGAGAAAAAATTACTCAATTGGATTAGATATCGGGACAAATAGTGTTGGGTATAGTGTTATTTTCGATGATAATTATAAAGTTCCAGTAAAAAATGCAAAAGTTTTAGGGAATACCGATAAAAAATCAATTCGTAAAAATCTAATGGGTTCAGTACTATTTGATGGTGGTGAAACAGCGATGGCCCGTAGAATGAAGCGTACAAATCGCCGTAGAATTGAACGAAGAAGAAATCGGATCCGTTATTTACAAGAAATTTTTGCGCCTTTTATGATGCAAGTGGATGAAAATTTCTTTGCAAGATTACAAGATTCATTTTTATGGGAAGAGGATAAACCACACGGTAAATATCCATTTTTTGGAAATGTAGAACAAGAAGTTGCATTTCATGATAACTATAAAACCATTTATCATTTAAGAAAAGAATTGGCAGATGGAAAAGAAAAAGCGGATTTACGTTTAGTCTATTTAGCTTTAGCTCATATTGTTAAGTTTAGAGGGCATTTTTTAATTGAAGGAAATGTAGATGTTGAAAATAATGATATTCAACAATTATTTGATGAATTTTTAGTAGTCTATAGTGCCTATTTTGAAGATAGTTCTGTACTAGAAAAGAAAATGGAAGTAAGAGAAATTTTAACAGAGAAAATTAGTAAATCTGCTAAAAAAGATAAAATTGTACAAACTTACTCGCTTGATAAAAAGAGTCCGTTAATTGAATTTTTAAAATTAATCGTAGGTAATTCAGGGGAATTTAAAAAGATATTTGAGTTAGATGAAAAATCTTCTCTCCAATTTTCTAAAGAAAGTTATGAAGATGACCTAACTGCAATATTGGAACAAGTAGGAGACGAAGTAGCGGATGTATACCTAGCTGCTAAGAAAGTTTATGATAGTGTTGTTTTGGCGAATATTTTATCCATTAAGAATAAAAATACAAAAGCGCCTCTGTCTGCTGCTATGATTGAAAGATATGAAAATCATCAAGAAGAGTTAGCCGAATTAAAACAATTTTTCAAAGCAACTCTAGAAAGAGAAACATATAAGGAATTCTTTAATGATTCTAAAAAAGACGGGTATGCCGGTTATATTGATGGTAGTACAACTCAAGAAGCTTTTTATAAGCAATTGAAGAAGTTATTTGAAGTAACAGAAGCTCCAGAATTATTCAAAGAAAAATTAGTTCGAGAAGACTTTTTAAGAAAACAACGTACATTTGATAATGGATCAATTCCGCATCAAATTCATCAAAAAGAATTCGAAGCTATTATTGAGCGACAAGCTGTATTCTATCCATTTTTATTAGAAAATAAAGATAGATTAGTCAAAATTTTTGAGTTTAGAATTCCATATTATGTTGGACCATTAGCGAAAAATCAACAAAGTCCATTTGCCTGGGCAACTTATCATACGGATGAACCAGTACGTCCATGGAATTTTGAAGAAATTGTCGATACAAAAGTTGCTGCAGAAGAATTTATTCATCGTATGACTAATTATGACATTTACCTACCGGATCAAAAAGTGTTGCCAAAGCATAGTTACTTATATGAATTATTTGCAGTTTACAATGAATTAACAAAAATTCAATTTGTAGATGATCAAAATTATAAATCTTATTTTAATGCGAAAACTAAGAAAGATATTATCGATAATGTGTTTAAAAAAGAAAGAAAAGTTACGTATGAAAAACTAATGAACTATCTAAAAGTTGCGTATGCTGATTTTAGAATAGAAAGCATTGTTGGTTTAAGTGAACATACGAACGCTTTTAATGCTTCATTAGGAACGTATCATGATTTATTAAAATTAAAAGTGGATAAGGACTTTTTAGATAATGAATCTAATCTTCCGATAATCGAAGATATTATTTTAACATTAACGATTTTTGAAGATCGGAAAATGATTCGTGAACGTTTAAGTCAGTATGAGTCTAATTTTGACGAAAAAGTTATGAAACGTTTAGAAAGACGTCATTATACAGGATGGGGAAGATTATCTAAAAAATTAATTGATGGAATTAGAGATAATGGGAAAACAATTTTGGATTACTTAAAAGATGATCCTGCTGGCAATCGTAATTTTATGCAATTAATTCGAGATGATTATTTAACATTTAAAAAACAAATTGCAGAAGCTCAAGTAGTTGGAGAAGAGGATAGTTTAGTAGAACAAGTACAATCTCTTGCTGGAAGTCCTGCTATTAAAAAAGGTATTTTACAAACAATGAAAATTGTAGATGAACTTATTAAAATTATGGGATATAAACCAACAAGTATTGTCATTGAGATGGCTAGAGAAAATCAAACAACTGCTCAAGGATTGAAACAATCAAGAACAAGATTTAAGAAATTATCTGAAAGTTTGAAGTTATTATCAAGTAAGCTTCTAGAAGACCATAATATTACGAATAAAGAATTAATGAAGGAAAAGCTATACTTATACTGTTTACAAAATGGAAGAGATATGTATATTGATGAACCATTAGATATTAACCGCTTAAGTGATTATGATGTAGATCATATTATTCCTCGTAGTTTCCTTCCAGATGATTCCATTGATAATAAAGTATTAGTTAGTTCAAAAGAGAATCGTGGAAAATCTGATGATGTTCCAAGCATAGAAGTTGTAAATCGAATGGATGCATATTGGAGAGTTTTATTAAATGCAAAATTAATGAGTGAGTCTAAATATAATCGATTGACAAAAGCACGTCATGGTGGATTAACAGATAAAGATAAAGAAGGATTTATTCATAGACAATTAGTCGAAACACGACAAATTATAAAACATATCGCAAGAATTTTAGATGAAAGATGGAATTCAAATGTAGATGAATCGGGTAAAAAAATCTATGAAGTTAAAATTGTAACCTTAAAATCTAGTTTAGTATCTAACTTTAGAAAGATGTTCGATATTCCTAAAATTCGTGATTTGAATCATTATCATCATGCTCATGATGCCTATTTAAATGCGGTAGTGGGAAATCTTTTAATGAAGAAATATCCGAGATTAGCTCCTGAATTTATTTATGGGCAACATTTACATCTGAGTCGTAAGCCGAATGAAGAAGAAAAAGCAACTAAAAAAGTAATTCTATATTCAAATGTTTTGAATTTTTTAAAAGATGATAGAGAACAGACAGATTCCAAAGGAAATGTGATTTGGAATAAGGATCAACATATTGGAATGATTAAGAAAGTTATTTTTAACAACCAAGTAACCGTTGTGAAGAAAACGGAGGTTCAATCTGGTGGGTTTACTAATGAAACAGTTGAGAAAAAAGGAACTTCTGACAAGTTAATTCCACGTAAAAACGGATGGGATACGAATAAATATGGTGGAGTAAAAGGGGAAAATATTGCCTATTCTGTACTGTTTGAGTATGAAAAAACTAAAGGAAAGAAAAATGTTAAGGTCAAAGAGATTATAGGAGTATCGATTATGAATCAAAAACGATTTGAAGAGAATCCTAAAGAGTTCCTTGAAGTATGGGGGTATACTAATATTCAGAAAGATTCAATTATAATTCTTCCAAAATACACTCTATTTGAATTGGAAAATGGTAAACGACGTCGACTAGCGAGCCATCAAGAATTACAAAAAGCAAATGAATTAACCTTATCAGAAGATTTTACACTATTGTTATACCATGCAATTCATAGAAGTGATGAAGAAAATAAGAAACATCGAGAATATCTAGAACAGCATCAATCAGAATTTAGAGAGTTGTTTGATTTCATTGTTGAAAGATCTGAACAATGGATTGTTAAGCCGACAGCAATAGCTAAATTAAGAAAAATAATGGATAAAAATTATGAAAAAGCTTCAATTGATGAACTTTCAACAGCAATTTTATCTCTATTAACGTTTACTCAAGCAGGTGCATCGGCAGCTTTTCAATTTTTTGGAGAACAAATTGATCGACAACGTTATTCAACGGTTACGGAAATTTTAACTGGTACATTAATCTATCAATCCGTTACAGGTTTCTATGAAACAAGAATAGATTTGGATATAGAAAAGTAATATAATTTAA
Organism: uncultured Granulicatella sp.; assembly: GCA_963515985.1. Lineage (GTDB taxonomy): Bacteria > Bacillota > Bacilli > Lactobacillales > Aerococcaceae > Granulicatella. Next base: position 8,327 of record CAUQAL010000067.1, read on the forward strand.
GTAACAATATAAATAATTAAATATAATAAATGGAATCGTTCAGAGCTGAAGTCTTGCTAGGACGAATGGTGCGATTACGAAACCGTGCGGAAAATTTGATGTGCGAGGTTTTAGAGCTGTGTTGTTCTGAATGGTTCCAAAATCTTCTAGTTTGTCAAATTCAACATAATCAAGTTTTAGAGCTGTGTTGTTCTGAATGGTTCCAAAATCGTGCATTGACTGCAGTTTCTAAATCTGCTGTTTTAGAGCTGTGTTGTTCTGAATGGTTCCAAAATTATCATAATTATCAAAAAAAGATTAAATTAGTTTTAGAGCTGTGTTGTTCTGAATGGTTCCAAAATTTTATCATTAATTTTTTTCTTCTAGTGTATGTTTTAGAGCTGTTTTGTTCTGAATGGTTCCAAAATTTTTGATACTATCAAGG
>CAUQAL010000068.1:0-8693 GCA_963515985.1 uncultured Granulicatella sp.
TTTATCTCCCTTGTTTTTACTGAATTTAATAAAAAGCACGTCCTAATTTTGATTTTAGTCAAAATCAGGACGTGCTTTCTTCTATTTTTGAGACTTTTTGCCCAGTCTCTTTTGGCTTAATGATTTTGAAACAAATTATTTTAAAAAAAGAAATAGAACGTTTATAATAAGATAAAAGCTGTCTGAGAATTGAAAAGGCTGGAGGGATTCGTAATGAAAAAAGGAATCGTAAAATGGTTTAGCAATGACAAAGGCTATGGTTTTATTTCTGTCACTGATACAGATGAAGATGTATTTGTTCACTTTACAGGTATTTTATCTGAAGGGTTTAAGACTTTGAAAGAGGGACAATTCGTTGAATTTGAAATTGCACGTGGTGCTCATGGTCTTCAAGCAACAGGAGTTCAGGTAGTAGAATCAGAATGATTCGAGTAAGAACAGATGCAGCTGTGAATGGGAATCCAGGTAAAGTCGGAATTGGAATTGAAATTTTGTATCAAAAACAACAATATTTATTTAAGGAAAATTCTGATCAATTAATGGATAATCATCAAGCGGAATTATGGGCGATTTATCGTGCATTAATCATTCTTCAAGAGAAACAATGGCATCATGAAGTCATTTTTTTAAATTCTGATTCAAAATTTGCGATGATGGCGATTGAAAAAAATTATACCAAACAACTAGCTTATCAAGAATTTCTAAAAAAAGTGCAGAGAGAAAGGGAAAATTTTTTGCAACTATTTTTAGAATGGATTCCTGAAAAGGAAAACCGAGGAGCAGATCAATTAGCAAGACAAGCTTTACAACAAATGATAAATAAATAGGGAGTTTTGAAGATGCAAGAACACGTATTATATTTTAGTAGTTTATGTCCAGATACTAAAGCTTTTGTAGAGGAGTTACAAAGACAAAACATTAGCTATCGTGAGGTAGATATCACTGCAAGTATGGCAAATTTAAAAGAATTCATTCGTTTACGTGACGATAAACCACAATTTGAAGGTCGTAAACAATGGGGAATGGTAGGAATTCCTTGTTTAGTAACTAAAACTGGTCAGTATATTTTTGAAATTGGCCAATTAAATGGAACAAGTTGTGAGGCTGTTCCGGTTGAGTAATACTTTGTTATTACTGTTAAGTTATTTTCTAGGGATTAATTTCTTATTATTTATTCTAATGGGAATGGATAAAAGAGCTGCTAAACGAAAAAAGTGGCGAATACCTGAAAGAAGATTATTAACTCTAGGATTAATCGGTGGGGGTTTTGGTGGTATACTAGGAATGCTAGTTTTCCACCATAAAACTCATCGACTTTATTTTATAATTTGTTATGTAGTGAATGTTATTTGTTGGGGACTAGCTTTTCAATACTATATACAACAATGGTAAGGGGGAAGAGATGAATCAACAAAAAGGAATATTATTTGCAATCTGGATAGGTCTACTAAGTGCTTTGTCAGGATTTGTAAATATTACAACATTATTATTATATGAAACACCCACTACACATATGACAGGTAATATTTCAGGGATTTTAATTCACTCGATGGCTGGTGAAAGAGAAAAAGCCATCACTTTACTTTGGATTGTGATGAGTTTTTTACTTGGAGGCATTTGTTGTGGAGTGATTTTTTCCGAAAAAGTATTTCGTTTTGCTAATCGCTATGGAATCTTACTAATTGTATTAGGAATACTATTAGGCTTCAGTTATTACTTGAAGTTAGAATCGGTATGGATGTATCAATTAGCGTTTACAGTCGGTGTTCAAAATGGAATGTTTATTTATTATCGAGGGATGATTGTAAGAACGTCACATTTTACGGGCTATTTAACAGATACAGGTTTTGCGATTGGAAGATGTTTAAGAGGTCATCGAAAGGACAAAGTCAAAATTATATTTTATAGTTTAAGTATATTCTTCTTTTTAGGAGGGGGAACAATTGCGTATGAAATGGCAAGTTTATCAAAGGATTTATTGCTGTTTTGTATTAGTATCAGCTATGTTTTAGCGGGCGGATATTATTTCGTATTCCGCCATTTGTATGAATACTATCATTTATTGGAGGGAAAATCATGACAGATATCTTAGTTGTTGTAGATATGCAAAAAGATTTTGTAGATGGAGTATTGGGTAGTAAAGAAGCAGTAGCTATAGTACCAACTGTTGCAAAATATATTCGAGAATTCTCAGGAAAGGTATTTTATACATTGGATACCCATCATGAAAATTATTTAGAAACAGAAGAAGGGAAAAAATTACCAGTTGTTCACTGTGTAAAAGGGACTCCAGGATGGCATTTAGATACTACTGTTCAAGAAGCATTGGTAGAAAAAGATGCCATTGGGATTGAAAAACCTACTTTTGGATCAACAGCATTAATGGAATTATTACACGAAGTACCTTCCATTAGCTCCATTACGTTTTTAGGATTGTGTACGGATATTTGTGTGATTAGTAATGTCTTATTAGCGAAAGCAAATTTTCCAGAAATTCCTATTAATGTAAGTTCAACTTCATGTGCAGGGGTAACCCCTCAAACGCATCAACAAGCATTAGAAGCTATGAAAATGTGCCAAATTAATGTGTTACAATAAGTGTAGGTGAAAGAATGGATTCTAAAGAAAAATTGAAAGAATTAAATGTCCTCAATGCCATCATGTTAGTAGCCATTTTAATTGGTATTGGAATAGGCATTATCATACAAGAATTAATCGGTGGAGTAGCCATTGGAATGCTCGGTGGATTTATCACACGATTAATATATTTAAGAAAAAAATATAAGGATATTAATCCAAAATAAAGGAGAAATCATTATGTCACAAGAATTTTTTGAAGCAGTAGAAAAATTTGAAAAAAAATCAATTAAAGAAGTAGAAAGCTTAATCTCAAGTGGAGAAGAAGTAGTATTATTTATTGGACGTCCAACTTGTCCATATTGCCGTCGCTTCGCTCCAAAAATGAATGAAGCACGTCAAGCTTTAAATAAACCAGCTATTTTTGTGAATAGTGAAGATGTTACACAATTAAATGACATTCAATCATTCCGTCAAAAATATGGTATTCCAACAGTACCAGGTTTATTAGTAGCAAAAGGTGGAGATGTTCGAGTAGTTTGCGATTCTTCTATTAGCGTGGAAGATATTATTGAATTTGTAAATCGTTAATTAGTATTTCAATTTAAAAAAGGAGGGAGACTTGTATGAACGAAATTAAATGTCCGCACTGTCAAAAGGTTTTTACAATTGATGAACATTCTTATGCAGATATTGTGAGTCAAGTTCGTAATCAAGAATTTGCACAAGAAATTCATCAACAATTAGAATTAACCAAAAAACAATTTGAAACAGAACAACAATTAAAATCTCAACAAGCTCAATCTCATTTTGAAGAGAAATTAGCACACTATACACAACAAATTGCTTTATTAGAGCAAGAGCTAAAACAAGCTAGTCAACAAATGGAAGTTCAAGTTGAAAAAGAAAAACATAAATTAGAAATGGAATTATCTAAGATTCAACAAGAACAAGTTGTTTCAAAACAAGAATTGACGCAGCAATATCAAGAAAAAATTACTCAGCAAGAACAATTGATTCAATCGCTTCAAGCGAAAATTGACGCACAAGAAACAAAAGAAGCCTTACGAGTTTCTCAGTTATCTGCTGAAAAAGACCGTGTTATTGCTGATTTAGAAGCGAAAAATCATTTGCAAGAAAAAGAACAAGAAGTTCAAGCAGCTGCTTTAAAAGAAAAATATGAGTTAGAATTACGTCAAAAAGACGAAACGATTGCCTTTTATAAAGATTTTAAAGCAAAACAATCGACAAAAATGGTCGGTGAAAGTTTAGAACAACATTGTGAGATTCAATTTAATCAGTTGAGAATGACGGCTTTTCCAAAAGCTGAATTTGGTAAAGATAATGATGCTAAAACAGGAAGTAAGGGAGATTATATTTACCGAGAATATGATGATTTTGGGAATGAAATTTTATCGATTATGTTTGAGATGAAAAATGAAAATGATCAAACAGCAACGAAGAAGAAAAATGAACATTTCTTTAAAGAATTGGATAAAGATCGACGTGAAAAAAATTGTGAATATGCGATTTTAGTCTCTTTATTAGAAGCAGACAATGAACTATACAATAATGGAATTGTGGATGTCAGTTATGTTTATGAAAAGATGTATGTTGTTAGACCTCAATTCTTTATTCCAATCATTACATTATTAAGAAACGCAGCTTTAAATTCATTAAAATATAAACAAGAATTAGCACAAATGAAAGAGCAACAATTAGATATTACGCATTTTGAAGAAGATTTACTTGCATTTAAAACAGCCTTTTCTAAAAACTATGAATTGGCGAGTAAGAAATTTAAAACAGCAATTGATGAAATTGATAAAACAATTTCGCATTTACAAAAAACAAAAGATGCGTTGTTATCATCTGAAAATAATTTAAGATTAGCGAATAATAAAGCGAGCGATTTGACGGTAAAAAAACTCGTCAAAAATAATGCAACAATGAAACAGAGATTTGAAGAATTAGAATAGGAGAATGAAGAATGACAAAATTTATTGTAGAACCAGAATTTTGGGAATTATTTCCAGAAGGGCAAGTGAATGTTTTAGTATTGAAAGGCATTAATAATTTTGTAGATGAAACAGAAGATCCTTATTTCGAAGGGATTTTACAAGAAGCTTGTCAAAAAGCTCAAGTTCATTTTACAGAAGAAGTGTTTAGTGATAATCTTGTGATCCAACAATGGAGACAAGCCTATTCTAAGTTCAAAACAAAAAAAGGAGCTCGTTCTTCTATTGAGGCTTTATTAAAACGTGTTTCTCAAGGGCATACATTCCGTTTAATTACTCCATTAGTAGATATTTATAATAGTATTTCTATTGAATATGCTGTTCCATTAGGAGGAGAAGATTTAGACAAAATCCAAGGAGATTTACGCTTAGGTAAAGCTAAAGGAGGAGAAAGTTTCTTCCCGTTAGGAGCTGAGGAAGATGCACCAGCATTAGAAGGTGAAATCTGCCACTTCGATAATGATGGAGCTGTATGTCGTTGCTTGAATTGGAGAGAAGCAAAGAGAACGATGTTACAAGAAGAAACAACAAATGCAGTTCTTGTAATGGAATCTGTGACTAAAGATCAAGCTGAAAGAGCAACACTTGCAATGGAAGCATTAAAACAACGTTGCGAAGAATACTTCAATGTAACAGGAGTAAGTTCGATTGTAACGCCTGAAAATAGCGAAGTTGAATTATAAAAGTGAAGTGGTAGAGCATACGTTCTGCCACTTTTTAAATGGTTTATAAATACAAAAGGAAGGAGGAAATAAATGCGTAAAATTTTACATGTCGATATGGATGCCTTTTTTGCTTCAGTAGAACAAATGGATCATCCACATTTAAGAGGAAAACCAATTATTGTGGGTGGAAAAGTCAATCAACGTGGAGTGGTAGCAACTTGTTCTTATGAAGCAAGAGCTTTTGGAGTTCGATCGGCAATGCCCACAAGTAAGGCGATTCGATTATGTCCAAAAGCAATCATTATTCCTCCGAATTTTGAACGTTATCGAGAGTTAAGTTTACAAATTCGAGAAATATTTCACCGATATACACCTTTAGTAGAACCGATGTCCATTGATGAAGCGTATTTAGATGTGACTGAGAATACGATGAATCAATCTTCTGCAACGATTATTGCTCGAGAAATTCAAGAAGTCATTTATAAAGAAGTTGGATTAACTTGCTCTGTAGGAGTATCTTTTAATAAATTTTTAGCCAAAATTGCATCCGGACAAAGAAAACCTGCAGGAATTACCGTAATTGATCAAGAATCATTTCCAGAATTCATTAGAACTTTACCAGTAGAAAAATTTTTTGGGGTAGGACAAGCAACTGAAAAAAAATTACATCAGAAAAAATTATTTACTGGGGAAGATATTTTGAATTGTTCAAAAGAGTATTTAATAGAACATTTTGGAAAGCAAGGAGAAGCGCTATATCGACAAGTAAGAGGAAAATCTAATGATGTATTAACATTGTATCGGGAAAAAAAATCTTATGGAAAAGAAGAAACGTTATTAGAGGACACAACGGATGAAGAAGTATTACAACATTACATTGAGCAATTCTCAAAACAGCTATCAAAATGGCTAAAGAAAAATAAATTAGCAGCAAAAACGATTACAATCAAATTAAAGCAAAGTGATTTTGAAACGAAAACAAGAAGTAAAACATTGGAAGAATATATTCAAACAAAAGAGAAAATAGCGTTAGAAGCGAATCATTTATTGATAGAATCCTATGAAAATGAGTCGATACGATTAATTGGTCTTTCCATTTCTCAGTTTGAACAGACGCATCATTTATTTGAGCAAGTAAAACTGTTTTAATATAAGTAATACAGTTTTAAAATGATATATAATACAGAAAGAACCTTTATATTTATCATTTATTTTGTTGTTGTATAAACTTAATAAAGTTTCTGCACAAAAAAACATAAATAAAAACTTTAATTATAAAGAAAAAATTGTAATTCAATTCACAAAAAATAAAAAATAATTCTTGAACTTAATTACTTGCATATGTGAAAAAAGAATGGTAAATTAGTATATGAAAATAATAGAAATGATACAGAAACAATATTCTGTTTCTTCATTTTTGTTATGAAGCACAATTTCTTAAAGAAAAGGGGAAACAAAAAGTATGGCAACGAAGAAAAAATTCGATCTCGATGCACTTTTCACACCAAATAACACGAACTTTGAAATGGTTCAAGTGTTAGACGCAGAAGGAAATGTTGTAAATCCAGATCTAGTACCTGATTTATCAGATGATGAATTAGTCGAATTAATGACTGATATGGTATGGTCACGTATTTTACATGAACGTTCAACAGCATTAAACCGTCAAGGACGTTTAGGATTCTACGCTCCAACAGCTGGACAAGAAGCTTCACAATTAGCTTCTATCAAAGCAATTGAAAAAGAAGACGTATTATTACCTGGTTACCGTGATGTACCACAATTAGTAAAACATGGTTTACCATTATCACAAGCATTCTTATGGTCTCGTGGACATGTTGCAGGTAATATGTACCCAGAATCATTAAAAGCTTTACCACCACAAATCATCATTGGTGCACAATATGTTCAAGCAGCAGGGGTTGCATTAGGATTACAAAAACGTGGTAAGAAAAATGTCGCTGTTACTTATACAGGTGACGGTGGATCTTCACAAGGGGACTTCTATGAAGGAATTAACTATGCTGGTGCATACAAATCACCTGCTATCTTCTTCATTCAAAACAATGGTTGGGCTATCTCAACTCCTCGTGAATTACAAACAGCTGCTACAACTTTAGCACAAAAAGCTGTAGCTGCAGGAATTCCTGGTATCCAAGTAGATGGTATGGACCCATTAGCAGTTTATGCCGTAACTAAAAAAGCTCGTGAATATGCTGTTGCAGGGAATGGTCCAGTATTAATTGAGACAATCTGCTTCCGTTATGGTCCACATACATTATCAGGGGATGATCCAACTCGTTATCAACCAGAAGGTATCCAAGATGAATGGGCTAAAAAAGATCCATTAATTCGTTTCCGTAACTACTTAACAGCTAAAGGCTTATGGTCTGAAGAAAAAGAAAATGAAGTTATTGAAGCAACTAAAGAAGAAATTAAAGAAGCAATCAAAGAAGCTGATAAACAACCAAAACAAAAAGTTTCATTCTTCTTGAAGACAATGTTTGAAGAACCAACAAATGTTATCCAAGAACAAATTGATTACTTTGAAGCAAAGGAGAATAAATAATTATGGCACAAATGACAATGATTCAAGCCATTACAGATGCATTGGCTTTAGAATTAAAACGTGATGAAAATGTCCTAATTTTCGGTGAAGACGTTGGTAAAAACGGAGGAGTTTTCCGTGCAACTCAAGGACTTCAAGATGAATTTGGTGAAGACCGTGTATTCAATACTCCTTTAGCAGAATCAGGTATTGGTGGTTTAGCAATCGGTTTAGCATTAGAAGGTTACCGTCCAGTTCCTGAAATCCAATTCTTTGGATTCGTATTTGAAGTAATGGACAGTGTTGTTGCTCAAGCAGCTCGTTACCGTTACCGTATGGGTGGAACTCGTCAAATGCCTATCGTATTCCGTGCACCATTTGGTGGTGGGGTACATACACCAGAATTACACTCAGATAACTTAGAAGGTTTAGTTGCACAATCTCCTGGTTTGAAAGTAGTTATTCCTTCAAACCCATATGATGCAAAAGGATTATTAATTTCAGCAATTCGTGATAACGATCCAGTTGTATACTTAGAACATATGAAATTATATCGTTCATTCCGTGAAGAAGTTCCAGCAGAAAGCTATACTGTTCCTTTAGGAAAAGCAGCTGTAACTCGTGAAGGAACAGATGTTTCTATTATTACTTACGGTGCTATGGTTCGTGAATCTGTTAAAGCAGCAGAAAACTTAGAAAAAGAAGGCATTTCTGTAGAAGTTATCGACTTACGTACAGTTTCACCATTAGACTTAGATACAATTTTAGCTTCAGTTCAAAAAACTGGACGTGTTGTAGTTGTACAAGAAGCTCAACGTCAAGCAGGTATTGGCGCAATGGTAATGTCTGAAATTTCAGAACGTGCGATTTTACATTTACAAGCAC
>CAUQAL010000069.1:0-8443 GCA_963515985.1 uncultured Granulicatella sp.
AAAACACCCCAAAAGTTAGATTTTTTATGTCTAACTTTTGGGGTGCAGTACAAAAGTTCCTCGGTTTATTTTTTTATTGTCTTAGAAAACGTAGCTTAGACAATGAGACTCGCTTTCGTGAGGCTGCTTGCGCCCTTTAGCTACTTCAGGTAAGTCTATTTTTTTCGGACTCTCATTATTTTCCTTCCAAGTAAAAAGACTTACCGCTGTAGCTCGAGTACTAGAAGCTACTGAGCTTCTAGTACAGGAAACTTTGAGACCTAGGCTCAAAGTTTAGCAATGAGACTCGCAACAACGAGGCTGCTTGCGTCCTTAGCTACTTCAGGTAAGTCTATTTTACGCCTTTACCTCTTCTTTAAGTTCCGCAACAACTTCTTCTGCTTTTTCTTTTTTAGATGTAAAAGTATCTTGAACTTTACTTACCGTTTGAGAAACTTCTTCTTTCAAATTAATTGCAGATTTTGTAACAGTATCTTTTAATTGAGAAGCTGAATCTTTTAAATTCACACGAATATCTTCTGTAGCATTTAAAGCTACCTCTGACAATTCAACACCCTTTTCAATTGAAATATCTACATAGTCAGATAATTGTTCTTTCAATTCATCTGCTTTAACTGCTAAATCTTCACGTAATTCTTTACCTGATTTTGGTGCAAATAATAATGCAGTCGTTGCCGCTGCCACACTTCCGATAAATGCTCCTAAAAGAAATCCGCCTGTTTTTTTACCCATTTTTCTTCACTCCGTTCATTATTTTTTCTTTCTTGATAAAATCGCTTTTCCAACAGATAAAACCCCTAAAGTTCGAGTTGGTTTAATACTTGAAACTCTAGTCGCAAGGGAACGAGTTGAATGATTTACATCAGAAACTGTTAATCCTAAATCTCCAATAGCTGTAAATAATGGATCCGTTCTTTTTACTTTTCCATTAATATCATCTACTAAAGCATTTGTTTTATTCAATAATCCCTCTACTTCAATAGACAAATTATCGACATCCCTTGTAATAATCTCAATAGAGTTGTTCACATGGTTTAATGTTTGATCAAATTTGCTTAAAATCGGATTCAATCTTAGCACTAAAAAGACCACTAACCCTAAAAATGAACAGGCTGCAATTAAAGCTGCAACTTCTATTCCAGACATTTTGAACATCCCTCCTCAATTTCCGATATTATTAATCATAATACCACTATCATGCATAAAACGCTACTAAAAGTGATATAGTATTTTCTAAATTATTTTAATTATGATAAACTATATCAAGTAGTATTAAAGGAGGTAACCCTATGGACTTTCGTTCAACTGTACAAAGCTTTTTTGAACAATATTGGCTTTCCATTCCGTGGGAAATGATTTTATCTGAGATTTTATCGAAATTAATTTCGTTAGCTATTCTATGTATTTTATTTATCTTTGGGAAAAAAGTTTTACATAAAATTTTTCAAAAAACTATACTTTCATCTATCAAATTATCCACACAAAGTATTGCTAGAAAGCAAACCTTAATGAGATTATTGGAAAACTGCTTGGATTATTTACTATACTTTGTATTAATTTATTGGATTTTAGTCATTTTAGGAATTCCAATCACAAGTCTATTAGCAGGAGCTGGGATTGCTGGTGTCGCTATTGGTTTAGGTGCTCAAGGATTTCTAAGTGATGTCGTAAATGGTTTCTTTATTTTACTAGAACGCCAATATGATGTTGGAGATACCGTTATTATTGGAGCAGTGACAGGAACTGTTGCAAGTGTTGGTGTAAGAACAACTCAAGTGCGTGGATTTGATGGAACACTTCATTTCATTCCAAACCGTAGTATTTCTGTTGTTAGCAATCAATCAAGAGGAGATATGAGGGCTTTAATTGAAATTCCACTGTATAATGATGTAGATTTAACGATTGTTTATGATACAGTAGATCAAGTCAACACTAAAAATGCTGGACAATATCCTGAAATTGTAAAAGGTCCAACTATTATTGGTCCACAAACTCTTCCAAACGGACAATTTGTTTTCAAAATTAGTATTTTTACGAAAAATGGAAAACAACATATGATTTATAATCAATTCTTAAAATTATATCAAGAAGCTTTAATTGAAGCAGGTATTTCTCTTCCAACAACTAATACCGCACTAAATATTACTAATAAATAAAAATGTTACTCCCGTAAAAAGGAGTAACATTTTCTTATTTTTCCACTAATTCATATTTACGATTTAATTCATGAACCATATAATTCACTCGTTTTAAAACTTCTTTTCTTGTCACAATTCCTACAAATTCTTTATTCTCATTTGTAATACATAAGAAATTACGATTCACTAATTCATTCAATACATCTTCAATTTCTGTATCAAATGTAATCGTTGGGAAATCCGTTTCCATCGCTTCTTTTACTTGAAAATCATGTAATTGACTTAAATCAATTTCTTCCAGTGTCGCCACTTGATTTAAAATCATCGCTAATGAAATTAATCCTGTTAATTTATTTTGTCGATTAACTACTGGAATAAGTGAATAACGTACATGAGTTAAGACTAACATCGCATGATCTAATGTATGATCCTCTTCCAAAATCGCTACTTTGTCTGCTGCAATAAATAATTTATCCTTTTCTTCTAGTAATAAATCTTGTACTACTCGATTAATCATGAATAAATCCTCTTTCTGTATCTAAATGATACTGATAATGAAGTCCTTCTAATGGTTCATGTTTCATATCAAAATATTGTAATTCAATATCTGATTCTGAATGAATCGTCAATACAGCATAAGTCGGTGTCATGGCAAAATGTCCTCTTGGATAAGAAACACTTCCTGAATTAATACATAATACTCCTTCATATGTTTCCTCATACAGTTTATGCGTATGACCGTAAAAAGCTACTTGAGCTCCTTGTTCTTTAGCAAACTTCGCTAATCGATACACACCACTATTCACTGCTTGCAGATGACCATGTGTTACTAAAAAACGAATTCCTTTTACTTCTAATACAGCTACTTCTGGATAATTGGTATCGTAATCGCAATTTCCCGTTACTCGAAGACACTCGTGAAAAATAGCATCTTCATAAGGAAACTCTGAATCTCCACAATGAATAAATTGCACTTCTGGCTCTGATTGATAATGTTCAAATACTTTTTGTAGTGCCATTTTTTGCCCGTGATTATCACTCATAATAATAATTTTCATACATTCACCTCTTACTAATGATTCACTGATTCTAGCCATTCTTCCCATTGTTCCACTAATAAGTGAACAGCTTTTGCACGATGACTGATTTTATTTTTTTCTTCACGTGTTAATTGTCCAAATGTTTTTTGAATTTCTGGGACGAAAAATAATGGATCATATCCAAATCCACCTTCTCCTGAAGGGAATTTTGCAATTTCTCCATCACAAATACCTTCAACAACTAAAGATTCATGATTTGGAGCAGCCATTACTAAGCAACAATGGAAATGTGCGCTTCTTTTATCAGAAGGTAATTCCCCTAATTCAGCTAATAATTTTGCATTATTGGCAGCATCACTTTTTTGATTTCCGGCAAATCTTGCAGAGTAAACTCCAGGTTGTCCCTCTAAAGCATCCACACATAATCCTGAATCATCTGCTAATACAATTTTTTGAAGTCTTTCTGCAATGGTTTCTGCTTTTAAACGAGCATTTTCTTCAAATGTATGACCTGTTTCAGCTACATCTTCTAATTCGGGGAAATCTAATAAAGTTTTGACACTATATCCTTTTGGTTCAAAAATACTTGCAAACTCCTTTGCTTTACCAGTATTTTTTGTAGCGATGACTAATTCTTTTTGAGACATATTTTCCTCCCTATAAGGTTCTAAACAAACTTTCTCAACGGTCAATGGACTTCTATTTAACCAATTTTCCGCAATTTCTTTAAATAAAATGGGCGAACCAGTTGTATAGAGTTCTAATGTTGGAGAAGGATTCGTTTCATAATTTTCTGCTAAATGATTAAAGTCTAATAACGCACTTACGGTCGATACAGTTTCTGCCCCTGAATCAATTAATGTCACTTGAGGCCCTACAACTGCTTGGATTCTTTGTCTTAACAATGGATAATGAGTACATCCCAATATTAATGTATCGAATTCTTTTCCCATTAAAGGTTGTAATGTTTGTGCGACCACTTTTTTTGCAATCGGTGAATCTGTTTGATTACTTTCCACTAAAGGAACAAATTTTGGACATTCTAAACTTGTAACCCATAATTCATGATTTTTCTTTTGTAATGTTTTACGATATACATCACTTTCAATCGTTGCATGAGTTCCTAATACTGCAATTTTCTGTGTTTTTGTTTGTTTAATAGCGGCTAAACTTCCTGGCTGAATTACGCCCACTACTGGAATCTCTAATGTTTCTTGTAATTCTTCTAGAATTACTGCTGTTGCGGTATTACAGGCAATAACAATCATCTTTACATCTTTTTTAAGAAGAAACTGAACCATTTCTTTTGTAAATTTTCGAATTTCTTCAACTGTTCGATTTCCATACGGGCATCTTGCAGAATCTCCTAAAAAAATCATTGATTCATGAGGCAATTGCTTTAAGGCTTCTTTTAAGACCGTTAGTCCTCCCACTCCAGAATCAATGAATCCTATTGCTTTTGACATGTTGTTCACTCTTTCTTCTTTTCTCTTGATTCATTATACCATGGATTGTTCGATTTTGTGGGAAAAGCCTATTTTCTTAAATTTCTCATAATAAATAAAACATGTTAGCAAATACTACTAACATGTTTTATCGTTTAAATATCGGAGACTGTACTCTTGCTTTCATGTTTATAAATTGCAAGTAGAAAGAAAACTGTCATCATTCCACAAAGAATGACATTTCCAATCAATAGATTTTGAACATAGAAATTGTAACTCGCTAATAAGAAACTTAACAAATTCGGAATCGATGTCACAATCATGACAAGAATTCCAACGATTGGATACGCTAAAAATATCAAAAACACAAATGTTTTTTTCGATGTAAATTTGTTCATCACAATGAAGAAAGTTGTCACACCCATAAAACTTGCAAATAAGCTTAGAAAAATAGCTAGCATTCCTGTCATAGAATTTAAACCAAACTCTAGCATTTCTACACTAAAATAAATATGAACTGATCCGATCGTCCAATCCATGTGTAAAGTTGAAGCCATCAAAACGATGATTACGGTTATTAGTACATTCATACTATTCAATAACAATTCATTCATTATGATTTTTTTTCGAGTTAATCCTGCCATTGTACTCAATTGAAATTGAGGGATACATTTTAAAAATATACTAAATATCATCGAAAATGTTATCAATGTACTTCCCTCAAACTCAAACTCAAACACAAAAGTTTCCATGCGAGGAATCAGTGAAAAAATAACAACTATACCGCTAAAGAATAAAAATGAAAATCCGAACACTTTTAAACGTTCAATAAAAAATAACTTTAATAGCCTTTTTTGTAAATTTGACATGACACTCACCTCTACATTCCTACGCCGACTTCTTTACTTTCATGATGACGAATCACAACGTATAATAGTAAAACACAAATAGCAATCATCATATAACTAAGTGGAATATTGTATTGAATCATTCCATCTAGGAAGTTATTCACCGCTTCAAAGCGAGCAAGAATTCCTAAAAGTACAAATATTCCCCCTAAACTTGTTGCAGTAACGACTAACACAATCTTTTGATTATTAAACTTATTTAGAATAAACCCTATAATTGATGAGAATAAAAACATCACTAGTAACCATCCCCATAAAGAAAAAGTTCCTAAAACAAAGTTATTTTCTAAATCAGTCCATTGAATTAATTTAATTCCTACTGAAGCTGCTTTACTAGCTAATACATAAAAGAAAATATTTTTGAGTGTTAATAATGTTGTCATAATAACTCCCATATAAATTGGAAATTTATATTGCTCCATTCTTGTAAAACTCAATTGATTCATTATTCTAAAATCAGCAACTGAAAAAGCTATTCCTAATAAAGTAATCGCTAAAAAACTTATGGCTGGTAAATTAATTGTAAATGAAAATCCCTCTGATCTATCTATAAAATTTAAAACATTAATGACACCCAAATAGGAACCTAAACCAATTAATAAAATACGTAAATAATCCAAAATTTGAATTTTTAATAATTGATAAAATCTAGACATCTCATTCACCTTCCTTACGAGTTAGTTGAATAAAGTACTCTTGTAATGTTAAGCGACGAACAGAATAATCAACTGATTCTTGAGGAACTTGTTGTGAAATAATCACTGCTTGTAATTGATTACCAACTTCCTCTTGATGAATAATCGTTTGATTTGCAATAAATTCACTCACAACTGCTTTTGATCCTGTTACTAAATAAGCATGTTGTAAAATTTCTTCAACACTTGATTGTTGGAAAGTGACCCCATCACGAATCACAATGACTTCTTCTAATAAGTAAGAGATTTCTTCAATCAAATGAGTAGCAATCACAAAAGTTCTTGGTCTACGAGCATACGCTTCTAATAATTTTTTATTAAATAATTGACGATGGTTTGCATCTAATCCTAAAACTGGTTCATCTAAAAATACATAGGATACAGGTACACTTAATGCTAATATTAACTTCACAATACTTTTATACCCTGTAGATAATTCGACTAATTTCTTTTTCTCATCCACTCCGAATACTTTCATACATTCTTCGGCAAACTCGGTATCAAATTCTGGATAAATTTGTTGGAAAACTTTAACAATTTTTTTCACTTTCCAATCAATTGGGAACCAATTTTCAGGACTTGATAAGTATACATCACTCATTTTTTCTGGAGTTGTCCATAATGGCTGATTATCTAATAAGATTTCTCCTGAATTTTTTTCAATTCGATGGGCAATCATATTTAAAACCGTACTTTTTCCAGCACCATTTCTACCTAGTAATCCATAAATGCTTTCTGGTTGTAATGTAAAGCTCACATCTTTTACTGCAAGATTTTTTTTATATTTTTTTGATAAATTTCTAACTTCTAATGTCATTTCTTTCACTTCCTTATCGAGTCATTTCTTTTTCTATCATTGATAATAGTTCCTGACTACTAATTCCTAATGTTTGTGCTTCTTGAACAATCGTTGGAATGGTCGATTCCAAAAATTCTTTTTGTCGTTTTGTTTGGATAATGTGCATTGCACCTACGCTAACATATGTTCCTAATCCTCTACGTTTTTCTAAAATATCTTGTGCAACCAATAAATTCATCCCCTTTAATACTGTTGCTGGATTAATTTGATAACTCGTGGATATCTCTGTTGTTGAAGGAACTTGATCCCCTTCTTGATAAGTTCCTCTAAAAATTTCTAATTCTAGTTGGTAAGCCACTTGCTGAAATAGCGGCAAGTCACTTTGAAAATCAAATTTCATTCCTCTCTTCCTTTCTATAAAATCAAACACTTTACCGGTTAACTACTTGTGTAACTAACTATAATCCTTTTATTTCGTTTTGTCAACCTCTTTAGAAAATAATTTTTGGTATCTCAACTAAAATTTAAGAAGAAAAAATTTTTTATACGCAAATGAAACGAATATACATTTTTAGATTAACGCTTATAAACAGATCAATGGTTGCTCGGATGATTTATAAATTACACAATTTGTGTTATACTAAAGATACAAAAAGAGCCGAGCGATAACTCGACTCTCTTGTAGACCGTTAAAAAGACGGTGGCTATTTTATGATGATTTAACACCACTCAGCTAGTCAAAGTCATGAGCGGTGTTATTTTTTTGTCATTATTTCTATGATTTTGACAATCAATGACAACAATGCCAATAGTACCATGGCAAAGAAAGAAGTTGCTGAACCACCAAGAATCTTATTACTGGATGCAAAAAACACCTAGATAGATTCTAATTGCTATTTATGGAATTGGTATCCTTTAGCATATGCTTCTTTTTGTTTCTTGTGTGTTAGTTTATTTATTCCCTGACCAATGTTCACTCTTTCTGCATTTTGCTAATGGTTATAAAACCAACACTCTTACAAATAGAATAATGAAAACCAAGATACACTTTTTTCAATATCTAATTATTTTGGAACTATTCAGAACAATACAGCTCTAAAACCGGACATTATCAAGATATATAGCTTGTTCAATTTTGGAACCATTCAGAACAACACAGCTCTAAAACTGTTTTACTTCCACGTTTTGCCATAAGCCGATTTTGGAACCATTCAGAACAACACAGCTCTAAAACTGAAGATTTGGATATTTTGATCAATGATAAAATTTTGGAACCATTCAGAACAACACAGCTCTAAAACTGTTCGATGTATTTACTCATAATTTCTGGTAATTTTGGAACCATTCAGAACAACACAGCTCTAAAACTTCGATAAAGTTATCTCCTAAAGATTTGAAATTTTGGAACCATTCAGAAC
>CAUQAL010000070.1:0-8108 GCA_963515985.1 uncultured Granulicatella sp.
TAGGATTTTGTTATTATAAACAGGCAAATCGTAAAAAAATCGATGAGTTATTGAATCTATTTGGAAATGAGAGGTGTCATTCATGCGTATCAACATTTTATTAGAATGTGCTGAAACAGGTGAACGTTTATACTTAACAAGCAAAAACAAACGTAACAACCCAGAGCGTTTAGAATTAAAAAAATATTCTCCAAAATTACGTAAACACGTTGTTTTCAAAGAAACTAAAAAGTAATTTCGAGAAAAGTAATTGGAAGGTCAAGCAGAGCTTGGCCTTTTTTTCTTGGAGCGGAAGAGAAATTGATTTTTTTAATAGTAGCAAAGGACGCCAGCAAACCTGCGGTTTCATGGCTAAAATTTGAGCCTAGGTCTCAAATTTTCCTAACATTAGTAGCCACCTGGTGGCTACTAATGTGCTTGCTACTATAAAAAATCATTTCTCTTTTTTCGTGATTTTATGAGGGTGCGTATGAGATGTAGATTTTTTTGATAAGTAGTAAAGGACGCCAGCAAACCTGCAGTTTCAAGTGTATTCTACTATAGAAAATTCATTTTTCATCCAATCTATAGTTCATAGAAATACCATAACACTACCTTAATCCTTCAAAATCTTGTATACTGTTAAAGGTGATTAAAATGGAGAAACAGAATACAAAAAATTTTATAACGAGTGGAAATATTAATCGAGTCATTTTAATGATTGCTACTCCTTTAATGATTAATAATTTAATTCGAACTTTATATAATTTAACGGATGGATTGTATGTAGCTCAGTTGTCTGCTGAAGATTTTGCGGCAACTGCGTTTATTTGGCCGTTAAATTTTTTATTTATCTCAATAGGTTTAGGAATTAGTGTTGGAGCTACGGCTCTTATTGCACAATATTTTGGGGCAAATGATTTAAAATTAGCGAAGAAATATACTTGGAATACGATGGCGTTAACGTTTATTTTTGGCTTTTTATTATCAACGATTGGCTATATTTTTGCTGGTCAATTTGTAGAATGGATGGGAGCTAGTGGCGTCTTTTATGAAAAGTCGACTGCGTATTTAAAAATTAATTTTATTGGATTATTTTTTGATTTTGCTTATTTTGGATATCAAGCATTGCTGAATGCGCAAGGTAGAACAAGAGTCATTACAGTTGTAAGTACGATTTCATCTATCACGAATGTCCTATTAGATCCGATATTTATTTTTGCAACGATTCCTTTTACACAAATTCCTGGATTAAATGCGGGAATTGAAGGAGCTGCTTGGGCAACGGTAATTGCTAAAATTATATTATGGCTTTTAGCGATTATGGCTACTAGAAGAGAATCCATTATTCATGTTCCATTGTATGAAGTAGATTATGATAAATCTGTTATTCGTAAAATTTTACAAGTAGCATGGCCTTCTGCATTTGGATATGGGGGAGCTGCATTTGGTTTTACCGTATTAAATGGGTTAATTCAGTCATACGGGACTTCTGTTCTTGCAGCTTATTCTATGGTCAATCGTATTTCAGATATTTTAACGCAACCGCAAATGGGAATTGGATCTGCTTTAACTGCAATCATTGGGCAAAATATGGGTGCAGGATTATTTGAGCGAGCTCATGCGATTTTCAAACGAGCATTGATTTGGGTATTACTTATTTCTGGAGTTGGAAGTGTCGCTATTTTTATGTGGCAAGATGCTTTACTTCATATTTTTATTAAAGATGTAACGGATACGATTCTTTGGAATAGTGCGGTTGAATATTTATATTACACAGCATTCATTATCTTCTTTATGGGGATGTTTTCTGCGTATAGTGGATTTTTCCAAGGTTGTAGTGCAACAAAATATTCCATGAATATGTCAATTGGTCGTTTATGGGTTGCTCGTTTACCAATTATTTGGATTTTAGGAAGCTTAACAGAGTTAGGAGCTACAGGTATTTGGATTGCGATGTTACTTTCGAATGCTTTAACGGTTTTATATGGACATTTCGTTTATAAATGGAAAGACTGGAGTAGCATGCATTATGCAAAAGGAGAGAATTAGTACATGTTGAAAGAATTTATTAAATATTATAAACCGTATCGAAAATTATTTTTATTAGACTTTACTTGTGCGGTTATTGTAGCAATTTTAGAATTAGCCTTTCCTGTAATGGTTCATCGTGTCATTGATGAAGTATTACCACAACAAAATGTTGGAATTATCTTAGTAGTAGGATTTAGTTTAGTGCTTCTATATGCGACTTCTACCGTGTTAAATTATATTGTCGTATCTTTCGGGCATTTATTAGGAATTAATATTGAAACGGATATGAGAAGAAATTTATTTGCGCATATTCAAAAACAATCATTTTCATTTTTTGATAATATGAAAATTGGTGAATTATTGAGTCGTTTATCAAGTGATTTATTTGATATTAGTGAATTAGCACATCATGGACCTGAAGAATTATTTATCGCTATTATGACGTTAATTGGTTCGTTTGTATTGATGTATCAAGTTCAGCCTACGTTAGCTTTATGGACGATAGTGTTTGTTCCATTTTTAGCGGTTGCTTTAGCAGTTTTCAATCGAAAGATGTCAGCTATTAATCGTCAAATTTATAAAGGATTAGCTCACTATTCTGCTGGTTTGGAAAATGTTTTAAGTGGGATGCGTGTCGTAAAAGCTTTTGCTAATGAAGAACATGAACAACAATTATTTGAAGGATTAATTCAAGAATATCGTACGAATAAAATTCAGTTTTATAAAACAATGGGTTCAAGTAGTTCGTTTAATTATTTATTAATGCGTAGTATTAATTTATTTACGTTAATGCTAGGTTCGTATTTTACTGTTACAGGACAACTTACTGCGGGAGAATTAGTGGGGTATATTTTACTAGCAAATGTCTTTGTTCGACCGATTGATAAAATGAATTCGATGATTGAATTATATCCAAAAGGAGTTGCTGGATTCCGTCGTTATCAAGAATTAATGGCTATTGAGCCGGATATTCAAAATCGAACTGATGCAATTGAAGCGCCTCATTTTGAAGGAGATATTTCTTATCGCAATGTAAGTTTTGGATATGAAGAAAATAAAGCAGTCTTGGAACATGTTTCAATGGATGTGAAGAAGGGAGAGACTGTTGCTTTTGTAGGCCCTTCTGGTGTAGGAAAAACAACATTGGTGAATTTATTACCTCGTTTTTATGAATTACAAGAGGGAGAAATTTTAATCGATGGGCAAGATATTCGAAACTTTACAATGCAATCGTTAAGACGTCAAATTGGAGTTGTTCAACAAGATGTATTTTTATTTAATGGAACGATTCGTGAAAATGTTCTGTATGGACGATTAGATGCAACAGATGAAGAAGTAGAAGAAGCCATTGAACGTTCTAAATTAAGAGAAGTTGTCGATGATTTAGAATTTGGATTAGATACTCAAATCGGAGAACGTGGGGTAAAACTATCCGGCGGACAAAAACAACGCTTATCGATTGCCCGTATTTTCTTAAAAAATCCTTCGATTTTAATTTTAGATGAAGCGACAAGTGCATTAGATACGCAAACGGAGAAATTCATCCAACAATCCTTTGATGAACTTGCAAAGGGAAGAACGACTTTTATTATTGCGCACCGCCTAGCAACTATTCAACATGCAGATCGTATTATTGTAGTAACAGAAGATGGTTTAGCAGAAGATGGTACACATGAGGAATTATTGAATAAAAACGGCATTTACGCTGATTTGTATCATGCGCAATTTGCATAAGGGAAGATATCATTGAGAAACGCACCAAAATTGGTGCGTTTTATTTTTGAGTATGCTATAATGATTTTATCGAATAGGGGGATGTAACTATGATTGGAAAAAATATAAAAGTATTACGAAAGAAAAATCAGTTAACGCAACTTGAATTTGCAAAATTGATTGGAGTTTCTCGCAATAGTTTAAGTCGTTACGAAAATGGAACAAGTTCTATCTCTATTGAACTAATTGATAAAATTTGCCAGAAGTTAAATGTTTCTTATGTCGATGTTGTAGGAGAAGAAAAAATGTTAACTCCTATGGAAGAGTATGAATTGACTTTAAAAATTGAAATTGTAAAAGAGCGTGGGGCGAATTTATTAGCACGTCTTTATCATTATCAAAATATTCAAAGAATAGAGGTTGATGATGAGAGTAATCCTTGGGTTGTCATTAGTGATGATTTATCTGATTTAATTCATACAAATATTTATTTAGTGAATAGTTTTGAAGAGTTAGAGCGTTATGTTGGGTACTTGGATGGTATTGAACGTATGATAAACATCACAGAGAAACGGATGGTAGCTTGATGGATATTGAAGAGTATACGGAAGAAGAGTTTCAACTTGTACTGAAACGCAATATACGATCGTTGATAAGAGGTAAGCAATCCACTAAAAATCCAATAGCAATTTTACTAGGTGGTCAAAGTGGAGCTGGTAAGACAACAATTCATCGTATTAAACAAAAAGAGTTTCAAGGAAATATCATTATTATAGATGGAGATAGTTTTCGATTTCAGCATCCACGTTATTTAATTTTACAGCAAAACTATGGTAAAGATAGTGTTGAATATACAAAACAATTTGCAGGAAAGATGGTAGAATGTCTAGTAGAGAAGCTAAGTAATTTGGGATATCATCTTTTAATAGAAGGAACATTACGAACTGTTGAAGTGCCTAGAAAAACTAGTGAAATACTACGAAATAAAGGGTATACAGTTCAATTGGCTCTAATAGCTACAAAACCAGAATTGTCGTATTTAAGTACAGTCATTCGATATGAGGAACTATTCGCTATTAACCCAGAACAAGCTAGAGCAACCCCAAAAGAGTATCATGATAGAATAGTAGAAAATTTAGTTCAGAATACTCAGTTATTGGAACAAATAGGACTTTTTGAACGAATTCAAATTTATCAAAGAGATAGAAATTGTATTTTTGATTCAAAAGAAGATACAATTTCAGCAGCAACTGTTCTACAAGAGGTGTTATTTGGAAAGTGGAATCAGGTTGAAAAGGCAATGTTAAAAGTAGGACAAGAAAAATTAAAAATACTACAAAAGAGAATAGACGATTAAAAATATTTATAAACGAAACAACAAAGCCTTAACGGAAAAATCTGTAAGGCTTTTTCTTATTGGAATAATAGAAAAGAAAATTTTCCACCTATACTTTGATATTCCTCTTGTAAATATGATACAATGACCCAGAGAAATTTGAAGGAGATAATCAATGAGTATTTTAAATGTAGAAAAATTAACCCATGGATTTGGGGAACGTGCAATTTTTAATGATGTCAGTTTCCGTTTATTAAAAGGGGAGCATATTGGATTAGTCGGAGCGAATGGTGAAGGTAAGTCCACTTTTATGAATATTGTAACCGGGAAACTTCAACCAGATGAAGGGAAAATCGAATGGTCTAAAAATGTAAAAGTTGGTTATTTAGATCAACATACAGTTTTAGAAAAAGGAATGACCGTTCGAGAAGTTTTACGTAAAGCATTTGATGATTTATTTGTTGCAGAAGCTCGTATGAATGAATTATATATGGCAATGGGCGATGCAGATGAATCTTCTATGAATGCAATGTTAGAAGAAGTTGGAGAAATTCAAGAGCGTTTAGATAGTCATGATTTTTATATTTTAGATGCAAAAATCGATGAAGTGGCTCGTGCGTTGGGTGTTGTAGCATTTGGTATGGATAGTGATGTGAGTGAATTAAGTGGTGGACAACGTACGAAAATTTTACTTGCAAAATTATTATTAGAAAAACCAGATATTTTATTATTAGACGAACCAACGAACTACTTAGATGTGGAACATATTGAATGGTTAAAACGTTATTTACAAGAGTACGAAAATGCGTTTATTTTAATTTCTCATGATATTCCATTTTTAAATAGTGTTGTCAACTTAATTTACCATATGGATAATCAAGAATTAAGTCGTTATGTGGGAGATTATGATCAATTCCAAGAAGTGTATGCGATGAAGAAATCTCAATTAGAAGCGGCTTATAATCGTCAACAAAAAGAGATTGCAGATTTGAAAGACTTTGTAAATCGAAATAAAGCTCGTGTAGCTACTCGTAATATGGCAATGTCACGTCAGAAGAAATTAGATAAAATGGAAGTGATTGAGCTAGCGAGTGAAAAACCAAAACCTAAATTTGAGTTCAAAACTTCTCGTGCACCAGGCCGTTATATTTTCCAAACAGAAGGATTAGTCATTGGATACGACCGTGCTTTAACGGGTTCGTTGAATTTAGAAATGGAACGTGGACAAAAGATCGCGATTGTCGGAGCAAATGGTATCGGAAAAACCACCCTATTAAAGAGCTTATTAGGTATTATTAAGCCATTAGAAGGGAATGTTGTTCGAGGAGACTATATTGATTTAGGATATTTTGAACAGGAAACTCCTCAAGGAAATCGTAAAACAGCCTTGGAAGAAATTTGGGATACATTCCCATCGATGACTCAACCAGAAGTTCGTGCGGCATTAGCGCGTTGTGGTTTAACAAGTAAACATATTGAAAGTCAAGTTCAAGTACTAAGCGGGGGAGAACAAGCAAAAGTTCGTTTCTGTAAATTAATGAATGATGAATCAAATGTATTAGTGTTAGACGAACCAACGAACCACTTAGATGTGGATGCTAAGGACGAATTAAAACGTGCCTTGAAGGAATATAAGGGTAGTATTTTAATGGTTTGCCACGAACCGGAATTTTATGAAGGTTTAGCAACAGATATTTGGGATTTTTCAAAACTTTCATCCTAAATATATGATTTTTTAAGCAAAATTGAGTACAATGGTAGTAGCAAATGATTTGAGGAGGAAACATAATGGCAGATAAAGGTGTTACATTATATTTCATGAGACATGGCGAGACAGTTTTTAATCGATACAATAAAATTCAAGGCTGGGCAGATACTCCATTAACAAAAGAAGGTAGATTAGATGCCATCCGTTCTGGATTAGGAATGAGAGATATTCCATTTCACGCAGTGTATACAAGTGATTTAAGAAGAACAATTGAAACAGCTCAATTAGTATTAAGAGATCATCCTTTAAGAGAGCAATTAAGGATACAAATGATGCCAGAATTTCGTGAAGTTTCTTTCGGAAGTTTAGAAGGACAAAATGCAACAGAAGTTTGGACAAATTTATATAAAACATTACAACGTACTTTTGATCAAAATGATGGTAGAAATGTCATAGAAGAGATGAATCAAATTAAAGAAATGGATCCAGATCATATTGGAGAAAACTTTATGGAATTTTGGACTCGTGTAGAACAAGGGTTGATTAAAGTAATCGATAAACATCGTGATACGAATCAACATATTTTAATTGTTAGCCATGGAATGACGATCCGTAATATTTTACATGAATTAATTCCTGATTTTAAATTATCAGATATGATTGATAATTCTTCTTTAAATATTGTGGAATATTCAAATGGACAATATCATTTGAAAGCATTAAATCAAACTAGTCATTTTGCATTGAGAAAAGAAGCGGTAGAGCGTGAATTCTCATTATTACCAATGACATTATTTGAAAAATAAACACAGAAAGATTTATAAAATTAAAGTGGCCTCTAAAAGTTAGACTTTTTGGGGTCACTTCATAATTTTTTGCATATATAGATAATAGCACTTAACATTTGCGTGAAGGTTGATTTTTTGTTAGTATAAAAGAATATACGGGGTCGTTACGGATTCGACAGGTATAGGTTGAGCTTTCAATGCATTTCGTAGGTTACGGCTACGTAAAAACGTTACAGTTAAATATAACTGACAAACAACAAACAAACACTTTAGCTTTCGCAGCTTAATACCTGCAAGCTAAGATCTGTCCGGCATCGCCCATGTGCTCGGGTCCAGGTCTCATTATTAGTGGGATACGGTTCACTTTTCCGTCTGTCTAAGTGAAACAGAGATGATCAGGCTAGCTTAAGATGATGCTTGTTTATCAGCTAATCAGTAGCGAAACTTTAAATCGATAAACTATGAATGTAGATTTGATTGTGTCGATATATTTGGACAGGGGTTCGACTCCCCTCGGCTCCATTTTTTATGATGAATAAGGCTTAGAAAT
>CAUQAL010000071.1:0-8028 GCA_963515985.1 uncultured Granulicatella sp.
TCTCATTTACGATTGGATTACGACTTGATTCCGGGATACGTGCATCCACTAATTCAATTACAACATCTACTAACTTTAGTTTTTCAATTGCTTCTCTTTTAGCTTTTGCCATATGTCCAGGATACCATTGTATCGTTGCCATCAATTTCACCCTTTCTTACTACTTGTAACTTTATTCTGAATTATTTTAACATACTCCTTTTTTATTTCAAAATTATTCATAGTCACAAGCGAACTTTTAGTGTATAATCACAATACTATTTTTATTTTGAAAGGAAGAAAATATGAAAAAATTGATTCAACTAATCGATAAGTTCGATGGACCTCAATCAACATTAAGTAATGAAGAATTTTTTATTCGTGAAAAACTATTACTATATCTAAAACTATTTTGGATATTTTCCATTGTTATTTTTGTCTTATTAGGCATCATCGTCAGTATTTCTTATTTCTTCTATTTCTTTTATTATGCCATTATTTTATGGATCATTACGAAAGTGTTAGATGTGTTGCTATATTTTTACTTAAACAATAAATGATACGATTATTAAACTTTAATTATTCTATTAAATAATTGTTCGCACTTTTCATCTATTAAGGCTTTATTGGCTAATTTTTCTATCCATTCTTTAGGGATTGATGCTAAAGAATATTTAGCTCCAGCTAGTGTACCTGTAATGGCGCCAATTGTGTCTGTATCATTAGATAGTATATCTTTTAATAGAAAAATATAGATAATCGAGGCAACAATAGCTCCAGGAAGTTGATGATATGTCCCATAACCTATCATATCATCAAGAATATAATTATCTCTTTCTTCAAACTCGACTGGAACCCTAATGAATCCCCAATAACAAGTCCATAAATAACAGCTGAAATCATTGCTCTTAACGATTCTAAGTTCTCTTGTTTATCCATACAATTACAACCTACTTTAACCTATTATACCATAAACAAAAAGCCTTGAAGGGAGCAATCATACTCCTCCAAGACTTTCTTATTTTATTATCCCATTGTTGATTTAAATTTCACTTTCTTAATTTTAAAATCAATTCCCTTTTCTTGAATTGTCTTTTTAAAATCTTGAACAAAAACACGAGCATCATTATCAATTTGAATATAAAGCTCGTAACCTTCCTCTGATTTCTTTACTTCTACATTGGAAGATTGATATTGTTTTAAATTACAGTGACGATGAATATCATGTATAACATTTAAGTGACTAATTATTCCAGTAATATTTAATTGATACATTTGTCGATTCACACTAATTTTACGATGTGTCAATAATTGAACAATTACTACAACTGCACAACACGCACTTCCAAAGAACCAGAATCCTCCACCTATTGCCATTCCAATCCCAGAAGTTGCCCATAAACCAGCAGCAGTTGTTACACCACTAACACGCATATCACGCATGTAGATAATACCACCACCGATAAAACTGATACCACTAACTACTTGAGCAGCAATACGAGTAGTATCTGCTGCATCAGGAGTTTCCAAAAAAGCTTCTTTGGAAACAATCATCATTAAAGCAGAAGCTAATGCAACAATGACATGGGTTTTCACCCCAGCCTGTTTATTACGTGATTTACGTTCATAACCAATCGCCCATCCGCATAAACATGCAATAATAATGGATAAAAAATGACGTAATTCTAACAAAGCATCAAATTGATGTACAAATATTTGATTCATTAAACTTCTCCTTTGTCTACTAAATACCATCCCCATAGAATGTATTCAATCGTATAATTTTTCAAAGAAAAAGTCAAGCTGAATGCAATGATTGATATAATATTTTAGCTTTTTTACATGGATTTAACCACCAATACTTTGATATTTCTTTAATCCTTGTTTCCAAAAGAATTGATAAACTAAATAAAATATAATCCAGCCTGAACTAAAATTCATTAATGTTTCTAAAGTAAATTGATTAGTACTTAGTAACAACTCATGTACAGGAAAATATCCTATAAAACTAAATGGTATAATCATTAATACAGCTTTTAACCATTGAGGATAGATTGAAATTGGATAATTTCCAAGTTGAGAAACTTCCCAAAAAATACTTTTAATTCCATCATTTGATACCCACCAAAATGCAGTAGTACTTAAAAATAGATAAATAGCATATCTAATAAAAATAGAAGAAAGTATAAAGAAAAGTAATTTAATAAAGAAAATACCTGTCCATAATCCAGATAATTGAGTGATTGATCCTATTAATAACAATAAAGCTACTACCGTTTCAAATACAGATTCTTCATCTAGTTGAAAAATAATAAATTGAAATAAAATATTTAAGGGTCTTACTAAGAAAATGTCTAGCTCTCCACTTTGAATCATATATGGAATTTCAAGTACAGTTACAAAAAATATTTCCCATAGAGCGTTTACTAACATTAAATAAGAATAAAAAAATAAAACTTCGTATCCACTAAACTCACCTAAAAATCCTGTATTCATAACAATGATATAAAGAACAAATAAAGTTGAAATTGTTTCTAAAAAAAAGCCCATATTTCCTAAAATAAAATCAATAGGATACATCATTATTCGTTTGATATCCATTCTTATAAATTCAGTATAAATTTTTCTATAAAATTTTAACGAACGAATCATCATGTTACCCTCCCATAATTTCAAGTTTTGAGTAGACTCTTTTTTGTATAATGAATAAAACTAAGAGAAAGAAAAGAATCCAACATAATTGAATTAACAGTGCAGTCGTATAAGAAAATAATTGACTTCCACTTAATATTGCACTAGGAAAATATTGTAATGCAACAAAAGGCAGTTTTAATACAATTAATTTTAAGGGTTCAGGATAAATATCTATCGGTAAAACTCCCCCTCCAAGTAATAATATTAAGCCAGAAATTAAACTTTTAGTTCCATTTATACTAATTAAATACGGAGACAGTAATCCAATAATATGACCAATAATTAATGAAAGTATCCAACTGAAACATAAAGATAGTAATGCCAACAAAAGAACACTATTTACATTTATGAGATTTATTTTGAAAAAAATAATATAAATAAGCCAAATCGGAATAATTCGATAAATAATCTTATAAAAACTATTTCCAATTTGAATAGAGGAATTGACTAAAAACAGCATTTGTGGACGCTGTAAATAATTAGCTATTGTTCCCTTTAAAATAATATGATTCATAAAATCAGCTGAAGAAAATAAAGGTAATAAAGACGATAATGTTAAGGCAAACATAGAATAAATAATAATTTGTTGTGTATTCATTCCATTTATTTTTTCAACATATGTCCAAATATAATACTGAATTACAATAGCAATAAATGTACTCATAATCGTCATAACATTATTCATGCGATATTTTTTATTAGACTTAAACTGGTAAAGTATGTATGCTAATAAACCTTTCATTCTAACACCCTCTTTACCGTCATTAATTCTGATAAACTTAAATGAACAACTTCTAAATTATCAGGATGATAATTATCTTGAATAAATTCAATAGCTAATTCTTCTGAAATTTCACGAGTATCAAAAAAATATTCAGTAGAAAAAATATTCTTTCCTAATACTTTTATAGTTGAATTCTCTATCAATTCATGCTGTCCTTGTTCGTGATAAATGATAACTTTTTTCAAATAAGAATATTGATTTTTAAATTCTTCAATACTTCCTTGATATGCATTGATACCTTTGTTCAGAATAATAATTCTTTGACAAACTTTCTCAATCTCTTGAAAATCATGACTGGTAATCATGAATGTCATATTCTTTTGCTCATTAACTTT
The DNA here is from genome assembly GCA_963515985.1 of uncultured Granulicatella sp. GTDB lineage: Bacteria > Bacillota > Bacilli > Lactobacillales > Aerococcaceae > Granulicatella. Next base: position 3,793 of record CAUQAL010000071.1, read on the forward strand.
TAAAATAATTTCCATCATTTTTTGTTTTGTTTGAACATCAATACCGATTGTAGGTTCATCTAAAATGACTAACTTAGGAGAATGAAGTAAAGCACAAACAAATTCTCCACGCATACGTTGTCCTAAAGAAAGTTCTCGAACAGGTTGATTTATATATGCTTTTACCTCTAATTCATTTATTAACCATTCTAACAATTTATCATCTTCAACAGATGTTTTAGAATAAATTTTTTGTAAAAATTTAAAAGAATCTAACAATGGTAAATCCCACCAGAGATGAGATTTCTGTCCAAACATAACTCCAATTTCAGAAGCATTTTTTCGACGATTCTTGAATGAATCTTTTTCAAAAACTGTTACATTACCAGAATCTGCAGGGATAATTCCTAACAACATCTTTATTGTTGTAGATTTTCCAGCACCATTCTCACCAATGTAACCAACAATTTCTCCTTCGTTAATTTCTAAATTTAAATCATGAATAACTGTTTTCTTTGCCTTTTTTGTAAATAATTTTTCTTTAAAAGACTTTTTTAATTGTATATCTGAATCTATATATTTTTTATATACATTTTCAAAACGAATCATACTCTTCTCCATATATCATAAATAAAATTTTATCCGTACAGACACTCTATACTCGACCACTCAATGACTTCTCATAGTAGTAATGATAAAAGTATCCTAAATGGCTACTTTTATTGGGGAAATTTGAGACCTTAAGCTCAAATTTTAGGAATGAGATTCGCAAAGCGAAGCTGCTTCCGTCCCTTACTACTATTTTAGAAGTCATTATAAATAATATAGTTACTTTTTGAAGAAATTCCTCATCGTAAACAATGGTTTACTACGTACAATGTTTTCTTCACCAACAAATGTACGCATCTCTTTTAAACATTTCCCTGCATTTTTTACAACAAAATTAAACGATCCAGCAGATTTCGTATCAATAAAGAATCCTCGAATGTAACGATCCTTAAAGAACAGTTGCGCACGTACTTTACTAATCTCATTCCAAGGGATTTGAATATAATCTTCCGGATTTTTTTCATTGTAAAACTCAAAAGCTCTATCTCCAACAAGAATATCGCCATGCTTATTTCCAATCCAACCAACAAAAACATTGGCCTTTGTTGTATAAATAACTTTTGTATTTAGTGACTGTGACATAACATTCTCCTTATAAAATAAACTAATAAGTTTATTTTAACATAAAACAAAAAAAGATGAACAGACATTAAATCTGTTCATCCTAAATTACTCTTTATATTACATAATTCCTGCTACACGACCAAGAATACCTAATGCAAATAATCCAAAGATAATTAAAATTGGGCTTACTTTACGTTTTAATAACCACATACATGCGAATGTTAATAATAAAGCAGCAAAACCTGGAATTAATTGGTTTAAGTTATCTTGTAATGTTGTAACTTTTTCAGGAGTTAATGAAGTACCACCTGCTAATGCAGATAAGATTTTTTGTAAAGTTGAACCATCAACAGCTCCATCAGGGAATTGAATGTATGCTCCTTCAGATAATTTAGCACGAGCAACAACTAATGGGAAGTTAATAGAAGTCCAACGTTGAACTAAAATCCCCATTACAAACATCCCTAAGATTGAAGCACCTTTAGTGATAGTTTGTAAAATACCACCTGATAAGTCACTTGTAATTTCAGAACCTTGTTTATATCCAATTTCTTGTGTGTACCATAAGAAAGCAATACGTACTAAGTTCCAAGAAATGAAGAAGAATAATGGTGCTAATAATGAACCACCAGTTGCCAATGAAGCTGCAATCGCTCCAAGAATTGGACGAACTGTAAACCAGAATACTGGATCCCCAATACCTGCTAAAGGTCCCATCATACCAACTTTAACCCCTTGAATAGCAGCATCATCGATATCTGCTCCATTTGCTTTTTCTTCTTCAAGAGCTAATGTTACCCCAAGAATTGGAGCAGCAATATATGGGTGAGTATTAAAGAACTCTAAGTGACGTTTTAAAGCATCACTAGCTTCTTCTTTGTTAGGATATAATTTTTTAAGTGCTGGGATTAATGAGAATGCCCAACCACCATTTTGCATACGCTCATAGTTCCATGAACCTTGAAGGAACTGAGAACGTAACATAACACTAATACGATCGCTTTTCGTTAATGAAACTTTTTTCTCTGACATATCTGTTCCTCCATTCTAGTAATCATTTAAAATATCACCAAGTGGGTCTCCTGAACCAGAATTTGATCCTGAACCACCTGAGTTATTTTTTTGTAAGTTTAAGTAAATTACAGCAATTGCTAAACCGATAATACCTGTTGCAATTAAAGTTAATTCTTTAATTGGTGCTAATGCAAAACCTAAGAAGAAGAAAGGCCATACTTCTTTAGTTGCCATTAAGTTAATAACCATTGCATAACCAACAGCTACTACCATTCCCCCACCAACTGTCATACCACCAGTAAACCATGCTGGTAATGAACCTAACGCAGCTTGTACTGCTGAAGAAGGAATGAATAATAAAGCTCCTGCTGGAATTGCAATACGTAAACCTTGTGTAGCTAATGCTACATAGTGCCAAAATTCAACACCACGGAAGTTACCTTGTTCTGCTGCTCTATCAGCTTGGTGAACAAGAACAACTGATAAAGTACGAACAATCATAGTTGTTACTAAACCAACAGTTGCTAGAGTGATAGCTGCTGCAATCGCGATATTACGACCATCTGTAGAGAAGTCACCAGCTTTTACATAAATAATGGCAGATGCTACTGAAGCTAACGCTGCATCGGGAGCAACCGCTGCACCGATATTAGCCCAACCTAGAGCTAATAATTGTAAAGCTCCACCTAAAATAATACATTCAGATAAATGTCCTGTTGCTAATCCAATTAATGAACATGCAATAATTGGTTGATGGAATTGGAATTGGTCTAAAATACTTTCCATACCAGCTAAAAAGGCAACAACTAGGACTGCAATAATTGCTACAATATTAAAATCCATAATGACCTCCTATTAAATGCTTAATCCTTCGCCTGCTTTTGCAGCGATTAATTTGAATAAATCAGAAGGTGAATCTCCTGATACTTTTCTAACATCGAATTTTACGCCTAAATCACGTAATTTCTTATACGTATCAACATCTGCTTGGTCAACAGATAATACATTATTAATTTGAACTTTACCTACTGAATGAGCCATAGAACCAATATTTAATTCTGGAATTTCTACACCTTTTTCAATAACTGCTAAAGCATCTTGTGGGTTTTCAAATAATAATAATGCTTTTGTATCGCCAAAACGTGGGTCGTTATAAACTTGAACTAATTTATCCAATGGGATAACGTGAGCACGAACTCCTGGAGGAGCTGCTTGTTCAATTAATTTTTTACGTAAATCATCTTTTGATACTGAATCAGATACAACGATAATACGATTTGGATTTGTTGCTTTAGTCCAGTTAGTAGCAACTTGTCCATGAAGTAAACGAGTATCAATACGAGCTAATACAAACTTAATTTTGCCATCTCCTAAAACTGTTCCTTCTGGAATAGCTCCTTTAGGTGCAACCGTTTGCTCTTCGGCTACTTCTTCTTTCTTTTGCAATTCCTCTGGGCGAACTTTCACACCTTCAATTGCAGTTGGAGCAATCGCTTGCGCAATTTCGTGAGCTGTATTCATTGAGAAACGACTCGCATACGCTTCGATTAACATTGGTAAGTTTAATCCAGCAACAATCGCACGATGTTCAGGAGCTTCTTCAAACAATTTATTTGCTTGATTGAATGGACTACCGCCCCATAAATCGACTAAGAATAAGATTTCTTCTGAATCAACTTTCGCAATGGCTTCTTGCAATTTTCTTTGCAAATCATCTGGGCCTTCACTTGGCATAAATACAACAGATTCAACTTTTTCTTGTTCACCAAAAATCATTGAACCAGATTGCTTAATACCAGCAGCGAATTCACCATGGCTTGCAATAATAATTCCAACCATAAGATATCCTCCTATAATATAATATTTAGTGTATCATTTACACTAAAAGGAGTGTATCATTTATTTTTCTATTTGTAAACGAAAACAAATTTCATATAATACTAAAGCTTTTTTACGATATATTTTTGTCTTTAATTATTACGAAATTATTCCACAAAAAGAAAAAACTGGATGTTATAAATGAAGTGACCCCCAAAAGTTAGACTTTTTTTGAGACGACTTAAGTCGTCT
>CAUQAL010000072.1:0-7845 GCA_963515985.1 uncultured Granulicatella sp.
ATATTTTTAATTGCTCTCAATATGAAAGTCCTTTCCAAATCCCTGTAGGGGGCATTTTTTGTATTTTCTAGTGTTTCCTGGGATTGTAAAACGTTGTTAAATCAACGTTTTCTATTTTTTGTTTCGCCGATTTCACGGAACATTTACGGAACACGGAACATTTTTGGAACATGGAATAGATACGAAATAAATACTTTTAAAATCAATATTTTATAATGTGGGAAGTTTTGATTTTTAAATTATTTTTAAATTACTTGAGTAAATGGGTGTCTAAAGAAAAGTCTAAAGAGATTTTTGATAACAATATTAAGAAAAGAAAATAACACCCCTATGGTTAAGATGAAAAAATGCACCTTGCTTTTTGAAGTGAGGTGTTTTTTATTTTTGAACTTAGAGGTTGAGAAGTATCAGAATCCAATGCGACATCTCATAGGAGATGTGCCAGAAATATAGGAGACCCGACAGTCCTGCTTATTTTGGCATCTAGTTTTTACTAGATGCTTTTTTTATGCAAAAAAGCACTTAACAAGTGTTAAGTACTTGGATGAAATTTAGTATTAAAATACACGAGCTATGTGTTTGATTCGTACGTTATCCCCTTTATATTCTTCAATGCCTAAATGGTCTAATATAGCTATGTACAAATCATGAAAAGTCATTTTTGCAAAAGTCTCAAATTCATAATCGTCTTTTAGTATAGATAATTTCTCAGCTTTTTCTTCTGGAGTTAAATCACTTTTTAAAACTGTAGCTATTAATTTACATTTTTCAATCATTGATAGTTTTTTCATTGTTCCTTATCTCCTTCCTTTTTAAAATTAGAGTTATATTCTTAATTCATTAATCTTTATCTCTAATCATCCCAACTCTATTTTCTGGAAGATAACAAAAATGATGTTTAAGATATAATTTATCAGCCGGGATTTTAGCTACTAAAGTAATAAAACTACTCTCATGTGTATTTTCATCAAACCATTGATCAATGATTCCCATAATTTTATTAGCAATTCCACGTCTCTGAAACTTTTTATCCACCATAATATCAGACACGACAAAGGTAATTCCTCCATCACCTACGACTCTTCCTAGTCCAATAAGTTCATTATCCTCATATACAGAAACAGCGAAAGTGTCCCCTCAAGTGCCTTTTTAACTTCAGAATTTGGTTTAGTACTATTCATCCCTGAGTTAACTCTCAATTTGTTATAAGCTTCAACACTTGGTGCTTTATGAATAAATTCCATACTAGTAATTCCTCCAATACCTTCGTATAAAGTTATTATATCACTTAAATTCAATACTGTGTTTTATAAAGGCTATTCTATACAAACTTGCTTTAGTTATGTCGCTGTTTTGGATATAGACTTTAACTCAATCTAAAAAACAATCATGACCAGCAGTTAGATAGCTGAACATGATGGTAAATTATGTGCAGTTAATGAAAAAACTTTTTGATTGGTTTGAAAAAATCGAACCAATCAAAAAGCCGAATTAGTTTTACGCCATAATTATATCAAAGAAAAAAATGAAATGCAATTAGAAAACAACCGTCTACGAAGTCCACTTCTACCATTAGAGCAAGAGATAAAAAATACCCCTATACACCTATTTCAGCCACAACTTCTTCCACATCAAACAACTCTAGCGTACCATTTATTTTTTCTTTTTCATATTCAGCAATTATGTTTAACTCATGCTCTAATTCAATCTTTTCCAATAAAGCTCGTTTAAATAAAGTGGACAAATCTACTCCTGTAAATTCAGCGTAATTTTTGAAGAGTTGTTCCTCTTCTTCACTCAGATGTATCGATACTATCATTCTGTCTATCCCTCGCTTCCACTGAGTCTATAGTTTCCACCCATATTTTCTAATCTTACAAGTCGTCTTCACTTTCACGATACTCAACATGCAATTCGTCCTTATACTCTTCACAAATCGTTTGATAATCGTATTCAGATAAGCTTGCGATAAATAAGTCATAGTCTAAATTCAAGTGATCAGCTTCAAAGCTTTCTTTCCAAATTTCAAATTCTCTTTCAAATGGTAATGTGCTCTTCCATTCATCTTCTTCTGAGAAGCAATGTTCTGAAATAAAATGTGCTAATGCTTTGTAAGAGTCAAAATAGTAATAATCCTTCTCCATTGGTAGTGCTACTTCTAATGATTCATTTCCTTGTTTTACTTGATTACGATGTACATATAACTGACTCATATTAAATCCCTCTTTTTCTTATATTCTCTTACACTTCAAACTATATACGAAATACCTATTTCCAGCAATCAAAATCCTTTATTCTGCTTGTCGAGTCTATCTCAAACAAACAAAAACTCAACGAACCCCGCTCTACAGGAACTCGTTGAGTTTAAATTTTACAATGATTCATCTCCTATCGGTAATAAAATTTCAAATATGCTTCCTTTTCCTAGTTCACTTTCTACTGAGATTTCTCCTTGTAGACGATGCACAATTGATTGAACAATTGCAAGCCCTAATCCATTTCCTTCTTGAACATGAGAGTGTTCTGCTTGGTAAAATTGTTCAAAGATATGTCGTTGTGCTTCAGGAGAGAGTCCAATTCCCTTGTCTTCTATCTGAACCTTTATGTGCTCATTTTCTTCAAGAATCGTAATAATTAATTCTACCGTATCTCCAGAATATTTAATAGCATTATCAATTAAATTTGTCCAAACTTGCATCATCAAGTCTGCATCCGTTTGACAATAGACAGGCTTGCTTGAAAAAGTTAGGTGAATGTCTTTCTCTTTCCATTTTTCTGTCATCAAAATAACTGCATGTCGAATTTGTTCATCCAATTGTACTCTTGTTTTCTGTGGCAAAAAGTCTTTTTCCATTTTGGTAAGTGTTACAATATCATCACATAAACGGCTCAATCTCATACTTTCCGATTGTAAAATATGCGTTAAATCCCTTCTTGTAGCTTCATCCAATTTTTCATCTGCTAATAAATCACTCACTCCGACTAATGCTGCAATGGGAGTTTTTAATTCATGGGAGAAATTGGCTATAAAATCAGCACGGTGTTGGCTACTCTTCTTTAAATCTTCAGCCATCTGATTGACATTTTGAGCTAATTGGTCAATTTCATTATGATATTTTGCAGTATCTTTTGGATATTTTCTACGATGGATTTTATGATTATAATTCCCCTTAGAAATTGCTTTAACTGATTCATTCAAATCAGAAATGGGACGTGTTAAATGAACGGATCCCCACCACATCACTAAACTTCCAATCATAATAATCGTGCCACTAAAAATCAATAACCAAATTGTTAAATTTGTTTCAATTTTTAAAAGATTTTTTAGGAAAAATATGACTGCTACTCCAATCAAACTTATCGCTATCAATATCCTAAAAAATAAGCGGAGAAAATATTTTCGAAGTGAAAATTGAATTTCTTTTTGTTTATCCATGTTTCATTGTTCCTTTATAGCCTAATCCTCTAACGGTTACAATATCAAAATCTTCATTTCCTTTAAGTTTTTGACGAAGTCTTTTAATACAAGCATCGATTAAACGTTCATCATAATCTTCTTCCATTCCCCATATATCATCTAACAAATCTAATCGTATAAAGATTTTTTCTGGATAACTTAATAATTTATATAACAAGAAAAATTCTTTTGGGGGAATTTGTACTTGTTCTCCTGTTGTTAACTCCGTCATTGTTAAGGCATTGTAATCTAATCGAGTGTGAGTAAAAGTCAGCACTTTTTCTGCTTCAAGTTGAGATCTTCTCAGTAATGCTTTCACTCTTAAACCGAGCTCTTCTAACCGTAGAGGCTTCACCATATAATCATCCACCCCTAATTTAAAAGCTGCTTCTAGCGATTCTAATTGAGATTTTGCTGTTATCATTAAAATAGGCAATGTATGCTTCGTTTCTCGCAATGTTTGAACGAATTCATAGCCATCCATTTCAGGCATCATAATATCTGAAATGACTAAGTCTATCTGCTGTTTTTCCATCAAATTTAAAGCTTCTTGTCCATTTTGTACGGTATAGACTGAGTAATTTTCTTGCTTTAATTTTGTTGAAATCATTGTTTTAATCGCAAAATCATCTTCACAAACTAATATACTAAACATAGTTCCTCCTTATTAGGAACATTATAGCATATTTCTTATAGGCGAACTAAACTTCCTTTTTTTAATTCATAGACAGTGTCCACATATTCTAATACAGAACGGTCATGAGTAACCATAATAGCACTCTTTTGTTTTTCTTTTACTTCTCTTTGAATTAATTGTGCAATTTCCTGTGCTTTTTCCGGATCCAAACTCGCCGTTGGTTCATCTGCTAAAATTAATTGCGGATTTCCGATAAATGCTCTTGCAATGGCAACTCTTTGTTTTTGCCCACCAGAAATTTGATTTGGGTATAAATAATAACATCCCTCTACTCCTAATTCTTTTAATAATGTTTGAACTTCTTCTTTACGTTTAGCAGCATCTTTTTGTCCTTTTAATTTAGAAACCTCTTCTAATTGGTCTCCCACTGTCATATAAGACAATAATTGATGATCTTGGAAAATAAATCCTAATAATTCTAAACGCTTCTTAGTCCATTCACTTTGCGTTACATTTGTTAAATTTTGATTTGCTATACGGATTTCTCCTGAATCAGAAGATAATAATAATCCAGCAATCGATAAAAATGTTGATTTTCCAGAACCTGAAGGCCCTACAATGGCAACAAAATCCCCTTTATTCACGGTTAAATTCAAATCATGGAGAATCTCTCTTTTTTGCATTCCGTCCATAAATGATTTTGTAATATTTTTTAATTCAATAACTGACATGTTATTCACCCTTTCCACCAATGACTTCAATTGGGTCTACTTGTTTAATTTTTAAAATAGATAATGCTCCACATAAGATAGAGATAAAAATAAAGCTTACTGCAATCGTAATATTCCCTTTTAATGTCATATAAAATGGCATCGCACTTGGAAGTCCTAATGCCATTGCATACGCTGATAACAATCCTATTCCGACTCCAATCACTGATAAAATACTAATTTGAGATAATTGAATGGCTGTAATTTGTTTCATTGACATTCCAATCGCTTTTAATACGCCAAATTGTTGTAATTTTTGCAATGTTAAAATGTAGAAAAATACTCCTAAAATGGCTGAAGACGCTACTAGTAATACCCATGTAATCATCGTTAATGTCATATTTTCAGCTGTATATCCAGGGATTTTCTTAATTAATTGTTTTGGTTGAAGTACCATTAGCTCAGTGGACAACTTATCAGCATCCATCGCTTGACTTGCTACAATTGTTTGTGGTTTCCAAGTATAAGTAGGATCATTTTTTTGACGCATTGCTTCGTATGTTTCTGAACTAACAAAACCAATCGTACTATGTCCATATTTTGCATTTTTTGCAAAGGCTACTACTGTTAAATTTTCTTTTGAAGCTTTATCTTGAATCGTATCCCCTACTGCAATGCCTTTTTCTTTATACGATTCATCTAAGATCACTTCTTGATTTCCTAATTTTTCTAACGAGTAATCCATCGTTTCTACTTTACCAACAACTTTATCTAAATGATCCATTGCAAAAAATGTAACATCTTGTGTACTATCCTCTCCCTCTTTTGTAAGAGATGAACGTTGAATCACTAATCCAAATGAATTTTCCAGTGCTAATGCTTCAATTTCTGTTACATTTTGGCTTGTAAAGTTTGAAAAAGGAATCACTCCTTCAGAATCTTTGGACAGAATGTATTGCACTTCTCCAAAATTTTCAATTTGTGCCGTATTAATTCTGCCTAAACCATTCGTTAATCCAGATAAAAAAATCACCATAAACATCATAATAACAATCAGTACCTCGATTAAAATAAATTTTTTCGGTTGATATTTAATTTCGTTCCATGCAAATTTCATGTAAATTTCTCCTTTGTTTTCAATTTATATGTCTACTATAAAAGAGAAATATGACCTGAATATGACATTGATTAAAAAAATAACCCGTTGATGAAACAACGGGTTATCTTTTAAATTCCAAAACTAATTCTAAGACCTTCATTTACTTTTTCCATAAAGGCATCATCAACTTCTGTTATTTTTTCAATTAATCGCACTTTATCAATGGTACGAACTTGTTCTAATAATACAGTAGATTCCCTGCTAAATTGAAATTGATCTTTTTGAATTTCAATATGTGTTGGTAAATTTGCTTTTTCATGTTTTGCCGTAATAGCAGCGACAATTACCGTCGTACTAAAATGATTTCCAACATCATTTTGAACAATTAGAACGGGACGTTTTCCTCCCTGTTCACTTCCTACTACAGGAGATAAGTCCGCTAAATATACTTCTCCTCGTTTTACCATTTTTCTTTCTCCTAATCATCATTTATAACTTCTTGGCACACGATCGCTAATCAAACAAAGTGATTCATATGAAATCGTATGGCTTCTATGAGACAATTCTTCTGCTGTAATGCACTCATTACCATTTTTTCCTAATAGAGTTACCTTTGTACCAACAGGCATTTCATAAGGAAGACGAATCATACATTGATCCATACATACTCGTCCAACAATCGGACATCTTACTCCAGAAACAATCACTTCACCAGGAGAATAGGCACGAAGATAGCCATCAGCATATCCTACTGGTAATGTAGCAATCCATTCATCCTCACTGCAAGTATAGGTAGCACCATAACTAATCGTATCCCCTGCATGTAATTGTTTTACATAAACAATCTCTGTTTCCCAAGTTAATGCTTCTTCTAATTTTAATGTATCAGGAAGTCTTAACCCTCCATTAGAAGGATTTAACCCATATAATCCAATCCCCCAGCGAATGACATTTGTTGTTAATCCTTCATGCCAAATAGCTGCAGCTGAATTTGAACAATGAACATAAGTTGGACATTGTTCTAAAACTTCCACACACTCGTTAAAAGCTATCAATTGATGTTCAAACTGACTCGTATCTGCTTCATCAGCAGTCGCAAAATGAGTAAAGATTCCTTCAAAAACAAATTGCGCATCATATTCTCTTAGAAATTGTTCGATCTTTTGAACTTGTTCTGGTGTACGAACTCCAATTCTTCCCATCCCTGTATCAATCGCTAGATGTACCATCAGTTGCTTTCCATCTGGAATTAGAGTCTGTGCTTTTTCTAACCAATCTAAGGAACTAACCGTTGTCGAAATACGATACTTACAAAGAATTGGCACATCTTCTAATCGACTAATTCCTAATATCAGAATCGGTTCTTGGAATCCTTCTTGTCTTAATTGAATCGCTTCATCTAATAATGCGACACAAAATCCCGCAACTCCTTCTTCACGAGCTGCTTTAGCAACTTCCATCATTCCATGCCCATAAGCATTTGCCTTTACTACGGCAAAAATATCTGTATTGGGATAATGATCTTTAACAGCTTTAATATTTTGTTTAATTGCATTTAAATGAACGATTACACGTGTATTCCTATGAATTGCAGGAAACATATCTTCACTTTCCTTCTTCTATATTTGGGGAGTCTCTTCTAATATAACGACAGCATACGCATCATGATTTGTATGCGTAATACTGATATGTTTTTGATAATGGTGTGGAGCAGTTAATACTGGTTGTCCGGTCTCAGCATTTAGAATTTCAATCTCTTGAAAAGACAAAGCTTTCCCTATTCCAGTGCCTAACGCTTTAGAATACGCTTCTTTGGCCGCGAATCTTCCAGCTAAATATTCTACTTTTCTTTTCATTCCTAAAGTTTCATACACAGCATATTCCTTTGGAGTTAATACTCGTTGAATGAAGGATGAATCTTGTACTACAATTTTTTCAATTC
>CAUQAL010000073.1:0-7794 GCA_963515985.1 uncultured Granulicatella sp.
CTGCAGCTGGAGCATTTCCTCCAACTAAACGTTGACCAGTTGTTTCTAAATACCAATCTAACCATGGTTGGAAGTTAAAGATAATTTCGTTAATTCCTGCATATGAACCATCTGGATAGTACATTGCTTTATAGTTATGAGTATTAATAACTCCTTCTGGTTGTCCCGGAACAATTGTACGAACGTACTCTTGATCACCATTACGTAATACGCCTACAACCCACTCAACGTTTTTCATTCGTGCTGGTGGTAATGAAGCATGCACAGTTCCTAATCTGCTACCCGCTTGAACACGTACACGTTTACCAAACATTGTGCTTGGTTCTTGGTGAGCGTTATTATAATACAAGAATTGGTTGTTATCATCTGCATATGTTAACTCAAATGGCATTGCTTTTAAGAACATGTCAATTTGGTTAACTGTTAAGATACCATGGTCTAATTTAACATAAGTATCTCCAGATACAGCACCTACGATTTCTGCTGCTTTTTCTACCCAATCTGGATCATCTGGGTCAACGCCTTGAATTGTTGTTGCAATTGGGTTTGTACAATATAAATCTTCTGGAGCAATTGGTTTTGGTTTTTTCAATTTAGAAACTACCTCCACATATTTTACAAAATTATCTAAGCAAGATTCTAAGAATTTCACTGTTCCTTCATTCGTGATATCCCCATTTTCATCAAATGCTTCTTTAGCTTTTCCTAATAAAAATTCATTTCCTGGTAAAGTATATGCATTTACACCTGGAGCATCTAAAATTTTACGTAAATGTACTTGCGCACGTGATGTTCCTTGATCGTGGTATGAAGCACCCACAATCATAACTGGTTTGTTTTCAAATGGATGTACTTTGTAAGATAACCATTCTAACACGCTTTTTAGCGATGCTGTAATGGTATGATTGTGCTCTGGTGTTGCAATGATAACACCGTCAGCACGAGTGATTTTGTTATATAAATAACGTAATTGGAAACTGTCATCCCATTTTTCATCTTGATTAAATACTGGTACTTCATCAATTTCCAAAACTTCTAATTCAAATTTTAATTTAAATTTACGTTGAATGAATTGTAATAATTTACGGTTATATGATAGTTCAGCGTTTGAACCTACAAGCCCTACAAATTTCATAATGTATTTTCCTCTCTTTTTGTGGTATTAAATATTTTCCCAATCAAAGTTTTCTGCTTCTTTGTGTAATAAATCTTGAGCACTTCTTAATTTTTGAGTGATTTTAACAAATAAACGGAAATCATCAAATAAGGCATCTAATTTTTTAATTGTATCTAAATCAATTAAATCACCTTTTTTATCAAAAGCTTGAAGTGAGTGAGATAATAAAAATTCAGAACCTGGCATTACATTTGCTTTTAATTCTGGAGAGTCCAAAATTTGACGTAATTGTAATTGAGCACGTGAAGAACCTAATGTACCATAAGATGCTCCTGTAATCATAACTGGTTTGTTTAATAATGGATGAATACCATAAGATAACCATGCTAATGCGCTCATTAATACAGCTGGGATAGCGTGATCATATTCTGGTGTTCCAATAATTACTCCATCAGAAGCTTCAATTTTAGCAGCAATTTCTTTTACAAGTTCTGGAACTTGTTTGTTTGCTGGTTTATTGAACAATGGAAGATCTTTAATTTCCACTAATTCAATTTCAGCTTTTTTTGCAAAATGTTTTTGCATATATTGTAATAAAGTACGGTTTGTAGAACGTTGTGAATTTGTTCCTACAAGTGCAATAAATTTTGTCATAATAATTCCTTTCTATACATCTACGATTATACGAATTGAATTCCAGATGTATACATCATTTTTTGATTTTTTGTAATCACAAATGCTTCCAGTCCAGGTTGTTGTTCGATTTCTTCTATAATGTTATATGGATTTTGCCCAAATAAACGAGTTGTCCATATTTCGCAATCTACTGATTTTTTTGCTACAATTGTTAAACTTGTAACTTCTGTTTCCATCGGGTAACCTGTTTTTCGATCAAAAATGTGATGATACGTTTTCCCATCCACCACTAATTGTCTTTCGTATATTCCTGAAGTTACCACAGAAGCATCTGATATAGCTATTACTGCAACGTGTTCACCTCTATCTAATATTGGATTTTGAATTCCAATTCTCCACGGTCTTTGGTATGTTGGATTTTCTCCAATTGTAAGAATATTTCCACCTAAATTAATCATTCCTGATTGAACTCCTTGTTCCTCCAAAAACTCTTTTAATTTATCGGCGATATATCCTTTCGCTAATGCTCCTAAATCGATTCTCATTCCAACTTTAGATAAATAAACTTCCTGTTTTGAGTGATCCAATACGATATCCTCTGGATTCGTTATTTGTAATAAAGTTTGAATTTCTTCTTTTGAAGGGAGTTTAGCATCTGAAAAACCAATTCTCCATGTTTGAACTAATGGCCCAATCGCAATATTAAGATGACTATTCGCTGCAATACTATGTTTCTTTCCTAACTCAATTAATTCAAACAAGTCTGGATGAACTCGAACGGCATTTTTCCCAGCTTGTAAATTAACCTCCATTAGTTCTGAATCAGCATCATTAGCACTAAAACGATTTTTATATAGATGCAACAGTTGTTCACTCTGTAACAATAATTCTTGCGCATTTTCATGAAAAATCGTTAATGTAATAGATGCACCCATTAATCGAAGACTGTGACTAGCACTTTGCAAACAATTTCCTCTTTCCTTTTGCATTTACCTTTAATATACCAAACCGTTTGCTTTTCCACAAGTATTTTAGCTCATTTTATCACATTGCTTTTATATAGAATAAGTACACTTTTTACAACTGTTTCCATTTTTCTTTAAGATATAGAAAAAACACCTTTAAAAACAACTGAATGTCTTTAAAAGTGTTTAAAAGAATTTATCCTTATTGATTCATTTTAATTTGTGTAATGGAATCTAATAGATACTTTGCTAATTCCTCTGCACCTTGATTATTTGGATGAATCTTATCTTCATAAAACCAATCTGCATGATTTTTTGCCAATTCAAACCAATCAATAATATGAACATTTGCATGTCGTGTTTTTGCCTCTAATAATTGTTGATTCACTTCATTATTCCATTTTACAGGTGCAAATAGCGTAACAAAGTATAACTCTCTATCTTCCCCAAGTATACGAATATATTCATCTAATTGTTTTTGAGAAAATGTACCATTTGTCCCTAACAAGGTTACAACTCGATTAGCCATTTTATCTTTAGCAATCAATTCTTGTAATGTTGCTGGACTAGAATATAACTGTCTTCCAACCTTCCCATCAATAGTTGCTTTAGGAAATAATTCTTGAACTTTATCTGCTGCTGCTAATAAAATTGAATCTCCTACAAAAGTAATTGGCTCTTGAGCAATTTGTTCTTTTAATTCAATCTCTTTATTCGGATCTACTGTTGTACTTTCTTCTTGTGTTGTTTGTTCAATGAGTTCTTGATTTCGTTTAATAACAGTTTCTAATTGTTGCGCTACCAAATTCGTTTCCGTTGAAGAATGGAAAAAACCAACAAATGCTAAACCTATTAAAATTACATAAGTAAATGAAAAGACCAGTCCAATCATTTTTTTTACCGGTGGCAACTCCTTCACAGCAAAATGGTGAATGCTCATTAAACTAAAAGTTTGTCCAAAAGGAACCTTCCATTTTTTCGTTTCAAATACTTTATAGCTAATTTCCGCTAATAAAATAATCCAAAGCATTTGAATACCTACAGATAAAACACTTGATTCTTCTCCATTCTGGAAATACGGAGCAAACATATGAACTGGATAAAACCATAAGTAATAAGAAAAACTTCTTCTTCCAAAAATTGTGAATCCTCTAAAGCGTAAAAAATAATTTAATACAGAATTTTCATATAATATACTCCATAAAAACACAATAGAAACTACAGAAAACATTTGCATTCCATATAAATATGTTTCATCTTGTACACCATTAAAACTAAGCATCATCCAAATCATTACTAGAAAACTTCCAACACCTATTAACTGAGTCAATAATGCTGTAGATTTATTTTTAGGTAAAGCTAACGATAGTTGTCCTTCAGTAAGATAACTTAAAATTCCTCCTAATAAAAACGAGAAAATTCTTGTTGAAATTGCATAATAGATATACGAAGGGTCTTTTTGTATTACATACATAACAGTCATGAAAAATGCTGAAAGGATACTTAGAATCAATAGCACTAAACTTTCTTGCATTCGTAATAAATTTAATCGATTGAATAACTTTCTAATTCCAACAGCTATTAACATTAATTGTAAATAAAGAGATACATACCATAAATGAACAAATGGACTTGGATTAATTGATTGTATAAAATAAGATTGTTGATTAATAATTTGATAATAATTATTGAAAAATACTAAGGATGATATAGACATCATCCGAATATTTTTTAATTGTTCCGGTAATGCAACATATAAGAACGCTACGGTCCCAATAATCATAAATACCATGGGCAGCCATAATCGAGACAATTTTGATGACAAACGCCATTTTACTGGTTTTTTATGAAATAAATGCTTGTTATCACGAAATGCTAAATAGCCGCCTATCGCAAAAAATGCATTTACCGCAAAAAAACCACCTGGCAAATAATTTTGAAAATAATAATACCCTATAATTGCAAGAATCATCATCCCTTTAAAGCCATCAAGTGCTGCTACACGTTTATATTTAGGATTTTTGTGAGATTCTTGTATCGCATTTTGTTGAACCACGTGAATTTTTCCATCCTTTAATTTATATTCCTCTTCATTATATTCTCTGGAAAAATTTACGTCAAACCTCTTTTGAAATATTTTTAAGTTTTTTAAGGAATCGCAAAAAGCTGGAGATAATCTCCAGCTTCACTTAAATTCCTTAGATTTTTTTAACGAATTCAGATTTTAATTTCATCGCACCAAAACCATCAATTTTACAATCAATATTGTGGTCTCCTTCAACGATACGAATATTTTTCACACGTGTACCTTGTTTAATATCTTTTGGAGCACCTTTAACTTTTAAGTCTTTAATAACTGTTACAGTATCTCCATTTTCTAAACGGTTCCCATTCGCATCAATGGCAACTACTCCGTCTTCTTCAACTTCTTGTCCTGGTTCCCATTCATAAGCACATTCTGGACAAACTAATAATACACCATCTTCATACGTGTATTCTGAATTACATTTTGGACAATTTGGTAATGACATAACCGTCTCCTTTTCTATCAATTATTTTTATTTATTTTACCTTCTTTTTCGAATCATGTCTAATGGTTTCACTGGTTCAGTTACTTTCATCTTACAAATCATCATCGCATGAGGCGCTGCTTCGATTTCTTCACCATTTTCATCCCATAAAGTTGTTAACACTTCTTCATGATGACGCATGCCTGGTCCATAAAACTCAATATGGTCTCCAACTTTAAAGTTATTTCTTTGTTGAATTGTAGCAATTTGTGTTTCTGGGTTATATGCTAACACTTGACCAACAAATGCATATTGTGGAATTTGGCGACGAGCCCCAAATAATTGTTCTTCTTCAGTAGGAATTTGATAATAGAATCCTGTTGCTAACTCACGTTGAGCTGCTTTCCATAATTCATCTACCCATTCTTGTTTACATACATAATTATCTGGATCTTCACAATAGCTATCTACTGCAGCACGGTATACATTAGCCACTGTTGAAACATAGTGAATAGACTTCATACGACCTTCAATTTTCAAGCTATCTACTCCAGCTTCAATTAAATCTGGTAAATTGTGAATCATTGATAAGTCAACCGCACTCATTGAGAATTTTTCTTCGATACCTTCTTCACCAGCAACAACCATATTTTTTTCATTAGCAAATGGCATATCAAACAAACCATATTTCCAACGACAAGATTGCGCACATCCTCCACGGTTCGCATCACGACGCACCATGTGATTTGATAATACACAACGCCCTGAATAGGAAATACACATTGCACCATGAATGAATGCTTCAATTTCAACATCTACTTTTTCTTGCATTTCTTGGATTTCTGCCATAGAAACCTCACGAGCTAATACGACACGCTCTAAACCTTCATCTTTCCAGAAGTTTAATGTCTCCCAGTTTGCTGCAGAAGCTTGTGTTGAAAGGTGAATTGGTAATCCTGGAGCTTCTGAAGCACAAATATCCATTAACGCCATGTCACTAATAATAGCTGCATCAATCCCAAGGTCACGAACTGTACGGAAAAATTCTCCCGCACCTTTTTCGTCTCCTTCGTGAGTAACCATATTTGCTGCAAGATATACTTTAGCATTATGACTATGCGCAAACTCAACTGCTTCTTTCATCTCTTCAAAATCAAAGTTACCTGCACGACTTCTTAGTCCGTAAGCTTCTCCTCCTAAGAATACTGCATCTGCGCCATATAAAATCGCTGTTTTTAGTTTTTCAAGTGTTCCTGCTGGAGCAAGAACTTCTGGTTTTTTTAAAATTTTTCTTCCCATTTGTCTCTCTCCTATTTCACATCTTCTGGATTTAAAATATAAAATCCTGCATCTAAACCACGTTGTTCAGGGTGTAGTTCTCTTACTTGTAATTCTAAGCTAGCACTCTTTTCAACTGTCCAAGTACCTGCTTCAATTTCTTTACGTGCCTTATCAAACAACTGAACCACTTTAACAAAGTTTTCCCCAGGAGTTAATACTCCATCAAATTTCCATTGTGGAACACCCATTTGACTTAATTCTAATAAGTAAGGTGCAAGAGAAACATCATTATTGGAGAAAATATGTGTCCCATTAATATCTTGATAGATTGAATAATGAGAATCCTCATCTGCAGGCTCACTCACAAACAATCCACGTTTTTTCTCAACACTTTCTTCTTTTTCAATATAGTTAAAGTAATTTTGTAATAATGGACGTTTAGAATGATGGATACATGTTGCACCATAAACTAACACTTCAATTGGCACTTCCACTTGGCTCGCTAAAATTTCCATTTCTGCTCTTGGAATTTCTCTAGCAATCACTGCACCTATCGCTCCACGCTTAGCCCAGAAATTAACTTGACGACTACTTGTCACTAATACTGCTGCATCGTAATAATAAGGAATAGAATAATCTGGGTTCTTCATAATTTGAACAACTCCTGGATCACCTACTGTAATCATATCTACATTAATTGATTTTAAAAATTGTAAATATTCCGGAACTTTCGCAATTCCTTCATTATGAAAAATTGCATTAACCGCTACATTTACTTTTTTGCCATAGCGATGTGCCAATTCTGTTAATTCTTTTTGTTCATCACGTGAAAATGACATTGGTAATCTTAAACCAAATAGATCTTCACCGAAGCACAATACATCTACTCCCGCTTCTAGTAGTGCTTGCGCTTGTTGGATCGATTCAACTGTTGCAATCAGTTCTATCATTCCAAACGCCTCCTATTCTTTCATTATAATTTTACTGATATAGAGTAGCATAAATTTTAAATAATCTCTACCCAAAATCAGCAATCTATATTGAGAACTGTTATCAATTAGATTTAATTGTTCAAATACAAAAAAAATCCTCCCAAAAGGGAGGATTGAAAATCAATTTAATTAAAATTATTTTTCGATGTTAGCTACGATACCAGCACCTACAGTACGTCCACCTTCACGGATAGAGAACTTAGTACCTTCTTCGATCGCAACTGGGTGAATTAATTCAACTTCCATAGTTACGTTGTCACCAGGCATTACCATTTCAACGCCTTCTGGTAACA
>CAUQAL010000074.1:0-7677 GCA_963515985.1 uncultured Granulicatella sp.
ATTGGTTTAACGGGAGAAATTCGTCGTGTAAATCGTATTAGTGATCGTGTGAAAGAAGCACAAAAATTAGGATTTAAACGAATTTTTATTCCGAAAAATAATATCGATGGATGGGAATTTCCAAAAGGAATTGAAGTTGTCGGAGTTTCCTCTGTGAAAGAAGCCATTCAAAAAGCATTTTAATAAATTCATTAGATAAGGAAGGTGAATAAAATGGATTTATCTGTAAAAGGTCAGCTTTTTGCCAAACGAATGATTGGCCTTATCTTTGTCATTTTAGGCGGTAGTTTGGGAGTGACCTATTTACCATCATTTTGGGAATTAATAGGAATTTCCAATGATTGGTTGAATTCTGCTGTGTGTAGTGCGGTGATTGGTGCCATTATTTTCTTTTTTATTTCTTTACTATTAACCAAACCAATCATGGCAGGATTTAAAAAATTAGAAAAACTAGTAAATCAATTATCCGTTACCTATTTAGTATTTGGATTATTAGGGATGTTGCTTGGATTAGTAGTTGCTTCCTTTATTAGTTTACCACTAACAAATTTACAAATTCCGGCGATTACACAAGTTGCACCTATAGTATTAAGCATTATTTTTGGCTATTTAGGATTTTATATTGGAACGAGTCGTAGAGGGGATTTTCATAAATTATTAAGTTTAAAGAAAAAAACAGAAGAACCTCAAGTGCTGGAAAGAAAAGTGGATGATGCTTTCCATAAATATAAAATTTTAGATACAAGCGTAATTATAGATGGACGAATTTATGATATTGCGCAAACTGGATTTTTAGAAGGAGTGTTAGTCATTCCGGTATTTGTACTGAATGAATTACAATATATTGCGGATAGTTCCGATAGTGTGAAACGAGTTCGTGGACGTAGAGGATTAGATATTCTGAATTCTTTACAAAAAGAATCGAAAGTTCCAGTTGAAACATATGATGGAGATTATGATGATATTACTGAAGTTGACCGTAAGTTAATTCGATTAGCAAAAGCGATTGACGGAGTGATTATTACAAATGATTATAATTTGAATAAAGTTAGTGAGTTTCAAAATGTTCCGGTTTTTAATATTAATGCATTAGCAAATGCGATTAAACCTGTTGTGATTCCTGGAGAAATGATGAAAATTCAAGTCATCAAAGCAGGAACTGAAAGACAACAAGGGGTTGCTTATATGGATGATGGAACAATGATTGTAGTTGAAGATGGTCAGTATTATATGAATCAAGAAATTGACGTTATTGTAACGAGTGCATTACAAACAGCAGCTGGAAGAATGATTTTTGCAAAACCGGCTCATTCACAAAAGAAAATGAATAAACCAGAAGACTAAAGTTTAGAAAATACTTTTTCGACTGACGGTATAGATAGTACTTGAGTATTATTTTGAAAAATTTTACTTCCTATTTAATATAGTAAAAAGTGTAATAGTGAGAAGAAACAAAAAAGTTTTTTCTCACTTTTTTGTGTTGATAAAATGACTAAAGTCATTCTAGTTAGTGACTAAAGTCAGTAGGCGAGTGTAGGAATAATTTGTATAATAAAGGTACAATAAAGCGAAGGGAAGAGAGAGTATGATGACCTATCAAAAAGGAAAAGAAAAAATTGTAATCGTAATATTAGGAATACTCTTAACTTTTGTTTTTTATAAATTTTTCTTACATTAATGACTAAATATATAAAGGAGAACAACTATGGCATACGTTGAAATTAAATCTATTACAAAATCATTTGATGAAAAAAAAGTGTTAAATCAAGTATCTTTTGAAATGATGAAAGGGGAATGCTTTGGATTATTAGGGCCTAATGGTGCTGGTAAATCAACTCTAATTGATATTATTACAGGATTAAAGAAAACAGATCAAGGAGATGTCTTAATTGATGGGATGTCGATTAAAGAAGACGCCTTGACGATTCGACAAAAATTAGGAGTTGTTCCACAAGAATTGGCGATTATTGAAGAATTAAATGCAGTTGATAATTTAACGTATTTTGGTGGACTATATGGCTTATATGGGAATACATTAAAAGAGAGAATTGCAGAAATTCTAGCTGTAACTGGATTAGAAGAAAAGAAAAAAGAAAAGGTAAAAACTTTTTCAGGTGGGATGAAGAGACGATTGAATATTGGAATTGCACTCTTACATCAACCAGAATTTTTAATTTTAGATGAACCAACGGTTGGTGTTGACCCACAATCGAGACAGCATATTTTTGACTTTTTAGAAACTTTAAATCAACAAGGGACAACTATTTTATACACTTCGCATTATATGGAAGAAGTGGAAGCATTATGTGACCGTGTATTTATTATGGATCTTGGAGAAGAAGTGGCGTATGGAACAAAAGAATATGTGAAAGAATTAGTAGGTTTAACGTATTCTATTGAAGTAGTACTGGATCGTATTCCACAAGGATTCGAGCAAGTGGTTCTAGATAGTGAAAATGGTATTCAAGAAGTAACGGTTGAAAATCGTCAAATGAATTTAGTTGTGGATCGTTCGATTTACTCAATGATGAAATTTATTTCTTTAGTAGAAGAAAATCACTTAGTCATTAAAAAAGTTTCGGTCAATGAAACGACATTAGAGGAAGCTTTCTTGAAATTAACAGGAAAAGCATTACGAGATTAAAGGAGAGTAATATGAAATTTTGGTATTTTTTAAAAGCAAATCTTCAGATGATGTTCAAACAGTTTCATATGCAGTTTTTTATGATTGTGTTAGCTCCTTTATTAATAGGACTGTTTATTAATTTTTCAGGGAAAAATGTCATTGAACGTAAACCGAATAAAGTAGATACATTACTATATGTGGAAAATCAAGATCAAGAAGTGTTAGGAAATATTGTCCAAAAAGCACTTGAACAATTGAATGAACGAGAAATTATCGCCCTTACAGCTGATAAAGAAAAGGCAGAATTAATTGCTACCATTCCAACAGATTTTTCCAAAACTGTATCAGAAGGACAGCAAATAAATCCGATTCAAGTTCAAAAGAAATCAAAAGTTTCAACTAGTAATCAATTGACGTATGAAATCATTTTGAAAAATATTACAGATCAGTTATTCGAGCAAGTGGAATTGAAAGAATTGGTGAAGAATAAAAAACAAGTGGATGATGCAACAGCAGCTGTATTGTCTACGCAAATTCTTCAACAAACAAATGAGGTTCTTAGTACAGAACTCTATCAAAGAAATGATTATCAAACGAGTCGAATGTTGACAAGCGAGCAATACTTTTCTACTGCGCAATTAACGATGATTTGGTCCATGGTTTTATCAATAGTGGTGGCAGGTGCTGTGAAGCCTGAATTAAGTGGATTAAATAAACGAGTGAAATTATTACCACTTAGTGTTCGACAAAGAGAAACATATGGATTCATCTCGAATTTTATACAATTTTATATTTTTACCTTATTATATGTAGGGAGTTGGAAGGTGATTAATCCATCAACCTTTAATGGTAATTTATTTGGGATTGCAGGAATTTTAGCCATTCAACTATTAATGATGCTATCGATAGCAGGATTTGTAAGTATTTTTATTACAGAGAAAACATTAGGATTATTTTCCTCTATTATCTCAATTGGATTTGTTCTTTTTTCAGGAGCTATTCCACTTGATAAAATGAGTCCAATGTTTCATTGGTTTGGAGATAATCCATTTAGAAGAGTATTGATTGAACCAATTATTCGTATAATGCAACAAGAATCAGTAGGAGATTTTATGATTATCTATGTTGTAATCGTCATCGTAGCTTTCATGATTATTGAATTACAAATTCGTTGTTTACAAAGAAGGGAGGAATACTGATGGATTTATTAAGAGGAATAGGCTTTCATATTAAAAGAATTGTAAAAAGTCCAGCATTGATAGGTCAAATGGTAATTCTTCCAACAATAGTGACACTTTTTATGGTATTCATTCAATTATCGACTACAAATAAAAACAATACAACAACTTCGTCATCAACTCCTTCATTGGCAATTGTATTGGAAGAAGGAAATGAAGAATTTCAATATGAATTAGAAAGTTTATATTCTAAAAATGTTTTTTATAAAGATAAAGAACAAGCTCTAAATGAATTGGAAAAAGGATATATTCGAAGTGTTTATGTTGTTCCTAAAAATTTTGTCCAATCTTTAGGAAATGGACAAAAAAAACAGATGGAAGTGTATAGTCGCCAAAAACAAAAAGAAGTTTTATTAGAACAAGATATGCAAGGAATTTTGCAAAAACAATTAGTTGATACAGCTCTTCAAAAAGAAGGCATATTAGAAAAGGGAGAATTATTCAAGCAAAGTGAAAATCAACTCGTTCATTTTGAAGAAGAAAATGCAACAACTGTAAGCTATGTGTTATTGCTATTGTTAGTGATGTTTTATATTTTGTTTAATACATCTTCTATTTCATTTGACTTAATTACCTTTAAGAAAAATTATGTATTGAAACGTTCATTATTAGCACCACGTTCTAATGCGTGGATTACAAAGAGCTTCTTGGGAGCTTACTTTGTAGTGATGTTTGTTGCGAATCTATTTATCATTTTCTTTATGGATAGAGTGATGAATGTAGGTATTCCAAATTGGTTTAATGTTTGTTTATTAGTTGCAAGTGGGATTATTTATAGCTTGAGTCTAGGATTATTTTTATTTAGAATTTTTAAAAATCCAATGATGGCACAACAAGTAGGAGTTTTCGGAACTCTTTTCTTTGCGGGACTTGGAATGGCACCAAAACTATTTCAGTCAGAGATTATTGATATTGTAGCGCATTTTAGTCCAGTTTATTGGTTTGTTCAAATCATTGATCGACAAGAATTACTTCCAGGTCTTCCAATGGTATTAGTGATGGCGCTTGTATTCTTTACGGCAGGGAATTATCGTTTAGAAACTTATGTTGATTAATATAAAAAAGTATATTAATTGCATAGAAGTTATAATAATGGTAGGATGAATTGACAAAATTTAGAAACGAAGGAGAATTTATGCCAGTAGGAATTATAGTTGATTCAATTGCCATTTTATTAGGAGGATTTGTTGGGGGATTTGCAGGACATAAAGTACCATCTGAAATCAAAATTCAATTAAATTTAATTTTCGGATTATCATCTATGTTATTGGGAATCACTTCAATGGGATTAGTACAAAATATTTCAACCGTAATATTTTCAATGATTTTAGGAACGATTGTTGGAGTGTCTTTTAAACTAGGACATCGAATTAATCAGTTGGGATTATTATTAGAACGACCTGTAACAAAGTTAATAGGTTCAGATCATGATGGATTAAGTCGTGAAGAATTTTTAACGCAGTTAGTAACGGTAATTGTGTTATTCTGTTTTGGTGGAACGGGTATTTATGCTTCACTAGATTCAGGAATGACGGGAGATCATAGCGTTTTAATCGCAAAATCAATATTAGACTTTTTTACAGCAGCTATTTTTGCATGTAATATTGGTTATGTTGTTTCATTAGTAGCGATACCACAATTTGCAATTTTCTTTTCATTGTATTTAATTGGAGCGCAGATTTTTCCTTTAACAGACCCTGTTATGTTAGCAGATTTTAGAGCCTGTGGAGGAGTCATTATGTTAGCAACAGGAATGAGAATTGCAAAAGTAAAAACCTTCCCAGTAGCGGATATGCTTCCTGCAATGGTCTTTATTATGCCGATAAGTTGGGGATGGGTTCATTGGATTTTACCATTGATAAGTCAATAGAATAGGTATATAATAAGTTAAATAAAAAAATCACAAGGAGTGGTTAGAATGATTATTACAACAACACCAACAATTGAGGGACACAAAATTGTAGAATATAAGGGGATTGCTTTTGGAGAAGTTATTTCAGGGGTGAATGTTTTAAAAGATCTTGGAGCAAGTTTTCGTGATTTCTTCGGTGGTCGTTCTCAAGGGTATGAAGAGGAATTATTAAAAGCTCGAGAAGATGCTCTTCGTGAATTGGAAAAACGTGCGATTCATTTAGGAGCTAATGCAGTTGTGGGAATAAAAATTGATGCTGAAACAGTCGGAACAGGTGGTATGTTAATGGTAATGGCCTCTGGTACTGCGGTTGTGATTGACTAAGTTTTTATTTCTCATTGAAAAGAAAATATTTATGATGTATAAGGTTGATGGATGATTTCTATCAACCTTTTTGTGTAAAGAAATAAAATCTTTAAACGATGTATTAGAACAGTATTTAAAATATGTATAAGTCTAGAGGCTTTTAATAAAATAATGAAAGGATAAATCATCAATAGTATGAGTTAGAAATGAAAGCGGACACAGTAAAATCAAGTATTTTTAGGATTTGTATACCGTTAATGTAGAAATGAGATACAGGATTAGTCAAATTATTTTATGAATTAGATTACTCAACCAACTGTATTAATACAGTTAGTTTTAGGTGTGTCATTTTTAACTTTTAACTGATTTTTAAAGATGAAAGCTTTCAGAAATAGGTTTTTTAATAACTTTTCTTTATAATTTTTGAGCAAAGTGATTGTAACAAAAATCACTTAAATGAAAAAATAGTACAGATTTTTGTGATTATTCCATTGCTAATTCTTGAGAAAAGATGTATAATGTGCTTGTTAAAAAAAAACAAAAAAATAAAAATATAAGAAAAGAGGAAAATAAATGGTTAACAAAGCAGTTGTTGAATCCCAAGAACTTTTTGAAAAAGCTTGGGAAGGCTTCAAGGGTGTAGATTGGAAAGAAAAAGCAAGTGTATCTCGCTTCGTTCAAGCTAACTACACACCTTACGATGGAGATGAAAGCTTCCTTGCTGGACCAACAGAACGTTCTCTACACATTAAAAAAGTAGTAGAAGAAACTAAAGCTCACTATGAAGCAACTCGTTTCCCAATGGACACTCGTCCAACTTCTATTGCTG
The DNA here is from genome assembly GCA_963515985.1 of uncultured Granulicatella sp. GTDB lineage: Bacteria > Bacillota > Bacilli > Lactobacillales > Aerococcaceae > Granulicatella. Next base: position 6,912 of record CAUQAL010000074.1, read on the forward strand.
ATATTCCTGCTGGATATATCGACAAAGAAAACGAAGTAATCTACGGTATCCAAAATGATGAATTGTTCAAATTGAACTTCATGCCAAAAGGTGGTATCCGTATGGCGGAAACTACTTTGAAAGAAAATGGATATGAACCAGATCCAGCTGTTCACGAAATCTTTACAAAATACGTAACAACAGTTAACGATGGTATCTTCCGTGCTTATACTTCAAACATTCGTCGTGCTCGTCACGCACACACTGTAACTGGTCTTCCAGATGCATACTCTCGTGGACGTATCATCGGTGTTTATGCACGTCTTGCTTTATACGGTGCAGACTACTTAATGCAAGAAAAATTAAACGATTGGAACTCAATTGAAGAAATCGATGAAGAAACAATTCGTTTACGTGAAGAAATCAGCTTACAATACCAAGCATTACAACAAGTTGTTCGCTTAGGGGACTTATATGGAGTTGATGTTCGTAAACCAGCGATGAACACTAAAGAAGCAATCCAATGGGTAAACATTGCTTTCATGGCAGTATGTCGTGTTATCAATGGTGCTGCTACATCTTTAGGACGTGTACCAATCGTTTTAGACGTTTATGCTGAACGTGACTTAGCTCGTGGTACATTTACAGAATCAGAAATCCAAGAATTCATTGATGATTTCGTTATGAAATTACGTACAGTTAAATTTGCTCGTACAAAAGCTTATGACCAATTATATTCTGGTGACCCAACATTCATCACAACTTCTATGGCTGGTATGGGTAACGA
>CAUQAL010000075.1:0-7662 GCA_963515985.1 uncultured Granulicatella sp.
TCTTATTTGAGACCGTATTTTTTGTTGAAACGATCCACACGTCCGTCTGCTTGTGTGAATTTTTGACGACCTGTATAGAATGGGTGAGAATCTGAAGTGATCTCAACACGTAATAATGGGTATTCGTTACCATCTTCCCATTGTACAGTTTCGTTTGATGATTTTGTTGAACCTGATAAGAATTTGAATCCAGTAGTTGTATCCATGAAAACAACTGGACGATATTCTGGGTGAATTCCTTGTTTCATTTTCTATTCCTCCTGCCCTGAATTATTGCCTAATCCAGAGTTATTTATTTTTATGCATAAAGCAACACAAGTATAATAGCATGCTTAGGTCTAGAATGCAACTATTTTTATTAGGTTTGATGGATTTTCTTAGTATAAATTTCCAACTGAACTCTCCCTAATCTCCTAGTTCTAAGCCAGGCATTGCATTAACATCCATTGCTGCAAAATCTTGTTCTAACCATTTTGAATAAGCAGCTGCACCAATCATTGCAGCATTATCGCCACATAAATTCATTGGCGGAATCGAGAATGTTACAGTTGGATAATGACTTTGCATCATCTCTTGTAATCCTGTTCTAAGTCCACGATTTGCTGCGACTCCTCCTGCTAATACAAATTGTTTCACAGGATATTCTTGTAGTGCACGTTTACTTTTTTCCACTAATACTTCTACAACACTTGCTTGGAAACTTGCCGCGACATTTTCTGGCACAATTTCTTCGCCTTTTTGTTTTGCATTATGAATACGATTGATAACAGCTGATTTTAATCCACTAAAACTAAAGTCATAATGGTCTTCATGAATCATTGCTCTTGGGAAATCATAAACATCTTCTCCAATATGCGCTAATTCATCCATTTTCTTTCCACCTGGATAAGGCAAGTTTAAAATTCTTCCAATCTTATCGTAGGCTTCTCCAGCTGCATCGTCTCGTGTTTCACCAATAATTTCAAACTCTCCATCCTGTGGCATATAGACTAATTCTGTATGTCCACCGCTAACGACTAATGCCATTAATGGAAATTGTAAAGGTTCAATTAATTGGTTTGCATAAATATGTCCTGCCATATGATTGACGGCAATTAATGGTTTGTTCGCTGCTAGTGCTACTGCTTTGGCAGCTGAAATCCCGATTAGTAAAGCTCCTACTAATCCTGGTCCAATCGTCACTGCTACTGCATCAATTTCTTCCATTGTTTTGCCTGCTTGCACTAATGCTTCTTCAATCACTTGGGTAATTTGTTCTACATGGTGACGGCTTGCAATTTCTGGTACAACTCCTCCAAATCGCATATGACTTTTGATTTGGGAAGCGACAATGTTTGATAATAACGTACGACCATTCACAACAACTGCTGCACTTGTTTCATCACAACTACTTTCAATTGCTAAAATAACTACTTCCTTTGTCATTGTTCATATGCTCCTTTCTTGAGTTCTAGTCGATAGAGTAATGCATCTTCTAATGGATCTGTATAGTAATCACGTCTTCTATGATAACACTCAAATCCTAAAATTTCATATAATTGCTGCGCACGATGGTTAAATTCTCGAACTTCTAAAAATACTGTTGCCACTTCTTTCATTCCTAAATCATAACACGCCATTTGCCATAAACGTTGGGCAAGTCCTTTTCCTTGGAATCCTGTATGAATCACAATATTCGTAATCGTTGCTTCATCTAAGACGACTTGCATCCCAATAAATCCAATTAAAGTATCCACATGATAAACTCCATAATAAGCTCCATGTTCAGAAGCAATATCTTCTTGGAAAGCTTTTGCACTCCAATGTCCAGGATGTTCATAATGTTGTTGCACTAATTGGTATAACTGTTCTGCCACCTCATCTTCAACCGTTAATCGTTTAAACGAAAACTCTGATGAGGAGAAAGATTCTGGTGTTTTAGGAGGTAATAGATAAGTCATCAGTACTGCATCCTCTACTTCATTTTTATAATATTTTTCTTTGTATCCTGTTTGAATAAAGCCAAACTTTTCATATAAACGAATGGCCTTAGTATTGGAAACTCTAACTTCTAGGGAAATGGAATCTTTTTCTAAAAAGCGTGCATATTTTTCTAATTGCTTCATTAATAAAATTGCACATCCTAAAAATCGTACATTCGAATGAACAGCAATATTCGTAATATGAAAATCTTCCTGCGTTACTCTTGCACCAACAAATGCTTGAATCGTTTCTTCTAATTCAATAACGATATAAATAGCTTTTGTATTATACGTTAAATCTTCTAAAAAGGCATCTTTCATCCAAGGAGGATTCCCCATATATGCTTCCTCTTCTACTGCTGCAATAGCATCAACATCCTCTAAGGTAGCTAATCGAATCGTTGCAATTTTCCCATTAGAAAGAGGGATTCGTTTTGGTTGTTGAGGTAATTGGTGCACAATAAAGTCTCCTACAGGTATTGCTTGATCAACAAATCTTTCTAATTGTTGCCATAAAGATTGTGTCCAATCTTTACATGCGCTCCACATAGTTTGTCTCCTGTTCTTCTTGATGGTTCGCTTTCCAATTTTCTTCAGCTTCCGCTAATTTTAAATATGTTGGCACAAAAACATCTGCATCTTCTTCTGGTGCATCTTGTGCTAATTTACCAAAGAGTCCTGCATGAACAATGGCATCATTTTCTTTAGAAAATACCACTTTATCTCCTAATTTCTCTACAACTAACTCTTTTTGTTCATCTGTAAGTTGCCCTACAAAATGGAGAGGAGCATCGTAAGTAGCTAATTCTTGTAACCACTCACCCCAAGAGATATGACGTTCTTGAACTATCAACTGTGGAAACTGATGGCTCACTTGATAAAGACCCGTAAAAATATTATTTCTTCGAGCATCAAAAAATGGAACAACATAAGCTCCTTCAGGAACAACTTCTACAACATTTGCGACAATCGCTTGTAAACTTGAAACAGCTTTTAGCGGAATATGCAATGTCTTCGCAAGAGTTTTTGCAACTGTTACTCCAATTCTCAGTCCAGTATACGAACCTGGTCCTTTGGCAACAATCACACCTGTTAGTTCTTGCATACTGACTTGACTTTCTTGAAGTACTTCTTGAATTGCCGGCATTAGTTTGACACTATGTTGTAAAGTGTCTGGAACTGTTTGTTCAACAATCGTCTCCTCATCTTTGACAATGGCAACTGATAAAGTTTTATTTGAGGTATCAATAGCCAATACGGGCATAGAGCACTTCCTTTCTAGTTTTCTGTTTAAAAAATTTGAAGGAGGGCAAGTCATACTACTTGTTGCACTTTTACCCTCTTCAATCAATTATTTAATCACACATTGTTTGAATACGGCTCAGAAAGATTGAATCGACGTGCGTTTCAGAAGGAATCCGGTGCGACTTTCGTCGCCCTCGGCTTCTTCTTCCAACGGTTCGATTCAGAACATCTTTCTTCGCACACTGTTTGAATACGGCTCAGAAAGATTGAATCGACGTGCGTTTCAGTTCAATTCAGAATATCTTTCTTTACACCTTATTATTAGTACGCTCTAGCAATCCATACGGTTTGTGTTGCTGGTTTGCCTGAAACGATACATGTTTCTTTTTTCACTGGTGGATTGAATGGAATATTACGAGTCGTAAATCCAGTTTCTTCTTTGATTTTCGCTTCTGTTTCTTCTGTTCCATCCCAACCAACTAATACCCAACCAGGTACTTCGCCAGCTTCACGTTTTGCTTCGATATGAGCTTTCAATTCCTCTAATGTATCAATGTTTGTATATTCATTAGAAGCACGCATTGCACGAGCTGTTTCTAATAAACGAACTTGCATTTTCTCTAACTCAGCTTGAATCCTTTCTAGTAATCCATCAAAACCTACCGCAACTTTTTCGTCTAAGTCACGCATTTTTGTCATTACTTGATTATTTTCTAAATCACGTGGTCCGCATTCAATACGCATTGGCACTCCACGTAATTCCCATTCATTGAATTTGAATCCTGGTGAGTTGTCTGTATCGTCAATTTTCACACGTAAGCCTGCTGCTTTTAATTGTTGTTGTAATTCTTCTAATTTTTCTAAGATGGCTGGATTTTTCTTCCATGGTCCAACTGGAATTAAAACTACTTGAGTTGGAGCTACTTTTGGAGGTAATACTAATCCTTGTTCATCTCCGTGTGTCATAATTAATGAACCGATTAAACGAGTAGAAACTCCCCATGAAGTTGTATGTGCATGAACGTGTTCATTTTCTTTTGTTAAATATTTAATATCAAATGCTTCCGCAAATTTTGTACCCATATAATGAGAAGTTCCAGCTTGTACAGCTTTTCCATCTTTCATCATTGCTTCGATTGAGTAAGTATCTACTGCACCCGCAAAACGTTCTGATGGAGTTTTTTGTCCTTCATAGACAGGAACGGCTAATACGCCTTCTACTACTTCTTTATAAATATCTAACATTTTCATTGTACGACGACGTGCATCTGCTTCATCTGCATGAGCTGTATGTCCTTCTTGCCATAAAAATTCAGATGTACGTAAGAATGGTAAAGTTTTCTTTTCCCAACGGAATACATTTGCCCATTGGTTTACTTCATATGGTAAATCACGATATGAATTAATCCAGTTTGAGAACGCAGTCCCAATCATTGTTTCACTTGTTGGACGTAAAGCTAAACGCTCTTCTAATTTTTCACCTGCTGCTTCAGTTACCCATGGTAATTCTGGCGCAAATCCTTCAATATGATCTGCTTCTTTAGTGAAGAAACTTTCTGGAATTAACATTGGAAAGTAAGCATTACGAATTCCTTCTTCTTTAAAACGACGGTTAAATTCTTCTTGAATATGTTCCCAAATTTCGTAACCGTCTGGTTTGAAAATCATACATCCACGAACTGGTGAATAGTCCATCAAATCAGCTTTTTGAATGGTTTGAATATACCATTTTGAGAAATCTTCTCTTTGTAAGTTTGTTTTTTCTGCCATAGTAGCACTCCTTTTCTAATGATTGTGGAACAAAAAGAGCCACTCCTCCTATAAAAGGACGAATGACTCGCGGTACCACCTTTAATTACATTTTCATTGTTAAATGTCTCTTGGAACGTGATAACGGTACGCAAACCGGATTATTTTCATAATCAATATTCTGGTAGGTTCAATTCTAAAAGCGGGGGTTCTCTCTCAGCCATGAAGAACTTTCTGTACCCATTAAAGAACTTACTATTCCATGCATTATACTACCGAAAAAACTCCCAGAAATCAAGTGTTATAGTCAAAATCATTTACGATGAGACCTTTTTTAAGAAAATAGCGATATTATAAATTTTGAAAACAAAAATCTATTTTAAAAAGCAAATTTTCTTCTTTTTATTTCGACACCTTTTTAGTGTATACTACAAGAGAAGATTGAAAAAGGAGACACTTATGAAATACGAAGAATGGTTACATTTATTTCCAAATTCTAAAATCATGCATCATATTCCACTAAATACACGGGATTATGTTATTACATTAGAAGAGAACACTTATTTACAAATCCCATATGAAGAATTATCCAGTCGCGAATTAGCTTTACTTGAAACATTAACAAAAACAACAGTAAAAGCTTCAAACCTTCTTTCACCTTGGCAACAGTATTTAGAAAAAGGGGGAGAATGTCCTGTTCTATTGAAGAATATTCAATTGATTCATGTTTGTTTAATTCAAAAAAATGGAGATTTTAATGAGCAAGAATGGTTGGAGATGATGCAAGAAATTTTCGGAGATGTTATTACAAGTTTTTGTTGTTTTCCAAAGCATTATACGATTGTGAGAAAAGCAGATGTTGAAACGATTTCTACTCAAGAGTTGCAAGCAATTCATGCAACAGTTGAGGAAGATTTTGCAATTTCGATGAAAATCTTTATTGGGAATGTGTGGAAAATGTCAGAGGAAATTCCAGGAATTTATCAAGCCGAGAAAGCTTTATTTGTAACCTATTTACATGAGTCGAATAAGCAGACTTGTTTAGCTTTTGCTCCGATGGTTTTATGGGGATTTGCTCAGAAAAAATTAGATTTTTCACCGATTCCTGAGACACTATATGCACAAATGGTTCAGGATGAATTTCCGGATTTAATTGAGGCGTTGTGGCAAGAACGTGGGACTTTGACGAAGGCGGCTACTCGTTTATTTATTCATCGTAATACGTTGCAGTATCGGATTGATCGGTTTGGGCAGTTAACGGGATTGGCGCTGAAAAATATGGACGATCTGACTCTCTGCCATTTTCTTTTGATGCAGCAGGAATACTAATAATACAATAAAATGAAATCCCTATTTCTTCTGTAGTGAGGACGCCAGTAGCCAGCTTTGCTGTCTCTTGGCTAAAATTCGAGCCTTGGTCTCGAATTTTCCTTTGTAATAATACCCAGCTCTGGGTATTATTACTTCCACTACTAAGAAATAGGAATTTCATTTTATTTTTGACGTTTTCTTATTATATCGGGGCGTTTTTATTGAGGGGCAAACATAAAGTGAAGTCGTAAGTAACCATCATTCGTATCTAATTGATTTCACTATAAAGAAATGGTAGGGAATTTACCCACAAAAAAAACGACCGGAGTCGTCTTTTTTTCATCTCTCATTAACAATTAAACCCATTGACCTCTTGCATTGACATAGTAACCGTCAGGAGTTGTTGTATTTCTTAAAATTGCTCCTGATTTACTCGCGTAGAACCAAGATCCCTCTGCTTCAAACCATTCATTTTCAGACATTACACCTGACTTATTGAAGTGATACACTTCATCATTTGATTGAATCCACGCATTTGTTACAATTGTTCCTTTTTCAGTTGCAAAATACCATTTACCACCAACTTGGAACCATTCATAAACTTTTACTGCACCTGATTTATCTGCATAGTACCAACCCTCTGTTGTTTGGAACCATTGATTTTCTTTCATAGCTCCTGATTCATCAAAGTAATACCAAGTTTTATTTACTTCAAAGAAACCTTTTTTCATAAAGGCAATTCCTTTGGATTCACCTGTTAATTCATTTAAATAATACCAAGTTCCGTTATCATTCACCCATCCCGTTTGAACTTCACCTGATTGATTTAAATAAATCCATAATTTTTGAACTCCTGTTTTTTTATCATCAGTATTCACATTAATTAATTGCCATCCTGATAATTTTTTACCATTTTCATAATAATAAACTTTATCATTTTGACGAGCAAATCCTGTATTGTTTTGTTCTGCTGCTTGTACATTTGAACTTGTTGCTAAAAATCCAGCACCTAAAAATGCTAAACTTGCTAAAAATAATTGATGTTTTTTCATAAAAACTCTCCTTTGTTATTATTACATTTGCACTACTGTTGCTTCATAACTGTAACACTTCATTCTCTAGAAAGTCAAATATTACAAGTAGAATTTTATAAACTTCCTACTAAAACTCATCTCAAACACCAAAAATAGCCCCGAATCGTCGAGGCTATCTTCTACCTGATATAAATGAATGTTCCATTACACAAGGGCAGGAGTTTTTACAGTTTTTTCTTTTTTCTCTTTCCCTTTAATAGTAATTTTGCCTTTTGTAGCACCAATAGTGACTTGTTGTCCGAAGCGGATTTCTCCACTTAACAATGCTTCACTTAATGGATCTTCAATTTTCTTTTGAATAG
>CAUQAL010000076.1:0-7431 GCA_963515985.1 uncultured Granulicatella sp.
AGGTAGTATCTTTTTGTCTTTTTTTCGTACATTGTTTCAAATAAAAATCAAGACCCTAGGCTTGATTTTTAGGCATGAGACTCGCATTTTTGCGAGGCTACTGCCGTCCTATGCTACTATACAAGAAGTCAACATCCAAAACGTACCCTCATCCCTTACGGAAAAACGGAGAAAGACTTCCCATAGTAGCATGCATAATAGTAGCCGAAATTCGGCTACTATTATTAGGAAATTTCGAGACCAAGGCTCGAAATTTAGGCATGAGACCGAAGGGCTGCTGCCGTCCTATGCTACTATTTTGGAAGTCTTTCGTATTCAACAATAGTTTTTTAACTCTCTCTGTACATCTCGTTTTATATCTTTTTGTTTTAACGCTTCACGCTTATCATAGTTTTTCTTACCTTTAGCAATTCCAATCAACAACTTGGCAACCCCATTTTTAATATAAACCTTCAATGGAACAACTGTATTTCCCGCCTGTCTTACCTCTTGCTCAAGCATCTGAATTTGCTTCTTATGCAATAACAACTTTCTCGTACGAAGCGGATCATGATTGAAAATATTCCCTTGCTCAAACGGACTAATGTGAACCCCTACTAAAAAAGCTTCACCATTTTTAAAACTACAATACCCATCTTTCAAATTCATTCTAGCTTGACGAACCGATTTAATCTCTGTTCCCGTTAACACTAAACCTGCTTCAATCGTATCTAAAATCGTATAATCATGATTCGCCTTACGATTTTGCGCTAAAACTTTATTATCTGTTCCTTTTGGCATCCGAATTCTCCTTACGAATGTTTTTTTCTACGCTTTTGCTTTGCTTGCGCTTTAAAATGTTGTCTCCCTTTATTTTTAGAAGACTTCTTTGATTTTTTACTTCTGCTTTCTTTTTTTGCAGCTTTCTTAGGCGCTTCTTTTCCTTTAGTTGGACGTTTGTTTTGAGTAATCAAATCTGCATTATCCGACGCTAAAATAAAATCAATTTCATGCGCTTCTACATCAACTTTAATTAATTTTACTTTAACACGATCTCCGATTCGATAAGTAACTCCTGTTCTTTCACCAATTAAGACCATATGGCTTTCAATAAAGTTGAAGTAATCTTGATTCATATGCGTAATATGCACTAAACCTTCAACAGTATTTGGCAATTCCACAAACATTCCAAACTTAGTAACGGAACTAACAATGCCTTCAAACTCTTGTCCAATCTTATCAGCCATAAATTCAGCTTTCTTCATCGCATCTACTTCACGTTCTGCTTGAACTGCTAAACGTTCCATTTTGCTTGATTGATCCGCAATTCTCTCTAGCTTAGAAGCATTTAATTCCTCTTGTTGCTTTGATAAGAAACTTCCACTGCCTTCGTATTGACGAATCATACGGTGGACAATTAAGTCTGGATAACGACGAATTGGTGAAGTAAAGTGAGTATAATCTTCTGCTGCTAATCCATAATGCCCAGAAGGTGTAATATCATATTTAGCTTGCTTCATAGAACGTAGCATCATTGTCGATACAACTGCTTCATACGTTTCTCCTTTGACTTCATCTAAGGCTTTTTGCAGTTTTTTCGGACTAATAGTATCGCTCGTTCCTTTAATATTAATGCCAAATGCTGTGACAAATTCTAAGAAACGTTGCATTTTTTCTTGCTGTGGTTGTTCATGGACACGGTAAATAAACGGAACATTTTTTCGTTGATAATGCATCGCAACAGTTTCATTAGCTGCTAACATAAACGATTCAATTAATCGTTCTGCTACTCCACGTTCACGAATTTGAATATCAATTGGGGTGCCTTGTTCATCCACAATAATTTTTGCTTCATGTGTTTCAAAATCAATCGCTCCACGTTCTTTTCTTCGTCTTTCTAAAATATGATGTAATTCTTTCATATCCAATAACATTTGCTGAATTTCATCTGGGATTTCGACTTCTTTTTTCTCATACAATTCATTCACTAAACTATACGTTAATCGCATATCTGAACGAATGACACTTGGGAAAATCTCATATTGATAAATCGTTCCACTTCGGTCAATTTCCATACGACAAGACATCGTTAGTCGTTCTTCATGTGGATGTAATGAACAAATTCCATTTGATAATCGTTGTGGTAACATTGGAACGACACGGTCTGTTAAATACACACTTGTTCCACGTTCAAATGCTTCCCTATCAATCGCTGAATTTTCCGTTACATAATACGATACATCTGCAATCGAAACGGTTAGTTCAAAGGTTCCATCTTCACGTTTTGTAAGTGCAACAGCATCATCCAAATCTTTGGCATCTGCCCCGTCAATTGTCACGGTTAATTGTTCACGTAAATCTTTACGCCCTTGTCGATCTTCATCTGTGATGACTTCAGGAACAAGATTTGCCTGGTCTATTACTTCTTGTGGAAATTCTGTTGGAATATGAAATTGTTGTAAAACCATTAAAATATCCATTCCAACAGCATCTTTATAGCCAATTTCTTTGACAACAATTCCTTCTAATGAAGAACGATTTTTTTCATTCGTGTATTTTGTTAATTCTACAATGACAACTGTTCCATCTACTGGATGCAATCCATTTGGACGGATTAAGCAACGAGTACCTGCTAATTTTTTGTCTTTAACGACTACTTCACCGCAATACCCTGTATCTTCTGCAGTTTCTGAACTAAAGCGAGTATAAATCCCTACCACTTGAGTCGTATTACGTTGAATAATTTGTACAATTTTCCCTGTCGCAGATCGTTGACGATAGCTATCGGCTGGTTCTGTAATCACTAGTTCGACTTCATCCCCATCCATTGCACTCATTGTATCTCCACGAGGAATGAAAATATCTGGTTCCCCTTCAACTACAGTGACAAAGCCAAACCCTTTATCATTTGCACGATACGTTCCTTTTAATGTTTGATTCAAAGGATTCAAACCAAACTTTCCATTACGATTTAATTCTAAAATGCCTTCTTCTTCTAAAGCGGCTAATTCTTTCACTAATATTTTAAAATCTTGAGATTGATTCATCCCAAAATGTTCACTAATTTCTTTTACATAAAAACTTTCTGGTGCATATTCCTCGAAAAAGGACACCAAAACTGTTCTCAATGATTCTCTCATTTCTTACCTCCATTCTTGTTGGTTTAAAAATTCTAATACAGATTCTTGAAATTCTGCTTTTTCTTTTCCGACTGTAATAACATGACCCGATTGTTCAAACCAATGAAAATCAACAGCTGCATTCACTAATGCTTCTTTCATCTCTATCGATACTTCTGGATCAACTAATCGATCTAATTCACCTTGCGCAATATAAAAAGGCCCAGTCACCTGTTCTAATTTTTCTGCAACTTTAGCAGAAAAATAATGTAAATCTAATAATTGTTGTTTTGCCTTTTTTCCTAATGTGAACATTTCATCTTCACACATCCCGGAATGAGTAGCAAAAGCCATAAAACTTTTCAACAAATCAGGTAATTGCGCATTTCTTTTTGAAACAGGAGAACAAAATGTTCCCGCAATTTCTACTAATTGATCGGTTGCTAGTGCTGCTGCCATAATACCTCCCATCGATAATCCTAGCGCAGCAATCGTTGAATACCCTTGACTTCGAACAAATTGTACCGCTTGTTTTGCATCTTCATACCATTTTTCTGGTGTTTCTTTTAAAATTTCACATGCATTTGAATGTTCATGCCCACTAAAAGCTGGGACATAGACCGCATAATCATAGCGATGCATAAAGGAAGCTAACATTCTCAGATCCGTTGGTTTCCCAGTATATGCGTGAAATAATATAACCGCCCGTTTATTTGTTGTTTCTTTTAACCAAATTGCTTCCAAGTTGTTCACTCCTACCTTTAATGAATATATTTATAATAGAAAAACACAATGTCTTAGAGATACTCCTTCAACATTGTGCTTAATCATTTTTATTTTGATGAAATGTACGCTAAGGCTACTGCTAAAATCATAAAGATTGCTCCTAATCCAACAGTTACTCGAATTAAGAATGCTTCAAATCCACGTGCTTTTGTTTTTCCAAATAATTGCTCAGCACCGCCTGATAATGAATTTGCTGCATTAGTTTTCGATGGTTGCATAGCTACAATAATAATTAGTAACACACTAATAATAATCATCAATGTTAAAATTGTTTGATACAAAGGATCTTCCTCCTCTATTAATATTCTTTCCAATTCTACCATAAATATAGTGTAATTACTACCAATTGCCCTTAATTTCTTTAGAGTAAGATGATTTTTTAAGCATCAAACACCTATTTCCTGCAATTTCGTGATATAATGAGCGTAACATAAAAAGGAGGTTTTTATGAAAGGTTTAGTATTTTTTGATTTGGATGGAACACTCTTAAACAAAAAAGGCCAAGTTGACCTTGAAGTCATAGAAGCAATTCAACAATTAAAGGAAAACGGGTATGAACCACTACTTGCAACAGGAAGATCTCCTATCGAAGTTTCAGAAGTCATTCGCTCTACGAATATTCATTCTGGAGTTTTTATGAATGGACAAGTGGTGATTTTCAAAGGTGAAATATTAATCCATCATGAAATTCCAAAAGACACGATTGAAAGACTTTTACAATTTGCAAAAGAAAATCATCATGGAATTACATGTTATAATGTTAATGCCTTTAAAATTATCGAAACAGTCCCATTTGTCAAAGAAGCCTATGAATATATTCATACACCAACACCGGATATTGTTCCAACATTTTATAAAGAAGAAGCCATTAATATGTTACTCTTACTTTCAAGAGATAATAATGATGAAGCTTATCAACAAGCTTTTCCAGAATTAAGATTTATCCGAAATTTTCCTTATGCATTGGATGTTATTACCGCTGGAATTTCTAAAGCAACAGGCATTCGAGCCTTAATCCACACCTTAAATACGGATTCAATCACAACATACGCTTTTGGAGATGGTGCTAACGATTTAGAAATGTTCCAAGAAGTTGATTATACTATCGCCATGGGAAATGCTATTCCCCTTTTAAAAGAAAAAGCAAACTATGTCAGTGTAGACAACGATAAAGGTGGCATTATTCAAGGGTTAAAACATTATCATTTAATATAGGAGGAAGCCATGTCAATTTATGAAATAGAAGTTCCTACTTTAGATGGAACAAGTACATTAGAAGCCTATAAAGGGCAAGTATTACTCATTGTCAATACTGCTAGCGGATGTGGATTAGCTCCACAGTTTGCCCAACTACAAAGCTTATACGAAACATACCACGAACAAGGATTTAGTGTCCTAGGATTCCCTTGTAATCAGTTTGGTAATCAAGAGCCATTAAGTGCACTGGAAGCTGCTTCAAGTTGTCAATTCAATTACCAAGTCACTTTCCCAATGTTTGGAAAAGTACTCGTTAATGGCCCAGAAACTCATCCATTATTTCAATTATTAAAAGAAGAAACCAAAGGACTATTAGGCAGTTCGATTAAGTGGAATTTCACAAAATTCCTTGTAGATACATCCGGAGAAGTCATCGCAAGATTTGCACCAACTACTTCTCCATTATCCATTGAGAAACAAATAAAACAATTATTAAATAAGGAGTGTTAATATGAATACAGAAGAAATTTTAAGCATTTTAGAGGACTTGGAAGTAGCCATTTTTGCTACCGTGGATAAAGACGGAAAACCTCATTCTCGTCCAATTCATATCGGTGTTGCCAATGAACATGGAGTATTCTTTATGACGAGCCCAGAAACTCATTTCTACAAACAATTACAAGAAAATCCAAATGTCGCAATTGCTGCATTTTCACACGATGACTACTTAATTCAAGTCATTCGTATCGAAGGAAAAGTTCGTGAAATCGGAAAAGAAGGATTAGAAGAAATCTTAGCAGGAAATCCATTTGTTAAAAATGTGTATCCAGATGATTCACAACGTGCTGGAGTTCAAGTATTCCAATTATATGAAGGAAAAGGCTTCTACCATAGCTTAACTCAAGGTCACAAATATACATTTAGCATTCAAGGCTAATTATCATAGTCAAAGGAATCTTCGTGAGAAGGTTCCTTTTTTTGTTCCCACCAATGTGATACAATGAACGTAACGTTTTAAAGGAGAGATACTTTATGAAAAACTACAAAAAAATCCTAACTCATTCTATTCTATTCGGAAGTCTATTTGTACTAGCTGCCGGATGTCAATCAACGTCTACTACAACTAACACTAGTACGACAACTACTACAACCACTACCTCAAAGGAAAAATCTACCACTGATTTAATTGGACAAGCTTTGCCAAACTTCACATTTGAAACAGCAGATAGTCAGCAAAAAACTCCTGCTGATTTTAAAGGGAAGAAAACTGTCTATGTCGCTTGGGCAAGTTGGTGTCCAAATTGCCAGCAAGAACTCCCTATTCTAAATGAATTAAGAAAAGAATATCAAGATTCTATTGAATTCGTCTTAGTCAACTTACTAGTTAAAGGAGAAACACCTGAAAAAGCACAAGCCTTCTTTAAAGAAAAAGGACTAGAATTCAACTATTACTCCGATAAAGAAAAAAGCTTCCAAAAAGCTTTAGAAATTCATTCGATTCCAACAATGATTTTTGTTGGACAAGATGGAACTATCAAACATGTTATCGATGAAGTAAAAGATAAAGCAACGATTGACGAAGTGTTAAAAGGATTATAGAAACGCAAAAAGGATGATGGGCAGTGCTCATCATCCTTTCTTATTTAAGAATTCAGTTTTTATTTATCTTCTTTTTTACCTTTTGGTGCTACTAATCCTAGACCTGCTAAGATTGATAATACAGCTGGAGTGAATACTGCAAACTCTGCTGACCCTGTATTTGGTAATTCTGCTGGTTTGCTTTCTTCAGCTTTTGGAGCTTCAGCAACTGCTTGTGCTACGGCTGGTTTTTCACTTGGTTTTTCTTCTGTAGCGGCTTGAACTGAGTTTGCTGATGTTCTTGGATTAATTTCTGCTGGATTGTTAGTACTTGGAGCTTGTTGAGCTCGTGCTTCATCCGGAGCAGAAGTTCCAGGAGTTGGTTCTGGATTTGGAGTAGGATATTTTTCTGGTTCTGGTTTAGCTGGTCTTGCTGATTCTGGTAATTTATATTCAGGTTTTTCATTTACTAGATTTAACCAAGCAGATTTAAGTTCTTCTAATTCAGTTTTAGCTTTGTCTAATTCACCTTTATATCCATCAACAACATAGTCTTCTGCGCCATTAGCTTCTGCATCTTTCACGTTAGTTTCAAGTTTTTCAACTTCAGCTTCAAGACGTTTGATTTCAGATTTAATATCTGAAACTTCTGTTTTAGGTTGCTCAGCTGGTGCTTTACCTTCTGGCTTTTCTTCAGCTACAGGAGCTTCAGGATCGTTTACTCCACCATTGAACTCAGGAGTATTTTCGGTTGTAGGTGCTTCTTCATCAT
>CAUQAL010000077.1:0-6559 GCA_963515985.1 uncultured Granulicatella sp.
ATTTTATTCGGTGTATCAATCTCCTCATAAGTCACTTCAGTAGGAGCAACTTCAAGTCCAAATTCTTCTAATCGAACAAGTAATTCTACAAACGCTAATGAATCCATAAGCCCTTCTTCTTTTAAATTGATATCCTTATCTTCATAGACAACTTCATCTTCACAGATTTCTTCTAAAATACTTAAAATTCTTCCTTCCATATTGTTCCCGCCTTCTAATTTGCCAATCGACTTAAAATATAGTTTACTTCTAGTTCCACTCCAATCGGTAAGACTGCTTCATCAATATCAAATTTTTCATGATGATGTCCATATGCTGTTTCTTCTCCAGATTGACTTCCTAATAAACCATAGACCCCTGGTTTACCTACTAAGTAGTCTGCAAAGTCATCTGCTCCCATTGATAATTCATATTTAGTAATAATATGATTGATAGAATCCACTGATTTCGCTACTAATTGGAATTTTTCTGCTAATTCAGGGGTATTAATGACTGGGGCTGCTGCATCATACCAGTCTAACTCTGCCTCACAACGGTGAGTTTCAGCAATTCCTTTGGCAATACGTGTCACTGCCTCTTTTAAGTGCGATCTTGTTTCATGACTAAATGCACGAATCGTACCTTCCAATAAAGCATCATTTGCGACAATATTATAACGTGTTCCTGCATGTAGTTTTCCAACACCTACTACTGCTCTATCACCTGGATCTACTTCACGACTGACAATTGTTTGTAGTGCTACAACAATTTCACTTGCTGTCACTAATGCATCCTGACCTAAATGTGGGCGACCAACGTGAGAGCTTTTTCCTGTTACTTTAATTTTGAAAATATCGCAAGAAGCATTCACTGGTCCACCTTGAACTGCAAAAGTACCTACTGGTAATCCTGAATTTACATGAATAGCAAAACTTTCATCAATCGTATCAATTTTCCCTGAAGCCACAAATTGTTTAGCACCTGCCCCGATTTCTTCAGCTGGTTGGAAGGCAATATATACTGTACCAGCAAATATATCTTTTAATTCATTTAATACTTTAGCTGCTCCTAATCCCATTGCTGTGTGAGCATCATGACCACATGCATGGTTTAGCCCTTCTTTTTTTGAAGAATAGGACTTATTTGTGCAGTCTGGTAATTCTAATGCATCAATATCTGCACGAAGTAGAATTGTTTTTCCTTCGCCTTTTCCTCCTTTAATAACCGCTAACGTTCCAGTATCCGCAATTTTTTCAAACGAAATATTTAATTTTGTTAATTCTTCTTGAATTTTTTCAGCTGTCTTATATTCTTTCAAGCTTGATTCTGGATTTTCATGAAAATGTCTTCTTAATGTTACTAACTCTTCTTTTAAATCTTGTGCTTTTTCTTTAATTTGGCTCATTAAATTTCCTTCTTTCTATTGTAATAAAGAGGCATGACTAGCATGCCTCTTTGGAGATAAATGATGATTAAAATGATTGATTTTTAGAAATTATTTTAAAGAAGCTTTTTCCCAAACTGGTACGTTTGCACCTTTTGAAACTTCTTCAATTTTCTTAGCTGTTTCTGGTGATTGGTAGTATTTAACAATTGTTTTGTAAACTTCGTTATTTTCGTTACCTTCTTTAGCAGCAATTACATTGTAGTATGGTTGAGATGAATCTGTGATTTCTTCGATAAAGATTGAATCTTTAGTTGGTTGGAATCCTGCTTCAACTGCGAAACCATTGTTGATTAATGAAGCTGCTACATCGTCTAAAGCACGAGCTGTTTGTCCAGCTGGTAATTCTTTAATGTTAATTTTCTTAGGATTTTCTACGATATCATCTTGTGTAGCTAATGTGTTGTTTACATCTTTTAATTTAATTACGCCAGCTGCGTGTAGTAAGCGTAATGCACGAGAGTTGTTAGAAGTATCTTCTGGGATTGCGATAGTATCTCCTTCTTTTAACTCGCTAACGTTTTTAATTTTTTTAGAGTACACACCCATTGGAGCAATTACTGTATATCCAATTGGTTTGATGTGAGTGTTTTGTTCTTTGTTGAAACGTTCTAAGTAAATAATTGTTTGGAATGAGTTTAAATCAACATCTCCATTTTCTAATGCTTGGTTTGGTTGAACATAGTCAGTGAATTCTACTAATTCAACATTGATGTTTTCTTTTTCTTTTAAGCGTTTAATAACGTCATCCCATACATCATGGTTTCCTGCGTTAACCCCTACTTTAACTGTTTTTGCTTCTTTTTTAGCATCTGCTGCTTGGTTTGAATTTGAAGAAGTTTGAGCTCCTTGACCACATGCTGCTAATGTTAATCCTGCTAATGCTGTTACAAATAATTTTTTAATGTTCATAAATAAATTCCTCTTTTCTTTGTGTTTAATCTGTTTAAATATCCTTTTTATTGTGAGTTCGTTACTCCAGTTATTCATTTCAGAGCGTTCGGCCTCGTATCTTGTTTTAATTGAACTCAGCCTCGTATCTTTTTATTTTGTAGCTCTTTTTTCTAAGAAATCACCGACTGCTTGGCTGATAAATACGATAATCAACATAATAATTGTCGCAACTACGATGACGTCCCCTTGGAATCGATTGTATCCTCTTGAAATTGCTAAGTTTCCGATACCTCCAGCTCCAAACGCACCAGCCATTGTTGTTAAACCAATTAAGCTGATTGTTGTTAGAGAAGAAGCACGAATTAAACTTGGTAATCCTTCTTTTAAATACACTCGGAAAATAATTTCCAATGGTGTACATCCCATGGCGATTGAAGCTTCAATCACACCTTTATCTACTTCTAACAAAGCTAATTGTACTTGTCGTGAGAAGAATGGAACAGTCGCAATAACTAGTGGCACAATCGCACCAGGAATTCCAATGGTTGTTCCGACAATTAATCTTGTTAATGGGATTAATAACATTGCTAAAATGATAAATGGAATCGAACGGAATAAGTTCACCACTTTATCTAAAGTAGCATACAGAATTTTATTTTCTAAAATATTGCCTTCACGAGTGACTACTAAAACAACTCCTAATGCAATCCCTAATACTCCAGCAATTAACCCTGTAAGCCCGACCATGATTAAAGTATCAATGGTACTTTTAATAATTTCTTGAGTTACACGAGCATCAATATTTGGAAATAATTGGTGTAAGTTCATCTTATTCAACCTCCTTTGGTTCATCTAGAATTTCTGTTTGAACACCTGATTGGTGAATATATTCGATTGCTTGTTGAATTTTTTCAGCTTCACCTGATAAACCTACAAGTAAAGTTCCAACAGCAGTCTCTTGAATGACTTCCACATTGGCAAATAAAATATTCGCTGCTACTTGGAATTGAGTCGATAATTTCGTAATCAGTGGTTCTCCTGTTGAAGCACCTACAAATGAAATTTTCGCAAGAACATCTCCAGGATTTAAGTTTAGTAAATGTTCATGTTGTAGAACTGTCTCAATTCCTTTATTAATATGTGTTGCTGTATCGATGAAATCTTTTGTTAATGGTTTTTGTGGATTCGTAAAGATTTCTAATACTGATCCTTGTTCAATAATTAATCCTTGTTCCATTACGGCAACTTTATTACAAATCTCTTTTACAACTTGCATTTCGTGAGTGATAATCACGATTGTAATGCCTAACTGTTCGTTCACTTTTTTCAAAAGTTCTAAAATAGATTCGGTTGTTTTAGGGTCTAATGCACTTGTTGCCTCGTCGCATAATAGAACATCTGGATCATTGGCTAGCGCTCTAGCAATCGCAACCCTTTGTTTTTGTCCCCCAGATAATTGTCTTGGGTAACTTGTAATTTTGTCTTCCAATCCTACTAAGTGTAGAAGTGATTCCACTTTTTCCTTAATTTCCGCTTTAGATAATCCTGAGCGTTTTAATGGAAAGGCAACATTTTCAAATACTGATAAAGTATTCATCAAATTGAAATGTTGGAAAATCATTCCGATTTTTTTACGAGCATCTCTTAATTGAGCCTCTTTTAAACTTGTTAACTCCACTCCTGAAACAGTTACTGTTCCATTTGTTGGACGTTGTAATAAATTGATGGTACGTACTAATGTACTTTTCCCAGCACCACTATAACCAATAATTCCGTAAATATCGCCATCTTCGATTGTAATATTTACTTGCTTCACAGCTTCAACGGTTTTACCTGATTGCTGAAATGTCACATCAATATTTTTTAATTCAATCATTCGTTTCTCCTTTCAAGCAAATAAAAAGCCCGCTCTTTGGTCTTACTCACCAACCAAAGGACGAGTTCTCTCGTGTTACCACCTTTATTCATAGCATTTTCACAAATCCTATCTCTGTCAGTTAATCTTTATAACTGATAAGCTATATCGGGCTTTCCCGTAATCGTTTAATGATTCAACGATTAGCACTCAAAGGCCATCTTCAAAGCTTCAACTATTATCTCTTTTCACCAAACCGAGACTCTCTAAAACAGATTCACTTTTACTCTCCTTGTCACAGTGCGCTATGACTATGAAACTAGGATACCAACAAAGCTTGTTACAGTCAACTTCTAGATTACTATCACTTGTTATAAGTTTTACCTATATATTTTTTCTTGCATATCCCTCTTCTTTTTTCTACAATGAACTTACGAGGTGATATACATGAACAATTTAATTTCTTACAAAAAAATGCCCCTATGGACGACGGATACTTTACCTGAACCATTTAAAAAAATGCATAATACAAAGGTAGGTACGTGGGCTCAACTTCATATTTTAAAAGGAGAAATTACGTTTGATTTTTTAAATGAAGATGGTAGTGTCATTGATACTGTACAATTAAATTCGACTACTCCTATTCCACTAGTTGAATCACAACAGTGGCATCGAATTGCAGGAACAAGTGACGATATCGAATGTTTTTTAGAATTTTTCTGTAAAAAAGAGGACTATTTTTCAAAAAAATATGGCTATACAAAGACTCACTCTGAAGTTTTAGCTGCTCAACCACTTATTCCAAAAGGACGTGTACTTGACTTAGGAAGCGGAGAAGGTCGTAATAGTTTATACCTTGCTTCATTAGGATATGATGTTACTTCACTTGATTGGAATGTGCCAAGCTTACAAAAATTACAAGAAGTAGCTACTCAAGAAGGACTTTCACTAGAAGTTGAAGCGTACGACATTGAATGTGCCGATATTCCTGGTGGACAATACGATTGGATTGTATCAACAGTTGTATTGATGTTCTTACATGAAGAAGTAATTCCAGATGTCATTGAGAATATGCAATCTCACACTGCTCCTGGTGGGTATAATTTAATCGTTGCTGCTATGTCAACTGAAGATGCACCTTGTCCTGTGAATTTTCCATTTACATTCAAAGAAGGCGAATTACTAGAATATTATGCTGGTTGGGAAGTTTTGAAATATAATGAAGACTTCGGTGAACTCCACAAAACAGACGAAAACGGCAATCGTCTTCGCTTTAGATTTGCGACATTATTAGCGAAGAAAGGGTAATTTGGGATGCCTATGGTCTTAGAATTAACCGATTCTGTAGAACTTGCCAGAGTTGAAGATATGATTAGTAAAAAATGGAAATTTGAGCTTATAGTCTCAAATTTCCATTTTATGTTTTTTACTACTATAAAAACATATCAAAATATTTCTATCTATTAATTCTCAACTGGATTAAGATGGCGGCTTTTTGAATAAACGGGATAAATGAAACGATACGATGTACTACTTTCCATCGGTTTGGATATTGTGCCATTGTATAATCTAAACTCAATAATTCTGCATGTTTACCAAACAAATCATACAACTCCTCTTGAGAAGAAACTCCCCAATACATTTTAACCCCTTGTTCTCTAAATTCTTTTTGTTTATTTTTAGTAGCAACCATATGATGTTGTAACGTATCGAAATAACATTCATATTGATGAAATTCTCTCTCTAATTTTGTCGCTAATTCTTTTATTTCATTTGTACTAAAGTACATTAACACTCCTTCAATAATGAATAAGTAATCTCCTTTAGGATATTGTTCTTTAACAATTTGAATCCATTTATCATCTAATATCGAGTCAGCAATCATCTGTGAAGTAGCTGTTTCTTCAAAAAACTCTTGTCTTAATGTAATGACATCTAAAAAGTCTACGCTGAAAAATGGAATATCTTCTGCTCCAATTCTTCCTTGCCTATCATCTAAACCACAGCCTAATTGAATAATAACTGGATGTTCATGAGTCTTAATAAAATTCTTGCAGCAGTCATCGAAATATTTTGTTCTTAAACAAACACCAATTCGATCAAAAAAAGAAACATTTACTATTGATGGAACTTGCTTCATCATTTCTTCGGCTTTTTGATCTATAAACAACCGATTCTTTTGTCCCCCTTCTAACGCTTTTGCTTGTAGTGTCATAAGCATCGTTTTAGAGACTTTATTTTTAAATAATTCTCCCATTATATCAACTCCTCATATTTTAGGTTTGCCTAAACTTTATTTTATTCTACTCTTTTCTTTTTCCCTTTTCAATACTGGCTCTTTGTCAAATAGGGTTGATGAAACAATTTTAGTGAAGGAATTAAGCAGC
>CAUQAL010000078.1:0-6545 GCA_963515985.1 uncultured Granulicatella sp.
AAAAAAAGCATCTCATTTGAGATGCTTTTTTTATTGATGTGATTGTGGTGCTGTTTTTGTTGGTTTCATGAAGACATGCTGAACTAATACAATCCCGCATGAGATTAATACTCCAACGACTACAGCATTTTTAAAGTTATATGGAGATTGAGCTAATGCAGAACCTAAATAATAGGTTACTTGACTTAAAATAAATCCCCAAACAAAAGTTACGAGGTATTTCATTTCGACACCTTCTTTCAAATACATTATAGACAATGATAGGAATTCATACAAGTAAAATTTCTCAAAGAATGACCAAACCTTTTATCAAAAACAACACACAATGTTTGTACAAAAATCGATTCTGCCGTTATAATGAATGAGAAGAAATGATAGAAAGGAATCATTATGACTTTTACAATTTTACAAGTTACAAGTGGCTATAGTTTATTGAAAAGCACGATTGATTTATATAAATATGTAATGACTGCAAAATCGTTAGGATATCAAAAATTAGCCTTAACAGATGAAGGTGTCTTACATGGTGCAATTGAATTTTATAATTTATGTCGTAGTCAAAATATCGAACCGATTATTGGTTGTGTTTTTCAGTATAAGCAATGGAGAAATGCAGAAATTTTATCATCTATGATTGTTTATGCTAAAGATAAAATAGGGTATCAAACATTAATCGAATTATCTACTCTATATCAAAAATCTAAAGTAGTTACAAAAGACATGGAACAAAAAATGAAAGAAGGTTCCAGACATTTACAATTCGTATTTCCACAAGAAAATAGTGAATGGGCATTGGAATGTTCGAACGGGGAAGTGGCTTTTCAAAGGTGGTTGTTTGAAGCTGAAGAGCGTTATTTTTCAAATATTAATTTAGGAATTGAATCAAACCAACCTTTATCCATTTCATTAGAACAATTGGAAGAATGGGGACAAGATTTCTCCATGAAACTACTACCTTTTGTTAAAACTTTCTATTTAAAAGCTGAGGATGATTTTAGTTATCGAGTCTTAAAAGCTATTGGAGACGGTGAAACGCTAAGTACGACTCAAGCTGAAGTGAGTGGTCAATATTATTTGCAAGATGAAAAGACTTTGACGAAACAGTGGACACCTCTATTAGAAGGAAAGTTAGTTCGTCAATTAACAGAGTTTGTTGATTCGTTGAAATGGGAACTTCCAAAGCATGAGCTATTACTTCCAAAATTCCAAACTCCTGATGGAAAAACGAGTCAAGAATATTTAATAGAAATTTGTCAGAAATCTTTAAAAGAAAAAGACTTAATACATGATCACTATCATGCTCGTCTGAAGTATGAATTATCCATTATTCATCAAATGGGATTTGACGATTATTTTTTAATTGTATGGGATATTATGAAATATGCTCATGAAGCAGGGATTCAAACAGGACCTGGACGTGGTTCTGCTGCAGGTTCATTAGTATCTTATTTATTGAATATTACTAAAGTTGATCCAATTGAGTATCAATTGTTATTTGAACGTTTTTTAAATCCAGAACGATATACGATGCCCGATATTGATTTAGATTTTCCAGATAATCGAAGAGAAGACATATTAGACTATGTACGAAGAAAATATGGTGACAATCATGTTGCACAGATTGCGACTTTTGGAACTTTTGGAAGTAAGCAAGCACTAAGAGATGTTTGCAGAGTATTAGGTCTTACAGCTGTGCAAGCGGGAGAATGGTCTAAGGCAGTTCCAAATCAATTAGGTGTCAGTTTAAAAAGTGCATATGAACAGTCAAAAAGTTTACAAGTATTAGTGTCGAAAAGTCCGAAAAATCAATTGATTTTTGAAACTGCATGTCGAATTGAAGGATTACCTCGACATTTATCTACACACGCTGCTGGAGTAGTGTTATATGATAAACCACTAACAGAAGTGATTCCTTTAATGGATAAAGAGCAACAATTGCCAATTACACAATATACAATGAAGTATGTTGAGCAAATTGGATTATTAAAGATGGACTTTTTAGGATTGACCAATTTATCAATTTTACATGATTCAATTGAATTAACAAAAAAAATTTATCAACAAGATATTATTTTAAATGAGATTCCGTTAGATGATGAGAAGACCCTTAAATTATTTCAAGAAGCTGATACAAACGGAATATTCCAATTTGAATCGGATGGGATTCGCCGTGTATTAAAGAAACTTAAACCAACAAATTTAGAAGATATTGCTGCAGTGAATGCATTATATCGACCGGGTCCAATGGAGCAAATTGATACTTTTATTAAGCGCAAGCATGGGCAAGAAGTTGTGAAATATCCTCATCCAATATTAGAGTCGATTCTTCAATCTACTTATGGAGTCATGGTTTACCAAGAACAAGTAATGCAAGTAACATCTCAAATGGCTGGATTTACATTGGGACAAGCAGATATTTTACGACGGGCTATAGGGAAGAAAGATGCTAAAGTGATGGAAACAGAAAAAGCTCATTTTATAGAAGGAGCTATTGAAAAAGGAATTGATGTAGAAAGTGCCTCTGAAGTGTATCAGTATATTGAGCGTTTTGCGAATTATGGTTTCAACCGTTCCCATGCATTTGCCTATTCCTTGTTGGCGTATCAATTAGCTTATTTTAAGACACATTATCCACGTGCTTTTTATACAGCGATTTTAAGATATGTTGGAGATCGTTCCCAAAAATTACAAACTTACTTTATAGAAGCAAAACAAAGAGGGATTGTTATTAAAAATCCATCGATTAATACAAGTTTAGAAGATTATAATGCAACGGTTGACGGAATCTTTATTGGATTAAATGCGATTAAAGGCTTAAGAAGAGATTTTATTCAAGAAATTCTTACTCAGAGAAAACAACATGGTCCATTTATAGATTTTATGGATTTTGCATTTAGAATAGGGAAACGATTTTGTAAAAAAGAAATGTTGGAAGCTTTAATCGATGCAGGAGCTTTTGATGAATTAGGAAAAAATCGTGCTACCTTGCGAGCTACGATTGATGCTGTTATTGAAAGTGTAAAATTCCATGGGAGTAATCTTGCCCTAGAGTTAAGTGAAGAAATGTATCCAAAATATTTCGAAGAAGAAGACACTAATATTATTGAAAGAATTGAACGTGAAATTGCGGTATTAGGATTTCCGGTGTCCGCATTTCCAACCGATCCATATGAAATATTATATAAAGAACAAAAAGCGAATCGCATTTCTAGTATTTATGAATCAAAATTTGTATCAGTATTAGGATTATTAAAAAATATTCGTAAGACTCGTACAAAAAAAGGTGAACCTATGGCGTTTGGAACCATTCAAGATGAAACAGGCGAAATGGAATTTGTTGTATTTTCAGAAGTTTATCCATTAGTATTTTCAGTATTAGAAGAAAATCAGTTAGTCTTAATAAAAGGAAAAACGAAAAAGAATTTACAATCAAAATGGCAAGTACAAGTTCAACAAGTATTAAGTTTATTTGAAGTAGAAGGATTAGCACAGGCAACTTCCATTAAATGTTATATTAAAATTACAAAAGAACTACAAAATAAAGAAGTGTTTGAAAAAATCCGAAGTGTCATCATTAATAATCCAGGGGATACAACTGTTTTATTATATATTGAAAGTAAAGATCAAGTCTTTAAAATGAATTTTAACTCAGGATTAATGGTCGATGCTCAGACTTTGAAAGCTATTTCTGACATTGTTGGAGAAGAAAATATAAAAATTATAAAATAAAACCCTTTTCATTAATGAAAAGAAAAGACATTTTAATAGAAAAGTGTTAGAATAAGTAAAGAATTGGATAAGAGTTCCAAATAAAATTTAAGAGGTGAAAAGCTTGAAACGTATTGCAGTTTTAACAAGTGGTGGAGACGCACCAGGTATGAATGCCGCAGTTCGTGCCATCGTTCGTAAAGGAATTTATGAAGGATTTGAAGTCTATGGAATTAACTATGGATTTGCAGGATTAGTTGCAGGAGATATCCGTAAAATGGAAGCTTCTGATGTGGGAGATATGATTGGCCGTGGAGGTACTTTCTTATATTCTGCTCGTTATCCTGAATTTGCACACCGTGAAGGTCAAGAAAAAGGAATCGAACAATTGAAAAAATTCGGTATTGAAGGTTTAGTAGTTATCGGTGGTGACGGAAGTTACCAAGGTGCTGTAGCTTTAACAAAATTAGGGTTCCCAACAATTGGAGTTCCAGGAACAATCGATAATGATATTCCAGGTACAGATTATACAATTGGTTTTGATACTGCCATTAATACAGTATTAGACTCAGTAGACCGTTTAAGAGATACTGCAACAAGTCACGTTCGTACATTTATTGTTGAAGTAATGGGACGTAATGCAGGGGATATTGCTTTATGGACAGGTATCGGTAGTGGAGCAGAACAAATTTTAATTCCTGAACAAGACTTTGATATTGCTGAGGTGGCTACCGAATTAAAACGTGGTCGTTTAAATGGTAAAAAACACACGATTATTCTTTTAGCTGAAGGAGTAATGAGTGGTGAAGCATTTGCTAAAAAATTATGGGAATATGATGAGGATTTCCATACTCGTGTAACAGTATTAGGACACGTGCAACGTGGGGGTTCTCCAACAGCTCGTGACCGTGTATTAGCAAGTCGTTTAGGTGCAAAAGCCATTGACTTATTAAAAGAAGGCATTGGTGGAGTTTGCGTTGGTGTTCGTGGCGAAGAAGTTGTTTATAATGACATCGTAGAAACATTAGCAAATGGTAAACATGTACCAAACTTAGAATTATATCAATTAAATAAAGAAATTTCATTTTAATTAAGGAGTAGTTGTTTATGAAAAAAACTAAAATCGTATGTACAATTGGACCAGCAAGTGAATCAATTGAAAAATTAACAGCTTTAGCAGAAGCAGGAATGAACGTTTCACGTTTAAACTTCTCTCATGGTGACCATGAAGAACATTTAGCACGTATTAATAATATCAAAAAAGTACGTCAAGAAACTGGTAAAATGATTGCTATCTTATTAGATACAAAAGGACCAGAAATTCGTACACATGATATGGAAGGTGGAGCTTTAGAATTCTTCACTGGTGATGTATTACGTATTTCAATGACACAAGTTTTAGGAACAAAAGAAAAAATTTCTATTACTTACCCAGAATTAATCGATGATGTTCAAGTTGGATCTACTATCTTAATCGATGATGGTTTAGTAGGATTAACAGTTACTGAAATCGACCGTGCAAATGGTGAAATCGTAACAGTTGTAAATAACAGCGGTGTTGTTAAAAACAAAAAAGGTGTTAACGTTCCAGGCGTAAGCACTAAATTACCAGGAATCACTGAAAAAGATAGAGCGGATATTATCTTCGGTATTGAAAATGATATTGACTATATTGCTGCAAGTTTCGTTCGTCGTGCATCTGACGTTCAAGAAATTAGAGATTTATTAGAAGAACAAAATGCAACTCATATTCAAATTATTCCAAAAATTGAAAACCAAGAAGGTATCGACAATATTGACGAAATTTTAGCTTTATCTGATGGTTTAATGGTTGCTCGTGGAGATATGGGTGTTGAAATTCCTGCTGAGGAAGTTCCAATTGTTCAAAAAGCTTTAATTAAAAAATGTAATGCTTGTGGTAAACCAGTAATCACAGCTACACAAATGTTAGATTCAATGCAACGTAATCCTCGTCCAACTCGTGCGGAAGCAGGGGACGTAGCGAACGCTATCTTCGATGGTACAGATGCAGTAATGTTATCTGGTGAATCAGCAGCAGGGGATTACCCAGTAGAAGCTGTTAAAACAATGGCAAGTATTTGTGTACGTACTGAACGTGAATTACGTGGACAAGATAAATTTAAATTAAAAACTTATGATGCATCAGATGTAGCGGAAGCAATTGCTCGTTCTGTAGCACATACAGCTAAAAACTTAGATGTTAACACAATTGTAGCTGCAACTCAATCTGGTCATACTCCAAAAATGATTTCTAAATACCGTCCAAGTGCAAATATTATGGCTATCACATACACTGAACGTCAACAACGTGCTTTAGCATTAGTATGGGGTGTTCAACCTTTTGTAATCGATAGACCTGCATCAACTGATGAAATGTTTAAACTTGCAAATGATATCGTATTAGAAAAAGGATTTGCTGAAAAAGGAGAATTATTAATTCTTACAGCTGGTCTTAAAGTTGGAGAAACAGGTTCAACAAATATGTTGAAGGTCCAAAAAACATTTTAGAACTTTAAATTGACTTTTCTATAATAGCGAAGGACGCCAGCAGACCTACGGTCTCATGGCTAAAATTTGAGCCTAAGGTCTCAAATTTTCCTGTACTAGAAGCTAATAGCTTCTAGTACTTGTGCTATTATGAAAAGTCTTTTCTGTTTGGACGGATAATTATGAGAGAGCGCTTGGTAACTGACCTTTCTATATAGTAGTAAAGGACGCCAGTAGCCACCTAAAGGTGTCTCTTGGCTAAAAATCAAGCCTTGGTCTTGATTTTTATTTGAAACAATGTACGAAAAAAAGACAAAAAGATACTACCT
>CAUQAL010000079.1:0-6374 GCA_963515985.1 uncultured Granulicatella sp.
CCTGAAATATAAGCCTTGGCTTATATTTCCCATACTACTATAGGAAGTCTTTTTTGGTGGGCATAGCACTAAACTATTTTTGTACTTCTTATATGCCTAAATTTTGAGCCTGGGTCTCAAAATTTCCTGAAATATAAGCCTTCGCTTATATTTCCCATGCTACTATAGGAAGTCTTTTTTTGGTGGCATATGACATAATGTGCTGTCGTTATTTAATAAAGGATACTGTGGAATATAGCACTCTTGTATACTACTATAGGAAGTTTTTTTCAAATAAATAAGACAAACATCTTCTTAATTTTTTCAGCTAAGTTGATGTTTGTCTTTTGTTTTACATGAGTAAGTTTCCTATTAATATTCCGATATAAGTTCCTAATATATATCCTAATGTTCCTACTAGCATGGTTGGTGCTACGAATCGATGCCAGCCTTTTGATACTGCCATGGCTGCTGCTGTTGTTGGACCTCCAATGTTTGCATTTGATGCTAAAATAGCTTCTTCAATGGTAAATCCAAATACTTTTGCCCCTAAGAATGTCACAAACATATTTACAAAGACCATAATAGCACAGAACACTAAAAGTAATGGAGATTTCGCAATAATTGCCTCAATTGAAGCAGGAATCCCAATTACGACAAAGAATAAATAAATTAAGAAAGTTCCAATTTCATTTGCTCCATGAATTTTCTTGAAAAATGAAGAAAAAATTGTTGAAGCTGCAACTGTTAAAGTTGTTAGAATCAAATATTTATTAGAAATAAATTGAATCACACTGTTTTGTCCAAGAGTGGCAATTCCTTTTGATAAACTAAAGCTTACCGTTACAATCACTACTGCAATCGCAAATACAAAGGCAATATCTTGTAACGTTACTACTGTTTTTGAATGATATTGTTTAGAGTCTTCTAATTCTTCATTTGAATAAGCAGATTTAAAATGTTTTTTGAAAAATGCCATAGATGGAATCATTAATAAAATTAAGAAATAAAATACCATTAATAGATTATCCGCTACAGTAGCTGCAGAAATTAATTCTTTTGGAATATCAAATGCAGAAGCAACTGCCACAAAGTTAACACCACCACCGATATAACTTCCAACCATCATTCCGGCAATATGATTCAATACGGGAATCAATTTTCCTAAGAAGGCATATCCTACTAAA
This sequence comes from uncultured Granulicatella sp., assembly GCA_963515985.1. Taxonomy (GTDB): domain Bacteria; phylum Bacillota; class Bacilli; order Lactobacillales; family Aerococcaceae; genus Granulicatella. The sequence goes on from CAUQAL010000079.1 coordinate 1,167, forward strand.
GCCCCTAATATAGTTCCTACAGAACTAATTAAGAAAATTATTAATAAACGTCCACTTTCTTTCCAAATTTGTTTTAAATCACATGTAAATAACAACATTGGAATCGCTAATGGAACTACAATATCCCATACTTGATCATAAATAGGAGATTCAACAGGAATGATGCCAACATTACTTAATGTAGCTGCTGCTAATAAACCAATAATGGGACCACTAATTTTCGATGCCCACTCATAATGATTTTCTAAATAAATACTTGCTGTTGCAATGACGATAATAATGGACCAAAGAATCCAAGTCTCATTTGCAGAAATCATAACACACCTCTTTTATTCATAGTGTTTTTATTATACCACAGTTAGAAAATTTTTCACGAAGTTATTTCAATAAATAAAAGCAGGAAAAATATTTTTCTATAGTAATATACCCCTATGGGGTCTCTTGGCTAAAATTTGAGCCACAGTCTCAAATTTCCCTAGTAAAAGTAGCCAAATGGCTACTTTTACGCATATTACTATAGAATTTTTTGTTTCTTTTTATCTTAAGAACTAATTCTTCTTAGTACAAAACGTAAAATAATTATAATAAAAAATTACTCTCCGTAGTAGCTCAAGTAATGGAATCCTTTATCAGGATTCCATTACGGGAAAAATTGAGACCTTAGGCTCAATTTTTAGCAATGAGACTCGAAAAAGCGAGGCTGCTTGCGTCCCTAGCTACTACGGAGAGTGATTTCTTATTTATTTTAAAGAAAAAAATGACTGCCCACAGTAGTAAGCGTAAAAGTAGCCAATTGGCTACTTTTACTAGGAAAGTTCGAGATCTAGGCTCGAACTTTAGGCATGAGATTCGCTTTGCGAAGCTGCTGCCGTCCTTTACTACTGTTTTAGCAGTCATATTTTTTATTTATTAACGCTCCTCGTCCTCTTGTTGGATACTCTTCAACAATTCTTCGATATGGTTTCCATAATCAACAGACTCATCACGTTTAAAAATTAATTCAGGCGTTTTATAGAGAGATAAACGTTTCCCTAATTCACGACGAATTAAACCTTTAGATTTTTCCAATCCACGCTCAGTTGCTTGGCGTTCACTCGCTAAAGTTTGCAAAGTTGTATAATAAACCGTCGCAATTTGTAAATCGCCAGTTACATCTACCTCAGTAATCGTAATTTCTTGCACACGAGGATCACGAACTTTTTTTGACAAAATATCATTCACTTCTCTCAAAATCTCTTGAGAAACACGACCAACACGGAAATTCGCCATTTGATACTCTCCTCTCTTCATTCCATCATTTAACGACTATTTTCTTTTAATTTCAACCATTTCAAATGCTTCAATAATATCATCTACTTTAATATCATTGTAGCCTTCAATCATAATTCCACATTCAAATCCTAATTTCACTTCTTTAGCATCATCTTTGAAACGTTTCAAGCTTGCTAATTCACCTTCGTAAATAACAATGTTATCACGGATTAAACGAACTTGACTAGAACGTTTAACAACCCCTTCAGTGATATATGAACCAGCAATTGTACCTAATTTAGATACTGTATAAGTTTCACGAACGATAGCAGAACCTGTAATTTTCTCTTCAAATTCAGGATCTAACATACCTTTCATCGCTGTTTCAATTTCATCAATAACATTATAAATAATACGGTGTAAACGAATATCTACTTGATCAGATTCAGCTTGAATCTTCGCTTGAGGTGTAGGTCTTACGTTGAAACCAATAATAATCGCATTACTTGCTGTTGCTAAAGTAATATCACTTTCATTGATTGCCCCAACAGCTGTATGGATAATTTTCACACGTACGCCTTCTACTTCAATTTTTTGTAAACTTGAAGCTAAAGCTTCTACAGAACCTTGTACGTCTGCTTTAATAATGACGTTAACTTCTTTCATTTCTCCATCTTTTAATGTTGAGAATAAGTTATCTAAAGTAATACGGCTTGATGCATTACGTTGTTCAATTAAAGCACGTTTTGCACGTTCTTCACCGGCTGCACGAGCTGATTTTTCATCTTCAAATACTACGAAGCGGTCTCCTGCTTGTGGAGATGCATTTAACCCTGTAATTTCAACTGGAGTTGCTGGGACAGCTGTTTTCACACGACGTCCTTGGTCATTCACCATTACACGAACACGACCAAATGTATTTCCGACAACGATTGGGTCTCCAACTTTAAGCGTTCCTTCTTGAACTAATAATGTTGCAATAGGTCCTTTTGTTTTATCTAAACGAGCTTCAATAACGGTACCTAAGGCTAAACGATTAGCATTTGCACTTAATTCTTGCATTTCAGCTACTAATAAAATCATTTCTAATAATTCTTCAATATTTTGATTAAATTTAGCAGAAATTTCAACGAAGATTGTATCTCCACCCCATGCTTCAGGAACTAAACCTAAATCAGATAATTCTTGCATTACACGACCTGGATTAGCAGCTGGTTTATCAATTTTATTTACAGCAACAATAATTGGAACATCTGCCGCTTTAGCATGGTTAATTGCTTCAACTGTTTGTGGCATTACACCGTCATCAGCAGCAACTACAATAATTGTAATATCTGTTATATCCGCACCACGAGCACGCATTGTTGTAAATGCCGCGTGACCTGGTGTATCTAAGAATGTAATTGGTTTGCCATCAATTTTAATTTGATAAGCACCAATATGTTGTGTAATTCCTCCAGCTTCTCCAGCTACTACAGAAGAATTTCTTAATTGGTCAAGTAAAGTTGTTTTACCATGGTCAACGTGTCCCATGATTGTAACAACTGGAGGACGAACTGCGTGTGAGTCGCTCTCAGCAGCTGCTTCTTCAAAGTATACATCTAAATCAGAAATATCTTTTTCGATTTTTTCTTCAGCATCCATACCATAGTCTGCTGCTAATAATTCAATCGCATCTTTCGATAATCCTTGGTTTAATGTTGCCATTACTCCTAATAAGAATAATTTTTTAATAATTTCTGCTGGTTCACGTTTAATCTTTTTAGCTAATTCAGCAACTGTCATTCCATCTGTATATACTAATACATCTGGTAATTCATGGAATTTACGTGCTGGAACTGCTGGTTTTTGTTCAGCATTCTTTTGTTGTTTACGATTATTTTTTTGATGACGATTTTTCTTATTAAAGTTTTCTTGTTGATTACGTTCGCCACCACGTTTTTGATTTCCACGTTTGAAATCATTATTCTTTTTAGATTCACGATGATTTGAATATGATTCTTCATCATGAGATTGATGTTTTGGTCCTTTGTTTGCTACTGTTTCTTGTTTTTGCATAGATTCCTTCTTATGTCCATGTTTATTTTGATTTTGGTTTGGTTGATGATTTTTATCCTGTTGTTTTGGTGAATGTGCTGGTTTATGTTCAGCTTTTTTCACTGCTTCTTTTTTAGCAGTTTCCTTTTTAGGTTGCGCTGCTTCTTTTTTTGCCTCTACTTTTTTAGGCGCAGGAGTTTCTTTCTTTTCAACAACTTTTTTTGGAGCTTCTTTCTTTGTTGAAATTGAAGCTTTAATTGAAGCTTTAATTGTTGCGATTTCTCCATCTTCCATTGTTGACATATGGCTGTTATAACTAATGCCTAATTGTTTTGCTTTTTCGATAATGTCCTTACTAGGTAGTTTTAACTCTTTTGCAAGTTCATATACACGTGTTTTTGACATACGTTCACCTTCCTATTCGTTCATATCGTTAAATCCTTTCATCTTCATCAGACTTTTTGTAAAACCTTGATCAGCAATTGCGATAATCGAACGTTGTTTTCCAATCGCCTGCGAAATTTCTTCCGTTGTAAATTGCTGAATAAAAGGGATTTCATAATATTCACATTTATTTTTGATTTTCTTTACGGTATTCTCACTACTATTTGTTGTACAAATAACGAGATTCACTTTTTCTTTTTGAATACTTTGCAGTACTTGCTCTTCTCCAGATATTAGTTTACGAGCACGAGTTGCCATTCCTAATAAATTGAGAGCTTTCTTTTTATCAATGCTTTCCATCACTAAATAACTCTTTTCTAGCTTTTTGGTGATCCACATATTGCAATAGTTCTTCATAGAAACTATCTGGGATTTCGATTTCTAATTGACGTTCAAATAAATGATTCTTCCATGCTTTTTCAACAAGAGTCGGTTCTAATGTAATATAAGCTCCTCTTCCATTGACTTTTCCAGTAGGATCAATTTGAGCGACACCTTCACTGTTACGAACAATCCGTACCAATTCTTTCTTAGGCATCATTTCTCCAGAAGCTATACAACGACGCATTGGAACTTTTCTTTTTTTCATAAGATGCCTCCTTCTTAATTATTCTTCAGTTTGAACTTCTTCACTTGAAGCTTCTTCAACTGTAGGTAATTCTGAATCTAATTGGTCTAAATATTCTTGATAAGCTGATTCTGATTTAATATCAATACGGAAACCTGTTAATTTAGCTGCTAAACGAGCATTTTGCCCACGTTTCCCAATCGCTAATGATAATTGATGATCCGGTACTACAACAATGCAGCTATTACGATCAGAATCAAAATCTACTTTCACAACTTGTGAAGGATTTAATGCATTCGCAATGTATACAGATGGATCTTCGTTCCATTCAACGATATCCATATTTTCACCATTTAATTCATTTACAATATTTTGAACACGTTGTCCACGAGGTCCAACGCAAGTACCAACTGGATCTAAGTTCGTATCTCTAGAACGGACTGCAACTTTCGCACGATCTCCTGCTTCACGAGCAATCGAAACGATTTCTACAACTCCTTCGTAAATTTCAGGAACTTCTTGTTCAAATAAACGTTTTAATAAATCTGGATGTGTACGACTTACGAAAATTAATGGACCTTTAGTTGTGTTATCAACTTTAGATACTAATACTTTAATACGTTGATCTGGTAAATATTCTTCAGTAGGAATTTGATCTTGTTTTGTCATTCCTGCAACAATTTTACCTAAATTCACATATACATAACGGAAATCTTGACGATCAACTACACCTGTCATAATTTCATTTTCAAATTCGATAAATTCATTATAAATATTTGTACGTTCAGCATCTCTTAAACGTTGCATAATGACTTGTTTCGCTGTTTGTGCAGCAATACGTCCAAAATCTTTGGGAGTTACTTCAAAACGAATTTTATCTCCAACTTCATAAGCTTTATGTAATTCAT
>CAUQAL010000080.1:0-6255 GCA_963515985.1 uncultured Granulicatella sp.
TTTAGACATTATAATGCTGTAGGTGAAGTGGATGCTGAAATTACATTTCAAGTTGAAAAAGATGTATTGATTGCTAATCATACTTTTGTAGATCCAACTTATAGAGGACAAGGAATAGGAAAATTACTAGTCGATAAATTAGCGGATTATGCAAGGGAAAATCAGAAGAAAATCCATCCAACATGTTCATATGTCGTTAATTTATTTAAAAAATATGAAGAATATGGAGATGTTAAAATATAAAAAAAGTTATTTTTCATAAAAAAAACACATAAACTTCATAAAAAATTCATATTTAACCTTTATTATGCTGACATACCCAATAAAACACCTAAGGTTTACTTCTCCCAAATAAAAAATGAACTCCCAACATTTTTTATTAGTAAACCCTCCTAACCTTTTCCCGTTGTTAGAAATAGCAACGGGTTTTTTGGTTCTATTAAATTTTACAAAAATGATTAAATTTTCATCATAAGTGTTGGAAGTTTTGAAAAGAAATAGTATAGTTAATTATTATAGAGAATAAAGGAGAATTTATGGCAAATCATTATTATACAAAAAATCCAGATAGTATTAGCCAACAAAAACATTGGACATATCGCTTAAAAGGAAACACTCTTTCTTTTACAAGTGATAATGGAGTTTTCTCAAAACATACTGTTGATTTCGGAAGTGAATTATTAGTAGAGTCTTATGATATTCCTGAAAGGTTTCAAAATGCAAGTTTATTGGATATTGGCTGTGGTTATGGTACGATGGGACTTGCTTATGGTAAAGCATACCCTGAATTATCCATAGAAATGATTGATGTTAATGAACGAGCATTAGTTTTAGCGTTGGAAAATGCAGAAAAAAATGGTATTAAAAATGTAGATATACATGAAAGTAATTTGTATGATGCTGTCAAGAAAACGCAGTATGAAATCATCATTAGTAATCCACCCATTCGTGCTGGAAAGACGGTTGTTCATACTATTTTAGAAAAAGCATTTGATTATTTGGCTGAAAATGGACAATTAGTCATTGTTATTCAAAAGAAACAAGGAGCTCCAAGTGCTCAAAAGAAAATGGAAGAAGTATTTGGAAATTGTGAAAGAATTCAATGGGATAAAGGGTATTGGATTTTAGTAAGTACAAAATGTTAAAGGAGAAAAATATGACAAAATCACAAGAAATTAAAAAGAAAAATAAAAAAAGAGGCTTTAATTGGAGAATTTGGGTAGCAGGATTATTATTCATCATTGCGGGTCTATTATTTGCTGCTGGACCTATTCGTTCCTATATGTTAGCACAATTTCAAGAAGAACACGCTCTTCAGTTAAGTAAAGTAACGGCTGCGGAAGTAAAAGAAAATGAAACACAAGAAGCAGAATTTGATTTTTCAACAGTAGAAGCTTTAGATTTACAAGCAGTTGTAAAAGCTAAAATGGATACTTCTAAATTTTTAACTTTAGGAGCAATTGCAGTACCAAGTGTTAAATTAAATTTACCGATATATAAAGGAATTTCTAATCCTGTATTATTAGCTGGTGCGGGAACTTTAAAACCAACTCAAAAAATGGGGGAAGGAAATTATGCGCTAGCAAGTCACCACTATTTTTCAGATGAACGTTTATTATTCTCTCCATTAGTTAAATTAAAAGTTGGAGATAAAATTTATTTAACAGATATGGAATATGTTTATGAATATGAAACTACAAGTATTGATTTAGTGGAAGCTTATCAAGTTGAAGTTATTTATGATGTTCCAGGAAAAACTGAAATTACTTTAATTACATGTGATGATTTACAAGCTTCTCATCGTTATAGCTTTAAAGGAAAATTCGTTTCAAAAACACCAATTAGTGATGTTACTGAAGATGTAAAACAAGCTTTCAATATTGACTTTACAACATTATAGAGAGTAGGTGGAGTAATTGGCGACAATTCAAGATATTGCGAAAAAAGCTGGTGTAACGAAAAGTACCGTATCAAGATACTTAAATGGTGGATCAATCAGTGTAGAAACAGCGCAAAAAATTGAAAAAGTGATAAAAGAAGAAAATTATACGCCAAGTCCATTTGCTCGTAGTTTAAAAGCAAAATTTAGCTCTATGATTGGTGTAATTGTACCTAGAGTTGATTCATCAGCAACAGCATTGACTTTGATGGGGATTGATGAAGTTGTTGAAGAATTAAACTATGAATTCATTATGAATAATTCGAGGCAAGATAGCAAACGAGAAATTAAAGCTATTGAAACCTTTGCTAGAAATAAAGTTGCCGGTATTATTTTAATAGCAACAGAAATTACTTTGAATCATATTAAAGCTATAAAAAAATGTCCAGTTCCTGTCGTAATCGTTGGTCAAGAACATCATGAAATTCATAGTGTCATTCACGATGATTACCAAGCAGGTTTTGAATTAGTCGAAAATCTTGCTGAAATTGGTTATCATGAAATAACGTATGTGGGCGTTTCAAAACAAGATCATGCTGTTGGAGTTGTTCGGAAAGAAGGGGTTTTTTCAGGGGCAAAAGTTCATAAATTCGATAAGATTGAACAGCTTGAAGGAGATTTTTCTACCCAAAAAGCATTACAAATAGGAATGGACTTGTTTAAAGATGAAACACACTCTTTAGTCATTGCAGCAACTGATAATATTGCAGTTGCTTTGATGAAGGCAGCACAGCAGTGTGGAAGAAAAATCCCTGAAGAAGTTGCAATTGCAGGTTTTGGTGGATACGAAATTGGTCAATTTATGAATCCTACATTAACAACTGTTGAATATCAGTTCAAAGAAGCTGGAAAAGTATCAATGAAAGTGTTAGAAAAATTAATTCGAAACATTCCTTGCGAGATGAAAACGACGATTCCAGTTCATGTAAAATTAGGAGAAAGTACAAAAAAAGCTAGAAATTAGGGAAATGCCTAATTTCTAGCTTTTTTATATGGTTCAACATGAATATCGATGAAATTGATTCCGAAGTTGTCAGCAAGTTCTATTTCGATTTCTTCTGTTATTTCATGACTTCTCCAAACTGTTAAATTAGGATCCATACAAACCGTTAAATCTAAATAAATATTAGAACCATATCGTCTAGCTTTTATATCTTCAATACTTTTAACTTCTGGGTGGGAAAGTATGAGAGGTTTATATTCTTTCATTTCTTCTGGTTCAAATCCATCAGTTAATTGGAAAGTACTTTCGCTGAAAACATCATAAGCAGTTTTTAAAATCATAATGCCAACAATAAAAGCCATTACTCCATCTAACCATGAGATTCCTAAACTTGCTGCAAAAATGGCGATGGAAGTAGAAATACTTGTTAAAGCATCACTGTAATTATCCTTTGCTGCAGCTTTTAGCCCAATGGAATTTATTTTTTTCGCTAGTGAATCGTTAAAACGATAAACTCCATACATCATGATACCAGAAATAAATCCTACTATAGCTGTAATGAGTAATGGAAGTTCTGGATTTGGATTCATGATAGTATGCGAAGCATTTCTAATAACTTCTATGCCGATAATACACATAATAAAAGAAGTAATGAGACTTGCAAGAGTTTCAAATTTCCAATGTCCATAAGGATGATTTTTATCTGCAGGTTTTTGAGAAATTTTTAAACCAGCAAATACTAGAAGCGAAGATAAAACATCTGTTAAGTTATTTAATCCATCTGAAAATAGGGCTTGAGAAAAAAATAATTTTCCAAATAGTAATTTGCTACTTGAAAGAATAATGTAAGTGATAATACTTAGAATTGCACCTTTTTCAGCTTGTTTTAAACGTTGAGTAGCATTCATTTGATTCCCTCAATTCTTTAAAAGTTATTAAAAGAGTATATCAAAAATTTTTAAAAATACAAAGTGAAAGTTATTTTAATAGTTCAAGAATGAAAAATATTGTGAAAATGAATCAATAAATCCTTTGTTTTGACTATCTCTATTGGCATTCTTTTGGTATAATAAAAACAATTGAAACGAAAGAGAGTGAAGTAAATGGCAACAGCATTAATTGTATATGCTAGTTTAACAGGAAACACAGAAGAAATTGCAGATATTTTAGCAGAATCATTAGAAGAACAAGGAGTAGAAGTAGATATTAAAGAATGTACTTCCGCTACAGCAGATGAATTTCATGACTATGATATTTGTGTAGTCGCAACTTACACTTATGGTACAGATGGTGATTTACCAGATGAAATCGTTGATTTTTATGAAGAATTAGAAGAAGAAGATTTAACAGGAAAAATTTATGGAGCACTAGGTTCAGGGGATACATTCTATGATAAATTCTGTCAATCAGTATTAGATTTTGATGAACAATTTGCTAAAACAGGTGCAACAAAAGGTGCAGAAAATGTATTAGTTGATTTAAATGCGGAAGAAGAAGATGTGAAAAATATCGAAGCTTTTGCGAAAAGTTTAGTAGAAAAATTAGGATAGAAGAGATGGTAACAGTTTGGAAAAGAACTGTTACTTTTATTTATGGAGAAAAAGATGTATCAAACAATTGAAGGGATTGCGGAATATTTAGAAGTAGATATTGCGTATGTATTATATTTAATTCGTGAAAAACAAATTTCTACGATTACAGTCGATGATGAAGTCCTCATTAATCGATCTCAATTTGACTTTTTTATAAAGCAACGGCAAAAAATGATTGAAGAATATCAAAAATACTTAGATGAACCGATTCCGGAAGATATTGATATTAAGGATGAGGATTAAAAGAGGTATTGTATGAAAGGGAAAAAAGTTTCGAACTATGAATTGTTTTTTGATTTAGTGTTTATTCTTGCGACAAGTGGGGTTGTTGGGATTTTACATTCCACTCCAGAGCATATCGTAAGTTTTGAAAGGATTTTAAGTTTTGTCGTTTCTACTTTATCTATTTGGCATATTTGGCTATTGGAAAATTCATATTTAAATCGTTATAGTAAACGAGATGCAAATGACGTTTTTACAATCATCGCTGCCATGCTTGTATTAGGAAATATGGTTTCATTATTTAGTACAAATGTTGAAACGGGGATTATTTCGTTTAATGTGTTTTCGATTCCAGTTCATATTTACTATAATATTTTGATGATTATTACGATGGGAATTATTTTTTTACAGTATCAATTACATATTCAAAAGTATCATCAGTGTACGAGTGATATGATCATTCAAATGAAAGGAATTGTAATAGGAATTGTGATTGTAGTCGTTTCTACATTCATTGCTTTCTTTTCACCTGATTCATTAGTCGGTTATATCTACTTTATTGCATATAGCGTTTGTTATATTTATCCAAATTTTATGGTCAAGAAAATGGAATATCCATATATGAATTTTCCTCATTTAGTGGAACGAATGCAATTAATTACGATTTTAACAGTGGGTGAACTGGTTATTGCTATTATTAAAACGTATCCATTGTCAGAACATTTCCTTTTGTCAATTCTTACATTTGTAATGGTTGGATTTTTATTCGTTTCTTATGTTTATCAAACGGCTATTCGAATGAATCATCATCAAGAAGTTGCAGCAGCACCGTTAGTGTATTTACATATTGCTATTTTAATTGCTATCAACATTATAACGGCTGGAGTTGAGATGTATTATGAGGGGCAGTTATTAAATATAGGAGTTTCAATGATTCTAATTGGAATTACAGTTTTTTATTTATGTTTATATGGAACAACGCGGTATAACAAAGATGAAGTGCAATTAACGAAGGGAATTATAAAAGCCTATATACTGGTATATTTGATTTGTACAACACTTGCAATTATCTTTAACAGAAATACAGAAATTTTTTATTTAGCTTTGGCGATACAGGCCATTTTAATGGTTTATATTTCTGTAGATTATAGAAGAGAAGAAGACTAAAAAGATGTATCAGACAATTGAATGGATTGTGTAAGTGTTATATTTAATTCGCAAAGAAAATTTCTACGGTTACAGTGGATGATGAAGTCCTCATTATGAAGTGACCCCAAAAAGTCTAACTTTTTGGGGTCACTTTGCTTTAAATTATTCTTTTTTCTTAAACATTTGATACAAGTAGATATTTCTTGTGAGTAATTTTCATCAAAAAAATTCATAGAGTAGCTCCCTAGAATCATGGAAAAGTAGTAAAAATAGTTGTTATCCTAGTTGATTAAAAAAATCCCTGATTTCCTCATCTTTTATAAAATAATATATAATTTTCCCCTCTCTTCTAGTTCCCAAGATGTTTTGATTGGCTAGTTTACGAAGATGGTGGGAAGTAGATGCCATAC
>CAUQAL010000081.1:0-6115 GCA_963515985.1 uncultured Granulicatella sp.
TGACCCGGATAGAGAAGGGGAAGCTATTTCATGGCATTTAGCGCATTTATTAGGATTAGATACGACTAAACCGATTCGTGTAGAATTTAATGAGATTACAAAGGATGCTGTAAAAGAAGCCTTTAAAAATCCAAGAAATCTAGATATGGATTTAGTTGATGCACAACAAGCTCGTCGTATTTTAGACCGATTAGTAGGATATACAATTTCTCCAATTTTATGGAAAAAAGTTAAAAAAGGCTTAAGTGCTGGTCGTGTACAAAGTATCGCTGTAAAATTAATTATTGATCGTGAAAGAGAAATTCAATCTTTTGTTCCAGAAGAATATTGGACATTAGATGCGACTTTCCAAAAATCAACAAAGAAATTCTCAGCTAGTTATTATGGAACAACTACTGAAAAAGTTGAATTAAAATCTCAAGATGAAGTGAATCAAGTCTTAAAACAAATTGATGAGAAATCACCATTTACCGTTCAAAAAGTTACGAAAAAAGAAAGAAGAAGAAATCCAGCTGCACCATTTACAACAAGTAGCTTGCAACAAGATGCTTCTAATAAATTAAACTTTAGAACTCGTAAAACAATGATGGTCGCTCAACAATTGTATGAAGGGGTATCGCTAGGAAGACAAGGTTCAGTCGGTTTAATTACGTATATGCGTACAGACTCAACTCGTGTTTCTCAAACGGCTAAAGACGAAGCAAAATCTTATATTTTATCAGAGTATGGTAGTGAGTATTCAAACTCAACACGTTCAACAAAAGTTTCAGAAGGTGCTCAAGATGCCCATGAAGCGATTCGTCCTTCATCTGTTATGAGAACGCCTGATTCGATTGCATCTTATTTAACAAAAGATCAATTAAAATTATATACATTAATTTGGTCTAGATTTGTTGCTAGTCAGATGTCTGCAGCCGTTTATGATACGGTTCAAGTTGAGTTAGAGCAAAATCAGCAAGTATTCAAAGCTAATGGTTCTACGATTAAATTTGCAGGTTATCAAAAAGTGTATCAAGATAATGCAGATTCGAAAAAATCAAATGTTTTACCTGAATTAGTTGAGGGAGACACTGTGTCTGTACAAAAATTAGATCCAGAACAACACTTTACTCAACCGCCTGCAAGATATTCAGAAGCAACTTTAATTAAAACATTAGAAGAAATTGGAGTCGGTCGTCCTTCGACTTATGCTCCAACAATTGAAACGATTCAAAAACGTTATTATGTTAAATTAGTAGCGAAACGTTTTGAACCAACTGAATTGGGAGAAATTGTTCATCAAATGATTAATAATTATTTCCCGAATATTGTAGATACTCATTTTACTGCTGAAATGGAATCTGAATTAGACCAAATTGAAGCAGGAAAACAAGAGTGGGTTCAAGTCATTGATCGCTTCTATCAACCGTTTAAAGCTGAAGTGGATAAAGCGGAAATTCAAATTGAGAAAGTCCAAATTAAAGATGAACCTGCAGGTTTCGACTGTGAAGTTTGTGGAAGCCCAATGGTTATAAAATTAGGACGTTTTGGCAAATTCTATGCATGTAGTAATTTCCCTGATTGTCGTCATACTGCAGCAATTGTAAAAGAGATTGGTGTAACTTGTCCTCATTGTCATCAAGGGCATGTAATCGAGAGAAAATCGAAGAAGAATCGTTTATTCTATGGTTGTGATCGTTATCCTGAATGCGAATTTGTATCATGGGATAAACCTGTAGGAAGAGAATGTCCGAAATGTTCTCACTATCTTGTAGAAAAGAAAGTGAAAAGTGGCAAACAAATTGTATGTAGCTATTGCGATTATAAAGAAGAAATTCAAAAATGATGAAGAAGAAGCCGAGAGGCTTCTTTTTTCGTAATAATCCAAGAGATAAATAATTCTTTTTGGGTAGTTTAGGACGCTAGCAGCCACCTTTGGTGTCTCATAGCTTAAATTTGAGCCACGGTCTCAAATTTCCCTGTAATAGTTTCTGCTTTCGCAGATCCTATTACTTTAACTACAAAAAGAATTATTTATCTCTTGGATTACAGATAGATTCTAATACTAACTGATAAATGAAATTCTTCCCTAATCAAAAATAAAAAGGAGATTTCTTTTGTAGTGAAAATTGTTTGGAAAATTTTGACAATTTAGTTGTCAGTTGTTAGAAACTATGCTACAGTTTTATATGGAGAAAGGATGTCGTTAAATGGAAGAACAATTTCATGCATTTATTCAATATTTAAAAGTAGAAAGAAGATATTCGATGAAAACAGTCGAAGCCTATCAACGAGATATTGAACAATTTTTGATTTTTTTAAGAGAAATTCCATTAACACAATTATCAGAAGTTACGGCAGTGGACGTACGAATTTATCTAGGAAAATTACATCAACAACAATATAACCGTTCCAGTATATCACGTTTCTTATCAAGCCTTCGTTCGTTCTATCAATACTTATTAGAACATGAACTTGTTGAAGAAAATCCATTTGCGAGTGTTTCTTATAAAAAAGGGCAAAAACGACTTCCTGAATTTTTTTATGAAGATGAGATGGAAAAATTTATTGCTTCCATTGATGGAAATCAGCCTTTAGACCAACGTAATCGAGCGTTAATTGAAGTATTATATGCTACAGGGATGCGAGTGAGTGAATTAACTGAATTAACTTTACAGCAATTAGATTTAAAAAATGGCGTTATTTTGGTCATAGGGAAAGGTTCAAAAGAACGTTATGTTCCAATCGGAGATTTTGCTACAGAAGCTTTACAACTTTATTTAGAAGAAAGCCGAACTTCTTTAATGACCCAATATAAAAAAGAACATGCTTCTGTATTCGTGAATCATCTAGGCGATCCGATAACAACGACAGGTGTTCGCTATATTTTAAATCAATTATTACAAGAAAGCGGATTACAATTGAAAATTCATCCGCATATGTTGCGACATACTTTTGCGACTCATTTACTAAATAATGGAGCAGATATGAAAACTGTTCAAGAATTATTAGGACACGTTAGTTTAAGTTCTACTCAAATTTATACACATGTTACAAAAGATGCATTGCAACAAAATTATCAATTATATTTTCCAAGAGCAAAACAAGAGGAAGATACTTTTGATGCATCCAAATTTAACCATAAACCATAGGAGGTTTTGAAATGACAACAATATGTGCCGTTAAAAAAGGAAATCAATCTGCTATCGCAGGTGACGGTCAAATTACCATGGGTGAAAGAATTATTATGAAAGGTAGCGCTAGAAAAATTAGACGTATTTTCGGTGGTGAAGTCGTTGTTGGTTTTGCTGGTGGAGTTGCAGATGCGATTACTTTAGAAGAAATGTTTGAAGACCAATTAAAGCAATTTAAAGGGAATTTGCAACGTGCAGCTATTGAACTAGCAAAACAATGGAGAACTGACCGTACCTTACAAAAATTAGAAGCGATGCTAATTGTAATGAATAAAGATCAATTATTATTAGTTTCAGGTACTGGTGAAGTAATTGAGCCAGATGATGGGATTTTAACAATTGGTTCAGGTGGAAACTTTGCTTTATCAGCGGCTAGAGCTTTATTACGATTTGGTGATGAAAATTTAAGCGCAGAAGATATTGCAAGAGAAAGTTTAAAAGTTGCTTCAGAAATTGATGTGTATACAAATGATGCAATTATTACAGAAGTAGTATAGGAGACGGGAAAATGAATTCAAAAATTAGTAAGACACCTAGAGAGGTCGTACAAGAATTAGACCAATTTATTGTAGGTCAAGCTAGTGCCAAACGTGCTTTAGCAGTTGCTCTACGTAATCGTTATCGTCGTTTATTATTAGATGAAGAAATGCAAAAAGAAGTGACACCTAAAAACTTATTAATGATTGGACCAACTGGTGTAGGGAAAACAGAATTAGCGAGACGTTTAGCAAAACTTGTGGATGCTCCATTTGTTAAGGTTGAAGCAACTAAATTTACAGAAGTGGGTTATGTCGGTCGTGATGTAGAATCGATGGTTCGTGACTTAGTTGAAAATGCGATTAGTATTGTTCAGAAACAAAAGCAAGAAGATGTACGTCCTCAAGCTTATGATAAGGCTGTTCGTAAATTAGCCAAAATTTTAAAACCTGGCATCATGAAAAAAGTGACAAATCCTCAACAAGATTCTCTAATGAATTTATTCCAATCAATGGGCTTACCAAAAACAGACCTACCACAAGAGGAAAAAGAAGAAGTAACAGAGGAAATTGCTGCATCAAGACGTGAAATTGAGCAACAATTGAGAAATGGTTTATTAAAAAATCAAGAAGTTACGATTGAAGTAGAAGAAAAACCATTACGTATGGCAGGCAATTCGAATGGAATGGAGCAAATGATGCAAATCCAATCCATGTTAGACCAAATGACACCTAAAAAACGTTCAAAACGTACCGTTAGTGTAGAAGAAGCTTTAGATATTTTAACCGAACAAGAAGCAGATCAATTAGTGAATAAGGATGCTGTACATGCAGAAGCATTAAAATTAGCAGAAACATCAGGAATTATTTTTATTGATGAGATTGATAAAATTGCTGCAAAAGGACATAATGGCGGGGAAGTTTCTAGAGAAGGGGTTCAAAGAGATATTTTACCTATCGTAGAAGGAAGCCAAGTTCAAACAAAATATGGTGCTATTCAAACAGATCATATTTTATTCATTGCTTCAGGAGCTTTCCATGTTGCTAAACCAAGCGATTTAATGCCTGAATTACAAGGTCGTTTTCCAATTCGTGTGGAATTACAAGATTTATCAAAAGAAGATTTCGAACGTATTTTAACTGAACCTAAGAATGCTCTATTAAAACAATATAAAGCATTATTGGCTACTGAAAATGTTGAAGTTATCTTTACAAAAGAAGCTGTCGCAGCACTTGCTAGAACAGCATTTGAAGTGAATAGTAATATGGAAAATATTGGAGCAAGAAGATTGCATACTATTTTAGAGACTTTATTAGAAGAATTATTATTTGAAGCTCCTCAAATGCAAATGGGAAGTATTCAAATTACTGAGCAATATGTGGAATCAAAATTAAATACGATTACATCCGATCGTGATTTAAGTCGTTATATTTTATAGGAAGGAGAGAGAGCATTGCAACAAGTACTAAAGGATTTAAGAAAAATCAATACGGTTTTACAATATGATAATTTATGGACATTAGATGAAAAAGCTGATTTGCCATTTAATACTTTAAGTGGTGTATTAGGAACTCTATTGAAAGTTGATTTATTTATTGCATCACCAGAAGGTAGAATTTTAGGGGTTCATGATCAATTTAAGTTAAATAATGCTAGGATGCATGAATATGTTTCAACAAGACAATTTCCTGATTTTTATATGAATGCTTTGAATTCTATTGAAACAAATTTAGAAAATATATCAGTAGATGCTGAATTAACAATTTTTCCTGTGGAATTAAAACAGGAATATCTTGACGCAAAAACAACGATTATTCCGATTTATGCTTCTGGGAACCGTTTAGGATTTGTTGTAATGGGGAAAGCTAAAGAATCGTTTTCGGCGGGTGATTTGATTTTAGCAGAGCATGCTGCAACTGTAATTGGAACAGAATTATTGCACTGGCAAACAAAACGAATTGAACAAGAAAACCGAGAAAAACAAAATGTCCATTTAGCTTTAAAATCTCTTTCTTATAGCGAAATTGAAGCTATTAAAATTATTTTATCATTATTTGATGGGATTGAATTACGATTTACTGCATTGAAAATTGCCAAAGAATTTGATATTACACGTACGGTAATTGTAAATGCGATTCGTAAATTAGAATCCGCAGGGGTACTTGAGAGTAGAAGTTTAGGAACAAAAGGAACATTCTTACGAATAAAGAACCAACACATTCACCAAGCATTGAATGCTGAACTAGCTAATTTATAGAAGAAAAGGAATAACTTACCGAAAAGAGTAGGTTATTCCTTTTTTTACGTATATTTAGAACTTATAGTGGAAAAACTTCGTGAATATGTAAAAGATAGGAAGAAAAAATTTTTTGTAGTGAAAGTAATGGAAGCTAGTTCTCTAGCTTCCATTACAGGTAAAACTCCAAGACGGTTTCACCGTCTTACTCATGACAGAAACAAAATTT
>CAUQAL010000082.1:0-6018 GCA_963515985.1 uncultured Granulicatella sp.
TATACAGGTTGTAAACCTTCGTGTAATTCAACTTCAATATCTGGGAAATGTTCTTCAACATAAGAAACAATTTCTTCTGCTTCAGATACTTCTACATCTTCCCCAACTATAATTGTTAAGATTTCAGATTCATCATTCACCATTTTAGTAATTGTATCAATTGTTGCTTGTTTACGATCTGGTACACTAATTAAAATTTTACCATTGACAATACCCATGAAGTCATTTTCTTTAATATCTACACCATCAATAGAAGTATCACGAACGGCATTTGTAATTTGACCACTTGTCACTAATGACAATTGTTCTGTCATAGCCTCTTTATTTTCTTCTAAACTAGCTTGTGGGTTGAACGATAATAATGAAGATAAGCCTTCAGAAATTGTTCTACTTGCTACAACTGCTACTTCCGCATCTTCACTTACTTCAGCAGCTTGATTTGCAGCCATTAAAATATTTTTATTATTTGGTAAAACAATCACTTTTTCAGCATGAGCTTCTTTTATTGCTGCTAAAATATCTTCTGTACTTGGGTTCATTGTTTGACCACCATTAATAATCGTTGTCACACCCATGCTCTTGAATAATTCATGAACACCTTCACCCGCAGCTACAGCAACAATTCCATACTCAGCTTTTGGAGCAGCTGCTTTTACTTTATCAGTATAGTCAGTTTTTAAAACTTCCTCATGTTGCATACGCATATTGTCAACTTTCACTTTCATTAATGAACCAAAACGTTGACCATAATTCATCACTTCGCCAGGACGCTCTGTATGAACGTGAACTTTAATAATTTCATCATCCGCTACAACTAATAAAGAATCTCCTAATTCGTTTAAATAATTACGGAATGTATCGTAATCAAAAGTATCTACGACTGTTTCCCCTTCACCGATACGTACCATAATTTCAGTACAGTACCCAAATTGAATATCAGCTGTAGAAGCATGTTCATAATCAATGCCACTTTCGTGATGAGCTACTGAACTTAAATCAATTTTATTCGTTGATAATGCTTGAACTGGAGTAGCTTCACCTGTTAAAGCTTCGTAAAATCCGTTATAAATAAATACTAAACCTTGACCACCTGAGTCAACTACACCAACTTCTTTTAATACAGGTAATAAATCTGGAGTTTTATCTAATGATTTTTGAGCACCACGTAATACAGAACCCATAACTTCGATAATATCATTCGAACGTTCTAATTTACGAACACCTCTCTTAGCAGATTCACGGGCAACTGTTAAAATAGTCCCCTCTACAGGTTTCATTACTGCTTTATAAGCTGTTTCAACCCCTTTTGTAAATGCTTCTGCTAAATCTTCACCTGTTAATTCATCTTTTCCTTCAACTGATTTTGAAAAACCACGGAATAATTGGGATAAAATAACTCCTGAATTTCCACGAGCACCCATTAATAAACCTTTTGCTAAATCTTGTGCTAACTCCCCTACAGTTTGAGCAGAAGAATTTGCCACACGTTCTGCACCTGATTTAAACGAAAGGCTCATATTTGTACCTGTATCACCATCTGGAACTGGAAATACATTCAATGAATTGACAAATTCAGCATTTTCACTTAAACGTGCTTCACCAATTTCTACCATTGCTCGAAAATCTTGAGCCGTAATAATATTTTTTGTTACCATTGATTCTTATATCCTCCTGACACACCATCAAAGCTTACGCTTCAATGATTTTTACTCCTTGAACATAAACATTAACAGTGTTCGCGGAAAATCCTAACATCGTTTCTAAATTATATTTCACTTGTTCTTGAACATTGCGACAAATTGCAGAAATTTTAGTACCGTACCCTACGATAATATATACATCAACTGCTACGCCCTCTTCTTCTTGACGAATCACAACGCCACGAGAATAATTTTCTCTTTTCAAAATTTCATTTAAATTATCACGAATATGATTACGGCTGGCCATTCCAACAACCCCATAATTATCTGTTGCTGCACCGCCAACTACAGTTGCAATTACTTCATTGCTTAATTCAATTAACCCTTGTTCTGTTTGAATTTTGACTGTCATTTTAGTAACCTCCTTAAAATTCGTACAATCTTTTTTTTTACAGACTGTTCGATTATTTTCTATTATTTTATCATAAATGATTGATTTTACCTAACCTTTTATGTGTGAAAATGCGCTCTCAAAATCAATTTAGCAAAAATTTATACTTTATCTTAGAGTCTAGCTTGCATTCTACCGTCAACTATGATAAATTATTTAAGTATATGATTTAGTTTAAAAATTATATCAGCTGATCAATGATTTAAATTAAAGGAGGAGAATGACCATGGCTAAAGTATGTTATTTCACTGGACGTCGTTCTGAAACAGGTAACACTCGTTCTCACGCTATGAACGCTAACCGTCGTACTTGGAAACCAAACTTACAAAAAGTTCGCGTTTTAATCGATGGCAAGCCTAAAAAAGTATGGGTTTCAACTCGTGCATTAAAATCAGGTAAAGTAGAACGCGTTTAATTTACACAATAAAAAGACTGGACAATGTCCAGTCTTTTTTCTTTTATTTAATATAAGTAAAACTTTTTCCTATAATAACAGTTGTTGTCAAATTATGGAATACAGCTAATGTACTAGGCGTTAATACATTAAACAATCCTAATCCCATTAACGAAGTATTTACCCATACAGTTGTATTCAAGTTTCTTCCTAATTGTTTTTGCAATTTTGCAGAAATATCATCTAAAACCAGAATACCTGATAAAGTTTCTTCTAAAAATACAATATCACTAGCTTGTCTAGCAATATCTGATGAACTTGCCATAACTACTCCAACATTTGCTTTTGAGAGAGCTGCTGAATCATTTAGACCATCACCAATCATAAAAACACGATGTCCTTTATCTTGTAAATCTTGAATCACTTGATGTTTTTGTTCTGGTTTCACTTCTGTATATACTTCGTCAAATTGAATCAGCGAACAAATGGATTCAGTTCGTTTCTTCGTATCTCCAGTTAATAAAATAATATTCTTTCCTCGTTCTTTTAACGATTGCAGAACTTCAATGGTTTCGGGACGCAATGGAGTATCAATTAAGAAAATCGCAATTAATTTTCCTTTATAGCCTAAATACAATAGGTGATACCATTGAGTATACTCTTCAATAATTCTAGCTTGTTCTTCAGAAATTTCCACGTGATGTTCATTTAACAATTCTAAACTTCCGATAACAACTTTTTCACCATCAATCGAAGATAAAATTCCTTTAGAAGCAACATGCGTTAATTTACCATGCATTTCTTCATGTTCAACTCCATCATCTTCTGCCTTTTGCACCACTGCACTTGCAATTGGATGATAAATATGCTCTTCTAAACACGCTGCAATTCGTAAAACTTCTTCTTCTGAATAGCCACGATAAGGTAAAATCTTTTGAATTTTTGGAACGCCTGTTGTTAAAGTTCCAGTCTTATCAAATACATAAGTATCAATCATAGGGTATTCATCTAGTGAACTTGATCCCTTCACAACAATTCCTCTTGTAGAAGCTGCTTTAATAGCTGTTAGATAAGTCACAGGGGAAGATAATTTTAAGGCACAGGAATAATCGACTAATAAAAACGTTAATGCTTTTTGCACGGATCTTGTTAATAAATAGGTCACTGCCATTCCAATGAAATTATATTTCACCAAGCCATCTGCTTTTTCTAATAATTGTTTTTGTTGTTTTGATTGATGTAGTTCACTTGTTTTCATTAATTGAACAATTTGTTGTAAACGTGAATTTTGTTCAGCATTCGTAACTTTTACTAATAATTCACCTTGCTCTACAACTGTATTCGCAAAAACAGTATCTCCAATCTTTTTAGAAACAGGGAATGCTTCTCCAGTTAATGAACTTTCATTTAAAAATCCACGACCAGATACAACTGTTCCATCAAAATAAATCTCTTGTCCTTCAGTCGCAACGAATATATCGCCTACTTCTACTTGATGACTTAATTTTTTGAATCGTTCTCCGTCTTTTTCAATCCATAATTCATAAATATTATTTTTTAGATTTTTCTCTAAATCTTCAACGGATTTCTTTTGAGACCATTCATCTAAATCATCTCCAAGATTTAATAAAAACATAATCGTATCAGCTGTTTTATGATCTCCCATTGCCATCGATGTTACAATCGCTACAAAATCCAAAATACTCATGGATAATTTCTTTTCTAAAACAGATTCAAATGCAGCTTTTCCGAATTTTTTCATTTTCCATAATAACCAGAAAATTTTTAATGGTTGTGGAATCAATACATTTGCAACCAATTTACGGTAAATATGAGAAGCTACAATATCCACAGGCGTCACTTGAGCATCCACTGTAAAATCTCTTTGTTTTTCATTTAAGGTAAATACCTCTAACTGATCTAGGAAACGATAAACACTTGATTCATGTCCTGTTTCAAAAGTAAATGCGATATGCTTTTCATCTTTATAACAAATGATTTGCGTAATTTCTGGAAATAGTCTTTTTTCTTCTTCTAAATACAACTGAACAGCAGCTGTACATCTAAAAGGCACTTCCAAACGCATTCTATTTTTTGATTGAGCTTTAATTTTAACTTTCATTATTGTTCACTTGTTTCTACTGTTGCTAAGTTAGCTGCTTTTTCTTCAACATATAAGTCATTTGCTTCAGCTAATACATCATCTGCATGTTGTTTCAATTGAGAAACTGTTGCATCTAATCCATCTTTTAATTTGTAAGATTTTGCTACTGCTTTAGCAACAACGTGTTTAGTATCTTTGCTCGCTAAAACTTTAAGTCCTAATGAACCTACCACAACTCCACTTGCAAAAACACTTGTTTTTTTAACGAATTTTCCTAATTCTAATAATTCTTTTAACATAAAAAGACCTCCAAATATATACTTTTTTGAATCTTTAGCAGACTCATATATAGTATAGCTCATTCTATAAAAAATTCAACTCATAAAAAGAAGCACACTTCTATTTTTTAAAGAAAATAAAAGTGCGATGTAAGTTTTATTCTTTTTAATGCAGAATTAATTCCGAACTATCTCCAAGAATCTCTTGTTTGTCCCACAATGATTCCACCAGATTTAAATGAAATTTCCATTTTATCTTCGATAAACTCATTACTAATCAATGCGATTGGAAAATCATAATCTTGGTTGTTCAATGTATATTTCACATTTTTCAAAGACAATTGCTTAATAGGACCGGTTGTAATAAAAGATAAATACTTCGTATGGTTTAATTTTTCAATCACATAATCTCCTGGTATTAAAAAAGAAATATGATTCCATTCATCTTCTAACGAAAGATACGGAATTAATGCTTGTAATTCTGGACGAAACATGGTCCATAAACAACTAATCGCATGGTCCACCCTCCCTCCAAAAGCACCTAATACATGAATCTTTTGCTGAGGATATGACTGAGCAATCCACATCAATGCTTCTTCAAAGTCTGTAAAATCTTTTTCAGAAGGGAATTCAATCATGTTTGAAGCATAATGTTTTAATGTTTCTTTATCTTCTACTGAAATAGAATCGAAGTCACCAATTGCCAAATCAATCGGCAACTCTTCCGCCATTAACTTCAAACATCCCCCATCTACTCCAATAAATTGAAATTTTTGGTTTTCTTTATGCTGGAGTTGCTGATGATACCATCTCCGTATAGCCCCCTCTTCCAAAGGTCCCCCAATGACTACAATTATTTCCATACCAAAATCCTCTTTAAGCTTCTTTTATAGAATCAATTGCTTTTTTAATATCATCTGCATAATAAACATAAGATCCCGCTACAGCAACGTCTACTCCTGCTTCACGACACAATTTAGCAGTTTTTCCATTTACACCACCATCTACTTCAATTAAATACTGGTACCCTTGCTCATGACGTAATTCAACTAATTCTCTTACTTTATCTAATGTTTCAGGAATAAATGCTTGTCCACCAAATCCTGGGTTAACAGTCATCACTAGTACTAAGTCAACCATTCCTAATACAG
>CAUQAL010000083.1:0-5660 GCA_963515985.1 uncultured Granulicatella sp.
CGATTATTACATTCTACTATTTAAATGATTTTAATCCAGAAGAATTAGCAGCTAATTTAAAAACATTTGGTGGAGTTAAACGTCGTTTTTCAGAGAAAAAAATCAAAGAAATTACAGTGATTGATGATTATGCTCACCATCCTTCTGAAATTCGTGCGACACTAGATGCTGCAAGACAAAAATATCCTACAAAGAAAATTGTAGCTGTTTTTCAACCACATACATTTACAAGAACAATTGCTTTGTTAGATGAATTTGCTAAAGCTTTATCTTTAGCAGATGATGTTTATTTATGTGATATTTTTGCATCTGTTCGTGAAAAATCAGGAAATGTTTCAATTGAAGACTTAGCAGCATTAGTAGAAGGTGGAGCTAGTGTGTTAAAAATTGAAAATGTTTCACCATTATTAACTTATAAGGATGCGGTTATTGTCTTTATGGGAGCAGGAGATGTTCAAAAATTTGAATTTGCTTATGAGCAACTATTAAGTAGTACTTCTCCAACACAAAATTAATGATGAAAATTTAATGAAAACAGTTGACATCATATTTTCATTTTGCTAGAATGGCATTACTTAATTAAATATATGGTTATTGAACTTGAGGCGCGGATGACAAAAGTACGTGATTACGGAAAGGGGATTTCGCCGAAATGTAGCAAAGCTATGTTGGGGGCTGGTCATAATAGGTCAGTCACTGTCACACTCTCTGCCCAGACCAGTGTGAAGTGCAATCAATTACCGGGCAAAAGCAGTTTATGCTAATTTTTTCTGTACACTTTTTAAGGGGAATAGTCTATTCAGGAGAGATTGCGGACCTTTTGTTCGTGATCTCTCTTTTTTATTTGAGTCCTGAAGTTTATAACCAAGAGGAGAGGATTTTTATGAAAAAAAATTTATTAAAAGGATTATTAACTGTAGCAATCGGTTTAGGGTTAGCAGCATGTGGCAGTAAAGCATCAAGCAACCAATTAGTAGTTGGGATGGAAGCGGGTTATCCTCCGTTTAACTGGACACAACAAACAGATGCTAACGGTGGAGTAAAAATCCAAGGTTCAAATGACTATGCGGGCGGTTATGATGTTGAAATTGCAAAACGTGTCGCTAAAAAATTAAATAAAGAATTAGTTATTGTAAAAACTGAGTGGGATGGATTAACACCTGGTGTTGTTTCTGGTAAACTAGATGCAATCATAGCTGGTATGAGTCCTACTGCTGAAAGAAAAGAAGCAATTGACTTTTCTGATAACTATTACAAATCACAATTAGTAATGATTGTTAAAAAAGGAAGTAAATTCGAACAAGCTAAAACATTAGCTGATTTTTCAGGAGCTAAAGTAACTGGACAATTAAACACTTTCCACTATAGTGTGATTGACCAAATTCCTGGAGTTGCTAAACAACCTGCAATGGATAACTTCCCTGCAATGCGTGTTGCATTACAAGCTGGAACAATTGATGCATATGTTTCTGAATTACCAGAAGGTGTTTCTGCTCAATCTGCAAATTCAGATTTTGTGATGATTAAATTAACAGATGGATTCCAAGCAAGTGATGAAGATACAGATACAGCTGTTGGATTGAAAAAAAATAGCCCATTAAAAGATGCTATCAATAAAGCTTTATCAGAAATTTCTGATGCAGAACGTCAACAAATTATGGATGAAGCTATCAAAAATCAACCTGCAGCAAACTAACATATTTTACAAACTAACATATTTTAATTAAAATTAACTAGAAGAGATTTCTCTTCTAGATACATAACTAAAAAAGAAAGAGGGCAAAAGATGAATATTGAATGGATTATCAAAATTATACAAGATAATTGGCCAATGTTTCTAAATGGAGCTTGGGTAACCTTATATATTTCTATTATTGGGACAATTATTGGAACAGGAATCGGGTTATTAATTGGATTAGTGAAAACTATTCCGATGCCAGAAAAAGGTTCAAAAAGAATTACGCTAAAAATTGCCAATGCGATTTTAACAGCTTATACAGAGTTCTTTAGAGGAACTCCAATGATTGTACAAGCAATGGTTATTTATTATGGATCAGCATTAGCGTTTGGAATTGATATGGATCGTACATTTGCTGCGATTTTCATTGTATCCATTAACACAGGTGCTTATATGTCTGAAATTGTTCGTGGAGGAATTATTTCTATTGATAAAGGACAATTTGAAGCTGCTCAAGCGATTGGGATGACACATACTCAAACAATGATGAATGTTATCTTCCCTCAAGTAATTCGTAATATTTTACCAGCAACAGGTAATGAGTTTGTAATTAATATTAAAGATACTTCTGTGTTAAACGTTATTTCTGTTTCAGAATTATATTTTGCAACAAAAACAGTTGCGGGAGCAAACTTCCGTTACTTTGAAACATTCTTTGTCACATTAATTTTATACTTTATTATGACAACTGTTTTAACACAAATTTTACGTTATATTGAACGTAGAATGGACGGTCCAGATAACTATGAAATTATTCATTCAGATCCATTAAATTCTAATTCAATGGCATCTGTGTACGAAAAAACGAAAGGGAAAGGATAAGAATCATGAGTCAAGAAGTAGTAACGATTAAACATTTAAATAAAGTATTCGGGACTCATGAAGTCCTAAAAGATATTTCATTTTCAGTACAATCTGGTGAAGTAGTAACGATTATTGGTTCTTCAGGTTCAGGGAAATCTACTTTATTACGTTGTGTGAATTTATTAGAAAAACCAACTTCTGGTGAAATTTTATATAACGGAAAAAATATTTTAGATGACGATACAAATATTTATGAATATCGTACGCATTTAGGAATGGTTTTCCAACAATTTAATTTATTTAACAACTTAAATGTATTAGAAAACTGTACAGTGGGTCCTATCAAAGTGTTGAAAAAATCAAAAGAAGAAGCAGAAAAAATTGCAAAAAGCTTCCTAGAAAAAGTTGGAATGAGTGCGTATTTAAATGCTCGTCCTCGTCAATTATCTGGTGGTCAAAAACAACGTGTAGCCATTGCTAGAGCATTATCAATGCAACCAGCTGTATTATTATTTGATGAACCAACTTCTGCATTAGATCCAGAGATGGTAAATGAAGTTTTAGAGACAATGAAGAGTTTAGCTCATACTGGGTTAACAATGATTATTGTAACTCATGAAATGGAGTTTGCTAGAGATGTCAGTGACCGTGTTATCTTTATGGATAAAGGGGTTATTGCTGAAGAGGGAACTGCAGAACAAATCTTTACAAATCCGCAAAAAGAAAGAACAAAAGAGTTCTTAATGCGTGTATTATCGTAAACTGACTTTTCTAATAGTAGTAAAGAACGGCAGCAGGTATCTTTCGATAACTGCTGCCGAATTGTTTTGGATAAACTAGAATGGAGAGTTTTTTCGTTTAATGGCTCCTGTTGGGCAATGAGTATAGGCCTCTTTAAAGGCTTCTATTTCTTGTTCAGGGATTGGAAGGCTTCCGGTATTATGGTCTTGTTTCATAAAAGCTATTCCATCAGTATCGTATTCAAAAAGATTGCTAGCCTTCAATTGGCAAATACCGCAGGCAATACAACTCTCACAATCGACTTTTCCATAAATAGGTTGTAATTTTTTTGAATTCATATGAGAGCCTCCATTTCTAATAGTGAATTATGATTAGTGTAAGTTTCTCATATTTTTTAAAAATTTTCAAAATATTTAAAAAAACGATGACAATATTAAAAAATATGCTAAAATACTATGTAGAGAAGGAAAAGATTGCATATTATGGATGAAATATGCTATAGTTTTATATGAGTAAAGTCTAATGACGACAGTGGTTGAATTTAGGAGGATTTTTAATGACAGATAATTTAAATAATGAAAGAAACCCAAAAGAAGAGCAACCATGGGATCGCCAATTTGGTGAAGATACGCAAAAAGCACGTCAGTATTCACGTAGTGCTCGTAATTCAAACGGTAAAGCAGGAGCTCCGTTATTAAGTGTGCTACTATTTATTTTTATTGTTGTAGTAGTATCTCCATTATTATTTATGATGTGGTTCTATTGGTCAAGTTCTAAAACTGAGGTGAAACCTCGTACTGCAGATGAAGTTATGTTAACAAAAGTAGTTGAAACAACTGCTGCAGAAACAACCACAGTAGAAACAACAGCTTCTACGACAACTGTAAATACAACAACTTCATCATCAGCTTCAAGACAACAAAATAATCAAAGAGAACAATCAACTTCTGAATCACCAACTACTCAAAATCAAAATGGTACTTATGGAAGTTACACTGTACAAGCTGGTGAGACATTATATAGAATTGCAGTGAATCATGGGATGGATGTAGATACATTAAAATCGATTAATGGATTAACAAGTAATAACATTTCACCAGGAATGCAATTAAAAGTATTACAACCAAGACAATAACAGCTAAAGGCTGGGCAGCAAGTCCAGCCTTTTAGGTTGTTATAAGGCAAAAAATAAGTTTAAAAGGAGATATGCTATATGCAAGTTGCAATTGATGGACCTGCTTCATCTGGAAAAAGCACTATTTCAAAATTAATTGCGAAAGAAAATCGTTTTGTTTATCTAGATACTGGAGCTATGTATAGAGTCGTGACATTAGCTGTATTAAGAAATCATATTTCATTAGATGACCATAAAGCGATTGAAAACTTAGTTCAAACGATTGAAATTGGATTTTCAATGCAGGATGGGAAACAAAGTGTATTTATGAATAAAGAAGATGTTACAGATGAAATTCGAAGCTTAGAAGTTACTAAAAATGTTTCAGCAGTTTCTGCAGTAAAAGAAGTTCGTACTAGATTAGTTCATTTACAACGAGAAATTGCGGAAAATCATTCAATTATTATGGATGGAAGAGATATTGGGACAGTTGTGCTTCCACAAGCAGACATTAAAATTTTCCTAGTGGCGAGTGTAGAAGAAAGAGCAAAACGTCGTTTTATTGAAAATCAAGAAAAAGGTATAGAAATATCTTATGAAGAATTAGTAGAAGATATCCGTCGTCGTGATTATATTGATTCAACTCGTAAAGAATCTCCACTAAAAAAAGCAGAAGATGCTATAGAAATTGATACAACAACATTGACAATTGAAGAGGTTGTATCAACAGTCACTGAATTAATTCGAAAAAAACAATAGTAAGTTGTTTATTTATAAAAGAATAATTTTTGTAGGTAAGGAAAGATTTTAAAATCAATACTATAGCAGTAGTTCAAAATAAAATTTGACACCATGAAATCCCCTAAAACGAGGATTTTGTGGTGTTTATTTTGTTTGTTTTGTAATTTTAAGACAGAATTCGTGGTAATTATTTCAAGACATGTATGGGAGAAGAAGAGTGTCGTCAATATAAAGATCCACCATAAGATAGTAAAGCATTTTATTGCTTAGAAGATTATTCATTAATACTATTAAACAAAGCTTATGAACAATCGTAGTTTCATTTCGTTATGGATTTTATTCCAAATATATTTCTGATTAGAGAATGGATGATGTGATTAATCATTTAAATTGATTTTTTGAGCTCTTTGTAGTACAATTTTAGAGTTTAAAAGAGGTTTAAGTGATGGAAATTCCATAATTAAAATGTATTCCATCACTTTCATTTTGTTACAAATTGGAGGAAAACATGAAATTAAGAAA
>CAUQAL010000084.1:0-5605 GCA_963515985.1 uncultured Granulicatella sp.
CCAAATTTTGTTTCTGTCATGAGTAAGACGGTGAAACCGTCTTGAAGTTTTCCTGCACTAGAATCCAATGTGGATTCTAGTGCTTGAGCTACTATAAAAAGTCATTTCCTTTTTTGCGTGTAAGGATGAGAGTACGAATAAAAATACGACTTTTCTGAAGTAGCAAATGGACGCCAGCAGCTTCGCTATGCGAATCTCATGGCTAAAATTTGAGCCTTAAGTCTCAAATTTTCCAAATGGTAGAAGCTAGTAAAGTAGCTTCTACCATTTTTGCTACTGCGAAAGTCTTTTCTCTTGGAACGTTAACCTATTAGAAAACGTAAAAAATGTAAGCGCCCAATCACCAATCATATCAAAAACGAGCTCCCCGAAATAATCGAGGAACTCGTTTCACTTCTATTGATTTAGTTTTTTACTGCATATACGAAGTCAATTCTGATTCAGATATGTTTAACTGTTGAGCTCCATTTTCAATAGACAAAAGACCTTTCTTTATCAAATCAACAATGGTTGTGATAGCGCCTTCTGCTCTGCCTTCTACTATCCCTTTTTCTATTCCTTCCATTCTTGCTAGTTGTTTTTCTTCTGCCACATACTCCAAATGCGCATAGTAGCCATCTAGTTTTCTTGTGCGATCATCAAACATCTTTTGTTCCTCCTTTGTCCAGTTCGTTCGATTCATCATCGTATCTGCTGTTTCTAGTATTGCCTCTGGATTTTGTGTATACGGTTTGTTACCAAAAAACTCAATCCATCGAACTTTTTTATATTGTTTTATTTTAGTTGGATCATATTTATCTAATTCTAAAAATGCCATACGCATTAAGTTACGTTTTTCTTTGATTCCTTTAAAATGTACTTTTAATTCTTCGTACGATTCATCATCTCGTAAGCTAAATGAATGATACATACGATCATCTTCAAAATATCGTTCCTGTGTAATTGCGATAGCGTATACTGGAATCATTTCTTTTGTGAGATGATAGGTTTGCGTGCCATCCATTTTATGCATATTCATATTTTTAGAAATCTGTTCACATAAATATAAACACAAACGCTTAATAAAGTCAATTTGTAAAGCTACTTGAATTTCAATAATAATTTGTGTGTGATCATTCAATTCTGCCAACACATCAATATGCGTCGAATAAGGGAATTCATCCAAATAAAATTCATGTATTTGAGTACTTTCTAAAATTTTTACACTTTCAACTGGCAAATCAAATATGTCTCGTATAAACTGCGCAGTAACTGATGTATTGCTAAAAATCTTCTTTGCCATTAAGTCCATCATTGGTCTTGCTCCTTCAATTCGTTCCTTCATATTCTTTCGTCCTCTCTATTATTTTGAAAGCATCTTCCAGTGACTTTTTCACTAGAAATTACACTTCACTTATATATACGAAAAAAAGGACGAAAAATATTTTTTACTTCAAAAAAATTCTAATATAAATAAGGCAGCATCAAGAGTTGTGTGTAAACTCCACTAGTTGTCACTTAAGCTATTAACTCAATCCTTTATGGATTCTTTCTTTAGAAAAATTGAAAAAGACTAATAAACTGATTCAATACTTGTACATCTTTAGAATAGAGTAAGATTCTTTTCCTTTTTTTATCCACCAAAAATCCTAATAAAAATTTAAGCATTTAGATACAAGAGTTTTTAAGGAGAATATGGTATGATAATTGCGTTATGGAAGGGAGAGAAGATGGTGGAAGTGACAAATATTTTTCAAATGGCGTTAGAAAACCAGTGGGGAAAATTACCAACGTATCGTTTGTTAGTCATAGGAGAATCTAAGGTTGGAAAAACAACGTTAATTCAATCTTTATTTGATTTAAAGAAAAATGAAAGTATTCCACAATTCCAAGTGGAGGAGTATTCACTATTTGAGAAACTTCCAACTGTATTAAATTATGATGCATGTATTTATTGCCTAAATGGGTCTAGTGATGAATTTTCTGTCAAGACTAGAGAAACGTTGTTGCAAATGGCTCATCAACTTCCAACGATTGTTGCCTTAACGCAATCGATTGGAACCAAAGCTGAACAATTTCAAAGCCAATTAGTTGATTTATCTCTTCCGGTAAAAGGAATTATTAATGTTATGGCAGAACCTTATCCCATTTATGAATCGGTCCATCTTCCTTCATTTGGATTAGAGGAATTGTTAGATTTATTATTAGAATGCTCAACAGGTACAAAGGTAGAAACACTTGTAAGTTTGCAAAAGATAGATTGCAAGAAAAAACTTCAGATAGCTAAACAGATAGTGGAACTGAAAATCAATGAAATTTTCCAAACAACAGTAGATGTCCGTCAAGTTTTTAAACAAATCATTGAAGTTTTAGGCACTGCGTATGCGTATTTTGGGGATCAAACAGCAGCGAATCGTATGTTGGAAGTGCTAGAAAATCTTCATCAAAGAAAGTTCCAATCGTATCAAGAGTTATGTTTTGTCCATCAACAATCGTATTATTTAGTAATGATGCTAGGTGCTTGTTGTTATAGTGGGGTTGAAATGATGGCATTATTATTAAGAAAAGAAAATTCCTTTACTACCCAGGAGAGTAGTATCTTATTCGAAACAAAAATTGCAAGCCGGATGAAGCAAGGAAAGCATAATGCGGAAGTTCAAGCGTTTATCGCAAAAAATGGATTAGAACTTGAAGAACAGACCGTTCAAAAACCAGTTGTTCATGTTCAAGTGAAGAAGAAAAATATACTTCAACAATTTAAAAAGCACTCTCGTCAATGGATGCACAACTCATTAGATACCTTTAGTAAATGGGCTAGAAAATAAAAGAATACAAAAATTAATAAAGCATTAGTTTTTTTTAGAAAAGTAAGATACAATAGGGAAGATAGATTTCTTTCATAAGAGAATTTGAATAGGAGGAAGAAATATGTTCAAAGATGTGAATGAACAAATTTTAAAATTAATCGAAAAAAATAGTCGCTTAACAACAGAAGAAATTGCGACTTTATTATCCATTGAACCTGAAGAAGTTCAACGTAGAATTAAAGAATTAGAAGAACAAAAGGTCATTTGTGGTTACCATACATTAATTAACTGGGAAAAAACAGATGATGTGAATGTATCTGCTGTTATCGAATTAAAAGTAAATCCTCAACGAGGAATGGGATTTGATCGTATTGCAGAAAAAATTTATCACTTCCCTGAAGTAGAAGATTTATATTTAATGTCTGGTGGATATGATTTCATGGTGAAATTGAAAAAAGCACCAATGAGAGATATTGCTGCATTTGTTTCAAGTCGTTTATCAGTGATTGAAGAAGTTCAATCAACAACAACACATGTAGTGTTGAAACAATATAAAGACCATGGCACAATGTTTGTTGGTAAGAGTGGAGATAAACGGATGGTGGTTACTCCATGATTGAATCATTATTAAGTCAAAAAGTAACAGGTATTAAACCATCTGGGATTCGTCGTTTTTTTGATATTGCCAATGAATTAGAAGATGTCATCAGTTTAGGGGTAGGAGAACCAGATTTTGATACTCCTTGGCATGTAAGAGAAGAAGGGATTTATTCACTTCAAAAAGGAAGAACTTTTTACACAGCCAATGCCGGTTTGAAAGAATTACGTCAAGAAATTTGTCGTTATATCGAGCGTAAACAAGGAGTTACTTATAATCCAATGACGGAGGCGCTTGTAACAATTGGAGGAAGTGAAGCCATTGATTTAGCCATGCGAGCTTTATTAAATCCAGGAGATGAAGTGATTTTCTGTGAACCTTGTTATGTGTCATATTTACCATGTATTGTGTTATCGAATGGAGTACCTGTAAGAATTCCTCTAAAAGAGGAAAACCAATTCCGCTTAACACCGGAAGAATTAGAAGCAGCGATTACGCCAAAAACAAAAGCAATAGTATTGTCATTCCCTAATAATCCAACAGGGGCAGTAATGAGTCGTGAAGACTTAGAAGCGATTGCGAAAGTAATTTTGAAACATAATATTGTCGTAATTTCAGACGAAATTTATTCTGAATTAACATATACAGGAAATCGTCACGTAAGTATTGTAGAAATTGAAGGAATGAAAGAAAGAACCGTTTTAATCAATGGTTTCTCAAAAGCCTTTGCGATGACTGGATGGAGAATGGGGTATGCTCTAGCTCCTGAAGTGTTGATGAAACAAATGATTAAAATCCATCAATTTACGATTATGGCAGCACCAACGACAAGCCAATATGCAGGAATCGATGCATTGAAAAATTGTGATGATGATGTGATTGAAATGCGAGAAAGTTATAATCAACGTAGACGCTATTTATTGAAGAAAATGGAAGAATTAGGCATTCCATGTTTTGAACCATTTGGAGCTTTTTACATCTTCCCAAATATTTCTCAATTTGGAATGACTTCTGAAGAATTTGCGACAAAACTAGTGCAAGAAGAACGTGTAGCCGTTGTTCCAGGATCTGCCTTTGGTGAAAGTGGAGAAGGATTTGTTCGTATTTCTTATGCTTACTCATTAGATAGTTTGAAAAAAGCCATTGAACGTTTAGAAAGTTTTATTCATAAATTAAGAAATGGTGAAATTTCCTAAAATAAAACTCCTGTCATCATGAAGTGACAGGAGTTTTTGATTGTAAACATTATTCTTGATTGAAAATACCTGTTGATAGGTAACGTTCACCAGTATCTGGTAGAAGGGCTACAACAGTTTTTCCTTTTCCAAGTTTTTTAGCGACACGTAATGCAGCAGCAACTGCAGCACCTGATGAAATTCCTGTTAGAATTCCTTCTGTAGCAGCTAATTTTTTAGCTGTTTCAATGGCTAATTCACTTGTAATTAATTCAAAGTCATCGATGACTTCTTTATCGATAATACTTGGTAAGAATCCAGCGGAAATTCCTTGGATACGGTGTTTTCCTTTTTGTCCTTTTGAGATAAATGGAGCTTCTTCAGGTTCTACACCAATAATTTGAACAGCAGCATTTTTTTCTTTTAAGGTACGACCAACACCTGTAATAGTACCACCTGTTCCGATACCGGCAACAAATGCATCAGGTGTTTCACCATCAAAGGCTTGAATAATTTCTTGACCAGTTGTTTGATAGTGAATGCTTGGGTTAGCTGGGTTATCAAATTGTTTTGCCCAGAAGTAACCAGGTTGTTGTGATAATTCTTCTGCCTTTTGAACGGCAGCTCCGAAACCTTCAGCAGCAGGTGTTAATAGTACTTGTGTACCATAGGCTGCCATTAATTGACGACGTTCGATAGACATTGAGTCTGGCATAATCGTAATGACTTTGTAGCCTTTAGCTGCTCCAACTAGGGATAAGCCGACACCAGTATTTCCAGAAGTTGCTTCGATAATCGTATCTCCTGGTTTTAGCTGACCTTCTCTTTCAGCAGTTTCAATAATATTCAGTGCGATACGGTCTTTTACAGAACCACCAGCGTTAAAAGCTTCCACTTTCACGTAAATATCTGCACTATCTGCATCTGTTAAACGATTTAGTTTAACAAGGGGTGTATTACCGATTAATTCAGTAATATGGTTTACTCTTTTTGACATAAGAATACCTCCAAAATATTTAATTGGGCAACTTTGAAGGGCTGCTTAA
>CAUQAL010000085.1:0-5487 GCA_963515985.1 uncultured Granulicatella sp.
TTTTACCTTTTAATACTTCGCCATCTTTAGCAGTTACTAAAGCTGTACGGTCAAAAGCTTCTAAAGCAACGATTTCAATATCTTTAATTTTAACTGAGTCTCCTGGGTGTACAACAATTGTACGTTCTGCTGGAACTCCCCAACCTAACCAAGTGTTTACTACTTCTTGTGGTCCAACGAATTTAGCTTCTGGACAGTTGTTTGCCACTGCTGCAGCTGTATTGATATCTAAATGGTCTGAGTGAATGTGAGTTACTACTAAAGCATCTACATTTTTCACTTCAAATGGATCGATAACAAATGGTTGTGTACGTAAGTTTGGTTGTAAGTTTTGGCAACCGCTCATACGTTGCATTTGGTGTCCAGTTTTCATTTTTCCGTTTCCGTGGCTACGTTTACCAGTTCCACACCATAAGTCGCATAGGATGTTAGTGTTTTTTTCTGATTTTAACCAGATACCTGTACATCCTAACCACCACATAGCGAATGTTCCTGGTTTAACTTCCTCACGTTCGATTTCTTCATTTAACCATGTACCCCATTCTGGGAATGTTGATAGAATCCATGATTCTTTTGTTACATCTTTAATGTTTGCCATTATTCTTTCTTTCCTTCCTTGAGATTAGCCCCAAATTCTTCTAATTTCTTCTTTAAATTCACGAGCTGATTGTGCAGGATTTTCTGTAGCGTAAATTCCACGTCCAGCAATGAATGTATAAATATCGATACCTTCGAAAACTTTCAATGTATCTTTTGTTAATCCACCAGTTGCAGAAACTTTGAATCCCATCTCAATTAAACGTTTGATTTTGTTCAAGTCACTTTCTGTCCAAGTTGCTCCAGCAAATAGAGCATCACGACTTTGGTGATAGATTACTTGGTCGATACCAGCTTCACGCCATTGCTCTGCTTGTTCAAATGTCCAGTCACCATATAATTCTACTTGTAAAGTGCCAATTTCTTTTTGAGCAGCTTTCATAGTAGGAATGGTAGCACAGCAAATGACAGTCATCCAGTCGGCACCAGCATCTTTACAGTTTTTAGCAACTGTTGATCCAGCATCGGCACATTTTGTATCTGCAATGACAACTTTATCAGGGAATACATTACGTAAGCATTTAATTGCTTTGTCCCCTTCATTCAAGATTAAAATTGTACCAGCTTCGATAATGTCTACTTCATTACCAACAGCAAGTGCATCTTTTAACGCATCTTCGATACGTAAATGGTCTAATGCAACTTGTAAATTTGGAATTGCCATTTTGTCATTCTCCTTTTCTCTCTCAGGGCTTTTGCCACACAAAAATTTGAAACAATCATAACCATTAAGACGTCTCTTAATTCATGATCATTTCATAATTACTAGTAATCATTAATGAAACTATTATATAATAAAACGTTTTCTATAACAACGCATCTAGGTTAACTAATCTTTTATTAAGTTTTATGAACGTTTTCATTTTTATGATTTTTTTGTCAAAGTTCTTTATTTACAAGATTTCTTTAAGATTTTTTGTAAAATATTTATCGAAAATCTTGCAAAATATGAATTTCTACTTCATACTGTTTGAGTAATCAACTTTTAAGGAGTTTCATATGATTTATAAAATAACTATATTTATTGTTCGTTTATTGATTATTCTTTTAAATGGATTTACGAAAGTAACGGGATTGGAAAATCTGCCAAAGGATTCTGGCTATGTAATTGTTGCTCCGCACCGTTCATGGTTAGATCCAGTACTAATTGCGATTGCGGTATATCCAAAGTCATTAGTATTGATGGCAAAGCAAGAATTGTTTAAGCCGAAACCTTTTGCATGGTTCATCCGTCAGTTAGGTGCGTTTCCGGTTAATCGTGAGAAACCTGGTCCGAGTGCGATTAAACATCCGGTTACTCAGATTAAGGAACATCAGAAAGCTTTAGTGATTTTTCCAACAGGTACTCGTTACTCTAATGAAATGAAAGGTGGGGCTGTAACAATTGCTCGTATGGCAAAAGCTCCGATTGTACCGATTGTTTATCAAGGACCTTTTACTTTTATGAACATTTTGAAACGTCAAAAGATGTTTGTAAAAATTGGGGAGCCAATTCATTTACCAGAGGGACGTTTATCTAAAGAAGAGTTATCGCAATATGATGATTTATTAATCCAAAAATTCGATGAATTAGATAAAGAGATTAATCCTAACTTTGTTTATGTGATTCCGGAGAAAAAAAGTAAATAATGTTCTTATGAATTAAAAGCAAGAATCTCCACTGCTACAGTGAGGACGGCAGCAGACCTTTGGTCTCATGCCTAAAATTTGAGCCTCGGTCTCAAATTTTCCTTTGTGATAATCATAGCTGATTATCACTGCCACTGTAGAGTGGAGATTCTTGCTTTTTTTATGCGTATATTTCGATTCTTAAGTACCGTTCATCTTTAACACAACTCATTTTATTCTATTTTCTAATTGTATTTCGGATAAAATTTTTATAATTAATGTACATATGTCTTCTAATTTAATATCTTTTGCATACTGATAAGTATTTTGATACCTTTTCCAATCCTCATGAATTTTTGGACTTATCTGAATTGAATTCACCGTCTCTTTATAAATTTTTAATAATGAATACGAATTTCGTTTTAGAGATGTTTGTATCAATGCTTCTAATAAATCAACTTTAGATATGTAACCAGCATGTAGTTTCCATATGATATATACATCATAAAAATCTCTTGATCGTGTCGTTTGATCCCCTCTTGATAAAATTGTTTCTAATTTTTCAGCTAAAACTGTTTCAAGATTGTATGCCAACACAGAAATTTTACTTTCACTGAACATCATCGGAAATTGATATTGTATTTCTTTTGGAGTAATTTGATCCCCTGTTGTAATATCAATTTTTAAAGGCGATGCAATCACTTCATAGTTAGCTATTAAATGAATTCTATACCCATTGTATTCATCATTTTCCCTAATTTCATGAATTGATTTTATTTCAAATTGAATATTATCTTCTATTGGTATATCTATAATTTCTTTAAACATTAACAATAAATGTTCTTCCGTTAAAGGTTGTCCCTTAATTGTTACATCCATATCCATTGTAGTCCGAGTATCTAAACCGACAATTGAAGCAATTAAAAATCCACCTTTAAGAATTAAATGATTCTTGTAATTCGAATAAGAAATCCTTTCTAATAAGCGTTCTAGAAAATAATTTTGTAGCACAAGTTGAGCTGTTATCCCTTTTTGTTTAGCAATATTTTTTACTATTGCTTTTAACGACATTGCATTTTTCATAATAGCACCTCTAAATAGCTACTGACTTTTTCTTCTACCTTCATGATTTTCGAGTATTCTGATAACAAGGGGATATTTTTATCTTTTCTTTTTACATATCGTTTAAATGCTTCTGCTATTATTCCTATTTCTACTCCACTTCTTGGTTTTAATATATCGCATAATGTTTTTTCAATATTATATACTTTTACAGTATTTCCTGATGGCGATAAGATTTCTTCTTGACCTAATTCATATAATTCATTTTTTGTTCTGCTAGCTAAAATTCCTTCTTTTTTAATTTTAGTTAAATTATAATCTTCAGGAAAAGTCATCGAATATTGGATTGGCGTTCTATCCGTTAAATCATATAAATACAATGCTGTTTCTTTAGAATAGATTCCTTTTTTAAAACGAAATTGTATATGTTGGATTTCGTCTTCCCATATATGTGGCAATGTGTATATTCCTCTTGTAGTTCTTTCTAATAATCCTTTATCAACTAATTGTTTTAAATATTGTCTCGCAATTCCCTGATGATCGATCATTTTAGAGGTCACCGTTCCGTTATTCTTTTCAGCCATTTGTAAAATTATTTCTTCCGTCATATTGAATCACCTACCTTTTACATTTATACCCTTTATTTTAAAACAAAAGGGCATAATTGTAAAATAATTAGTATTTTTCTTTTAGGTATAAAAGCAAGAACTTCCACTGCTACAGTGAGGGTGGCAGCAGAGCTTCGATCTCATGCCTAAAATTTGAGCCTTGGTCTCAAATTTTCCTTTGTGATAATCATGTCTGATTATCACTGCCACTGCACTGTTGAGTGGAGATTCTTGCTTTTTTTAGTGCGTATATTTCGCTTCTGGATATATACAGATTATACTGGATATTTCCTAAATTTAAGTTGCTTAAAGAATTTATTTTATTGTACAATAATGCTATGAAAAAACTAAAACAAAATAGTATTGTCTTTTTTACTTTCATTCTTTTATTCTTACTAGCTACATTTATCTTTCATCGTATCAGTTTAGAAAAGGAAAAAGCCTCAATAACACCTAATGGACAACAAGTTCTCGTCAATGGACATCAAATAAATATTTACGTTGAAGGGACTGGCCCTGAGACTATAGTAGTTCTCTCAGGTGCTGGTATCGCTTCTCCTATATTGGACTTTAAAAATGTATCGGATTCCTTATCGAAACGATATAAGGTAGTCATTGTGGAGCGAGCGGGATATGGTTATAGTGATGATAGCAATCATTCAAGAGATGTAATGGAGGTTTTGTCTGAGACTCGCCTGGCTATTTCTCAGGCAAATATTAAAGGGCCGTTTATCATTCTGTCTCATTCCATGGCTAGTCTAGAGAGTCTGTCTTGGCAGGAGAAGTATCCTGATGAAGTAAAAGCTTTAATAGGACTTGATTGGGCACTACCATCAAGTTACGAGGATTTAAAGGATAATCAAGCCCTACTTACTGTAGGCTACTGGATCAGCAAGATTGGCTTATTACGCTTTTTTCCTGACTCCTTTTATATAAAAAATCCAACTCTAACCGAAAATGAACGAAAACAATATCGACTTCTAGCTTATAAGCAGTTGATGTCACAAGCTATGCTTCATGAATCCCGTTTAGTAAAGGAAAATGCTAAGAAAGTTCTCTCAAGCATCAATCCGAAAATTCCAGCCTTATTACTGGTGTCTAACGGTGAAGGTACTAGCTTTAGCCAAACAGAATGGCAACTTTATGCAGAGAGATTTGCAAGCGACCAGCCTAATGTTCAAGTTATGTATGTCGATGTGCCTCATGATTTCTACCATTATCAAAGTAATAAAATAGTTTCTCTGATTGAAGATTTTTTAAAGAGTAATTGAGTGAGGAGAAATCTATTTAGAAAGAGTAAGCTAAATCTCTTATGTGAAGAATTTGGGCATAAACTTTTACCACTTCCTCCCTACACCCCTGAGTACAATCCTATTGAGAAAACATGGGCTCATTTCAAAAAGCACCTCAAAAAGGTATTACCAAGTTGTAATACTTTTTTCGAGGCTTTTTTGTCTTGTTCTTGTTTCAATTGACTATAGAACAAAATCCCATTTATAAAAGCAAGAATTACCATTCTACAGTGGCGGTGGCAATCAGTCATGATTATCACAAAGGAAACTTCAAGACGGTTTCACCGTCTTACTCATGACAGAAACAAAATTTGGTATTA
>CAUQAL010000086.1:0-5425 GCA_963515985.1 uncultured Granulicatella sp.
TTCATTATTTAGTTGCACGACGTACGTATGTACCTTCTGAAGTGTTTACTTCTAAGTACTCGCCAGCTTCGATGAAGTCTGGAACGTTTACGACTAATCCTGTTTCCATTGTTGCTGGTTTACCAGAACCTGTAACAGTAGCACCTTTAATAGATGGTTGAGTTTCAGTTACTTGTAATACAACTGTTGAAGGTAATGAAACCCCAATTACTTCTGTTCCGTAGAATTGGATTTTAACTTCCATGTTTTCTAAAATGTATTTCAATTCGTTTTCGATTGTTTCTTCTGGAATTTCATATTGTTCATAGCTTTCTAAGTCCATAAATACACCAACGTTATCTTGGCTGTATAAGTATTGAACGTCTTTTGTATCGATGTGAGCACGTTCTACTTTTTCATCAGGTCTCATAGTAGTATCAACTGTTGATCCGTTACGTACGTCACGGATTTTCATACGCATTACAGTATTTCCTTTACCTGGTTTGTGGTGGCTGATTTCCAACACTTTAATTAATTTTCCATCAAGAATGAAAGTCATTCCTGCTTTTAAATCACTTACGTTAATCATGTTAACTCTCCTTCATATTTTGTTTACTATACGTTTATACCATATTTTTTGGAAAAATGCACTAGTCAAGTCCAACTCTGTGGAAAATTTCATCAACTTGTCGAATATGATAGTGATAATCAAAGGCATCATTCAATTCTTCAGTCGTTAAATGTGACATAATTTCTTCATGTTTTTCAATAATTTCTCTAAATGAACGTTGTTCATCCCACGCTAAGGCTGTACAAGGTTGTACTAAGTCATAAGCTTTTTCACGACTTAATCCTTTATCAATTAATTTCAATAGAACACGTTGGCTATAAATTAATCCAAATGTTGCATCCATATTTTTAAGCATACGGTCAGGAAACACCGTTAAATTTTTAACAATATTACCAAAACGATTTAACATATAATTTAGTAAAATTGTGCTATCTGGAATAATAATACGTTCTGCTGAAGAATGAGAAATATCTCTTTCATGCCACAAGTTGACATTTTCATACGCTGTTACCATGTGTCCACGAATCACTCTTGATAAGCCAGCCATATTTTCTGAACCAATTGGGTTTCTCTTATGTGGCATTGCAGAAGAACCTTTTTGACCTTTTGCAAAAAATTCTTCGACTTCACGTGTTTCTGATTTTTGCAAACCACGAATTTCAGTGGCAAATTTTTCAATACTAGTCGCAATTAAAGCAATCGTTGAAATATAATCCGCATGTAAATCTCTCGATAAGATTTGTGTTGAAATTTCTTGAGGACGAATTTGTAACTGACCACATACATACGCTTCTACAGAAGTTGGAATATTGGCAAAAGTTCCAACGGCTCCACTAATTTTTCCAGCTTCGACACCTTGAGCAGCACGTTCAAATCGTTCGATATTACGTTTCATTTCTGAATACCATAATGCAAGCTTCAAGCCAAAAGTCGTTGGCTCTGCATGTACTCCATGCGTTCTTCCCATACATACAGTATATTTATGTTCAAGCGCTTTTTGTTGGATAATCTCTAAGAAACGTCTTAAATCTTTACGTAAAATATCATTCGCTTGTTTTAATTGATAGCCATAGGCAGTATCCACAACGTCTGTGCTTGTTAGACCATAATGAACCCATTTTCGTTCTTCCCCTAATGTTTCACTCACTGCACGAGTAAAAGCTACAACATCGTGTCTTGTTTCTTCTTCAATTTCTAAAATTCTTTCCACTGAAAAACTAGCATTATCACGAATTTTTTGGACATCAACTTTAGGAATGTCTCCCAACTCTGCCCAAGCTTCGCAAGCTAAAATCTCAACTTCTAACCAACAACGATAACGATTTTCATCTGACCAAATATTGGCCATTTCCGGTCTTGTGTAACGAGTAATCATACAAATGCCTCCTATTTTAAAATCATATCCATATGTTCAATTCCAACTAGCTGATAAGGTTGTGACCAGGATTCAAAGCCTAATGATTCGTAGAACTGTTGTAAATACGTTTGTGCATGAATCATAATCGGCTGATCCACATACCATTCTTGACAAATTTCTATCGCTCTTTCCATTAGAGCTCTTCCTTTTCCATGTTTACGGTAAGATTCATCAACAATAACACGTCCAATATGAGCTCCATCCACTTCTTGGAAAATTCGTAAATAAGCAATCACTTTACCATTTTCATCTGTTTCAAATAAATGCCACGCTCTTTTATCAATCTCATCAATTTCTTGATAATTTAATTGTTGTTCAACAATAAAGGTTTGAATTCTTGCTTTGTAAATTTCAATGACTTCTTTCTTAGATAATTCGTCAAAATTTTTCAAGTACCACATATTTTTCACCATTATTTTTCAAAATATTTTTTAGTATTTACTTCATCTTGTTTTAATTGAGCAATAAGTGCTTCTACTCCATCGAATTTTAATTCGTCTCGTAAATAATGTAACCATTTCACTCTTACTGGGAATTCATAAATATCTCTTTGGAAATCTAAAATATAGACTTCAATCGTAATTTTCGTCACATCATTAAACGTTGGATTCACTCCAATCGAAGCCATCGCAGGATACCACTTATCTTCTACTTGAATTTCTACAATGTAAACTCCTTTTTTCAATAAATAAGTGTCCGTTGAAACATCAATATTCGCTGTTGGAAATCCTAATAAGGCACTTCCACGTCCAAAACCATGAACAACTTTTCCAATCATTGTATATTCATAGCCCAGTAAGGCATTTGCTTCTTCAATTTGACCCGTTTCTAAATAGTGTCGAATCGCTGTTGAACCAATTTTTTGTTTTTCTGTCTGCTGTTCAGAAATCGTAACAATTGAAAATCTTTCTTTTGCATAAGTGGGTAATAATTCCATATTGGCAATTTCTTTTTTTCCATAAGTGTAATCAAATCCAGCAACAACCGTTACAGCATTTAGCCCAACCATATATTGGTCAACAAACTCTTGAGGACTTAATGAAGCAAATTCTTTTGTAAAATCAATAACGTAGAAAATATCTACGCCGAATTCTTCTAATAACTCTACCTTTCTTTCAAAGGGTGATAGATATTGTAATTCGTTTGGATCTGCTCCTTGGA
Organism: uncultured Granulicatella sp.; assembly: GCA_963515985.1. Classification (GTDB taxonomy): domain Bacteria; phylum Bacillota; class Bacilli; order Lactobacillales; family Aerococcaceae; genus Granulicatella. Next base: position 3,129 of record CAUQAL010000086.1, read on the forward strand.
AAATAATGGAAGGATGATGGTCAAATGACATTAATGCTAATTTCACACCTAGTTCTTGAGCTTTTTCCTTTGCTTGTTGAATCACTTCCTGATGCCCTAAATGAATTCCATCAAAAAATCCAAGTGCTAACACAATCGGTTCTTGAACAATTTGAGAAGGTTCATAAGGATGGGTGATTTTTATAATTTGCATGTTATCTCTCTTTCCTTAAAACATTTTAATCGGTTTTAATAGTCCTTTTTTCTCAGGATGAGGTCCGTATAAGGCTATTAATTCACCTTCAATATAGAAAGTTGAAGGTTCTATCACTTGAGGCAACTCTTTTGTAGTTAAAATGGCACCATTTTTTACTTTCGTCATGAATTCCTCACTAATATCCACTCTAGGGTATGTACAAAACACTTCTTCTAAAGGTCGAAGGATCGATTCTGCTTGCTGTTGTTCCACTAAAGCTTCTAATTGTGATAAGGTCACACATTGTTCTGACATAAATGGTCCACTTTTAATACGAGTTAACTGTGACATATGAGAAGGTACTCCTAGTTTTTCTCCTAAATCAACAGCTAATGTACGAACATAAGTCCCTTTACTGCAACTAACTTCAAAAGTCCATTTTTGTGTTTTCGTCACTTCATCATATTTAGGAGTCGATGTTCGTTTAAACTCGTAGATATTTATTTTTCTTTCTGGACGTTCTACAACTTCTCCTTTTCGAGCATATTCGTACAGTCTTTTACCATTAACTTTCACAGCAGAATACATTGGAGGAATTTGAATAATTTCTCCAATGAAAGTTTCCATCATGGCATCAATTTCTTCTGTTGTAAATGGAGTCATAATCGCTTCTTGTTTCACGATTTCTCCATGAGCATCTTCTGTTTCAGTCGCAATGCCTAAACAAATCTCTCCTTGATAGACTTTATTGGATTCTAATAAATACTCTACCACTTTTGTTGCTTTTCCAACACAAATTGGTAAAACGCCATCTACTTCTGGATCTAATGTACCTGAATGCCCTACTTTTTTCGTTTGTAATAAGCGTCTAACTTTAAAGACACAGTCGAATGAAGTCATTCCTTTTTCTTTCCATAGTGGTAAAATTCCGTCCATTGATTTCTTCCTTTTTCAATAAATTTAACTTAATAACTTATCATATTTTATCACAGATTTTCTTAAAAAAAAACAAATCCTATGCTAGAACCATTCTCTATCCTTAGTAAAAAATATTAATGCTAGGTGTTTTGTAAAAAAATATGATATGATAGAAATACATTAAGTTAAAAGGAGTGACAACATGTCTCGTATAATCATAGTGACAGATTCAACTGCTGATTTAACCGAACAAGAAATCCAAGATTTCAATATTCATGTAGTTCCATTAAATATTACCATTCAAGAGGAACATTATTTAGACGGTGAAACTATTACAAAAGAAGAATTCAAAAATAAAATGATTGCAAGTTCTGAATTACCAATGACTGCACAACCTTCTATTGGTCGTTTTGTAGAACTATATGATGAATTAGGAAAAGATGGTTCTGAAATTATTTCTATTCACTTGATGAATTCGATTAGTGGAACTGTAAATGCAGCAAGACAAGCAGCAGATATTACGGAGTCAACTGTAACAGTTGTTGATTCAGACTTCACTTCTCGTTCAATGGGGATTATTGTTCGTGAAGCTGCGAAAGCTGCCAAAGAAGGCAAAAGTGCTGAAGAAGTTTTAGAAGTTATTGAAAGCACTCGTCAACGTACGAAATTATATTTAACAGTTTTAAATTTAGATAATTTAATTAAGGGTGGCCGTATTAGTCGTGTCATGGGAGCTTTCTCGAATTTATTAAACATTAAACTATTTTTAGAAGTCATCAATGGTAAAATTGAGATTGTTCAAAAAGGGAGAGGTTTAAAATCTCTTCAGAAGAAATATGATGAAGTTTTTGAGGAAATGAAAGCTTGTCCTAATGGAATTCAAGAAGTTGGGATTATGCATGCTGGATTGAATGAGTTTAATCAATCTCAAATCGATACTTTACGTGAGTTATTCCCAGATGCTAAATTTACAATTGTAATGACTTCACCAATTATTATGAGCCATACAGGCGTAGATGCAATGGCGGTTACTTACCTAACAAAATAGTATATTTTTTAAATGACTTCTTGTTATAGTAGTATTAGGACGGCAGTAGCTTCGCGTAGCGAATCTCTTGCCTAAATTTTGAGCCTAAGGTCTCAAAATTTCCTGAAATATAAGCCTTGGCTTATATTTCCCATACTACTATAGGAAGTCTTTTTT
>CAUQAL010000087.1:0-5215 GCA_963515985.1 uncultured Granulicatella sp.
ATGGAAAAGTGATTACAGTAGAAGTACCAGTAAATGTAACACCAGTTAAGGAAATTGAGAAGAAACTTGGAAATCCAGTTACGAATGAAGATGTTGAAAAACATATTAAGATTCCAGAAGGTGGAAAAATTATCGAAATTGGAGATAAACCATCTACAGATATTCCAGGTGAAAGACCAAGTATTCCAGTGGAGATTGAATTACCAGGTGGAAAACGTGTAGTTGTTAACGTTCCAGTGAAAGTTACGACAACACCAACACCAAATCCTACTCCATCAACACCAACTACAAAAGTTACGACTCATTTTGTAGATGAAAATGGTAAGGATATTTCTACACCTGAAGAAGGGGTGAAAGAACCAAAAGTTCTTGAAGGATATGAATTTATTGAAACGACAACAGATGCTAATGGGAATAAAGTTCACCATTATAAGAAATTAGAAACAGCTCCATCTGAAGTTGAAAATCCTAGAAATCAAGAACAATCTTCAACGCCAGAAAAAACAACTGTACCAGATAAATCAAGTGATGAAACGGGACAATCAACAACTACTACTGTTTCAAAACAAGAATTACCAAATACAGGGACTTCTGAAGTTGAATTATTTACCCCAGCTGTATTAGCAATCCTTTCAGGATTAGGATTAGTTATTCCAACGCAAAGAAAGAAAACAGATGAAGAGTAGAAAAATTTCTGACAAATAAAAACGAGATGAATCGTTGAATGGTTATATTTGTTCAAACTTCTAAAAAATACACCGATTGAAATTATTTTCAGTCGGTGTATTTTATTTTATAGTCTTTTAGATAAAAGCATAGTACAATAACATTGAATAAAGAAGTGGGAGTGAAGAATATGAAAGAGATTTACAATGGATTATATCAAGTTCAAGAAGCATTAACAGAATTTGATAAGGAATTTATGGTAGCAGCAGTTTGTAATAAAGTTGGAAAAGTCCAATTCATTGTGCAATTAATGCATAATAAGGAAGGACAATTTGCAGCATTTTTCCATAAAACTGTTCGTGAATATCAACATAGAATTAGAGCAGAAGAGGCTATTGTTGCACTAGCAGAAACGGAAGAAGATTTAGATGAAATTGAAGGATTACGGAAAGGAATTCAAATCGTCTTTGTTCCATTAGAGTTTATTCCGAAAAGTCAAAAAATGACATTAAGAGATTTAGGGATTACTCGTAAAAGAAAGAAATTATATCCATTAATTTTCAGTTTAAATGATTCTAAATTATTATCCAGAGATTTAAAAGTGTCAGAAGTGAATTTCTGTAAAAAAGTATTAGATTGGTTAACTCAAGAAGGAAATCTTTCATTACTTGCTTCCACTTCAAAACCAACTGAAAAGAATACGTTACCAAAGATTACGTACAATCCAAAAAAACAAGAAAGTATCTATGAACAAGGAGATATTCTTTCATTTGAGGAAGAACTCACTTACGAAGAATTTATTGGGTATAAAGGAGAAAAACCAAAATTGTATGTACCGGAATTATCTCTTTATCGTGCAAAAAAAGGCATTCAAGTTTCAGTACCGGATACATTTGAAATTCGTTTAATGCTTTCTCCATCTCATTTTTACGGTGATGATGAGAAAAACGGACCTCAATATATTTTGATTATTACAACTGATATGGAAATAGCACTCATTGAGCCAATGTATAAATTAAATCCGGAATTTATACAAAATACCCTGATAGAATTCTATAAGGAGGTGCCAATGACTCCGGAAAGATGGGTAACAAGAGGAGTTTTTGCGCCATTCTTGAAGGAGTGCTTAGATCCGGTGATGGAATTTTTTAAAATTCCGTTTACAATTAGTACAGAAGCATCTGTAATTGATATGTATTCTCATGAAGAGCTCTTTCATTTGATTACTTCTGATGATCCGTATTATGATTTCGATGATTTTGATGACTTTAATGAGTTCAATTCAATGGAAGAACTTCGAGAATTTAGAGATTTTCATGAAGAGACTAAAACAGATCCGTTTGTAGAAAAAGAATTAGAAGAATTTCAAAAAGCGATGATTGCGACAGTGATATTTTTAGCTAAAAATTCAAAGGCTACTACTAATGAGTTAAAGAAACATTTAAAAGAAAATGAAGTGAGAAAAGAAATTATAGCTGCAGTGTTTCAAGAATTGGATGATTTGGGATATTCATTTCCAAATTTAACGTAAATTAAAAACATGTAGTAAGGGAAATCCTGTTGGTGAGAAATCACTGGCAGGATTTTTTGAATAAAATCTAACAAATTTTTCCGGATGAAGTACTTTTTATTGGCAAAGAGAAATTTATTTTGTATAATTAAAGTCAAAGAAAGTCAAAAGGGAGGAGAATTCGTATGCAACCGTCAAATATGTCGGATATTATTGAAGAATATTTAAAAAACGTCTTATTAGCACAAGAAAAAGTTGAGATTCGCCGTAGTGAAATTGCAGATCGTTTCAATTGTGTTCCATCGCAAATTAATTATGTTATTAATACTCGTTTTACGGTTCAACAAGGATATGTTGTTGAAAGTAAACGTGGTGGTGGTGGATATATCCGTATTATGAAAGTCAATTTAGTAGATGATATGGATATCCTTGATGCCTTATTAGAAGCAGTTCCAGAAGAATTATCTATCAAACAAGCCAATCATATTTTACAAAATTTATATGATAATGAGCTCCTTTCAAAAAGAGAAGCACAATTATTGAATATTGCAATGTCGAAGGAATCGTTAACGGAAGCAGAGCAATGTAGTGATCAACTTCGTAGTAATATGATGAAAAATATATTAACCGGTTTAAAGTATAAGTAGGGGTGACGTGAATGAGTGAAATGTTTACAGAAAAAGCACGTAATGCAATGGTATTAGCTGCTCAGGAAGCAATTTCTTTTAGACATCAAGCAGTAGGGACGGAGCATTTGTTATTAGGTCTAGTCATTGAACAGGAAGGGATTGCCGGAATCCTTTTAAGAGAAAGAGGATTAACAGTAGAGATTGTTCGTCAAGAAATTGAAGCATTAACAGGATATGGAAGCAATCGTAAAGAAATTGATCCATATTTAATGCCGTATTCGCCTAGAGCTAAAAAAGTAGTTGTTGCAGCGACAGAAGAAGCAAAGCGTTTGAAAATCCCTCAAGTAGGAACAGAGCATTTATTATTAGGCTTACTTCAAGAAGAAGTATTAGCAACAAAAATTATGCGTGACAATCATATTGAATTAGAAGAATTAATGAAGACGATTTATGAAAAAATTGGCATTCAACCTTCCAAGGCTCGTTCAACAAAAGGCCAAGTTTCTGGTAACAGTGCAAAAGACAAAACACCAACATTGGATAGCTTATCAAGAGATTTAACAGCCCTAGCTCGACAAGGAAAGTTAGACCCAGTAATCGGAAGAAATGAAGAAGTTCGTCGTATGATTCAAGTCATTAGCCGTCGTACAAAAAATAATCCAGTATTAGTTGGTGAACCTGGTGTTGGTAAAACTGCTATTGTAGAAGGATTAGCACAACGTATGGTAAACGGTGAAGTTCCTGAAGAAATTGCCAGCAAACGTTTGATGATGTTAGATATGGGTGCATTAGTAGCAGGAACAAAATATCGTGGTGAATTTGAAGAACGAATGAAAAAAATTATTGAAGAAATTTATACGCAACAAGATGTGATTTTATTTATCGATGAATTACACACGCTTATTGGTGCAGGTGGAGCAGAAGGAGCGATTGATGCTTCGAATATTTTAAAACCTGCCTTAGCTCGTGGTGAATTACAAGTGATTGGGGCAACGACTTTAGATGAGTATCAAAAATACATTGAAAAAGATGCTGCCTTAGAACGTCGTTTTGCTTCTATTCATGTTGAAGAACCAACAGCTGAAGATAGTGTTCAAATTTTAAAAGGATTGAGAAAACACTATGAAGCGCATCATCATGTAGAAATTACAGATGAAGCGATTCAAGCAGCGGTACAATTATCAGTTCGTTACATTACTTCAAGACGTCTTCCGGATAAAGCGATTGACTTAATGGATGAAACAGCGGCAAAAGCCCGTTTAGATGTGACAACTAAAGTTTCTCCAATCGTCTTATTAGAAGAAGAAATTTTACATTTTGAACAATTAAAAAATCAAGCGATTCAACATCAAAACTTCGATGAAGCAGCAAAATTCCGTAAAAAAGAATTAGCGAAGAGAGCGAAGCTTGAAAAATTAATTGAAAAATTAGAAACTTCACCAAAAACAGATTATATTGCTTCGATTGGAGAAGGGGATATTGCAGAAGTTGTTTCTCAATGGACAGGAATTCCTCTTCAACAAATGGAGAAAAAAGAAAGCGAACGTTTAATCAACTTAGAATCTGTGCTACACAAACGTGTAATTGGACAGTCAGAGGCCGTTAGTGCGGTTGCTCGTTCGATTCGTCGTGCAAGAAGTGGATTAAAAGATCCACGTCGTCCAATTGGTTCATTCTTATTCTTAGGGCCTACTGGTGTTGGTAAAACAGAATTAGCGAAAACTTTAGCAGAAGCAATGTTCGGAGAAAAAGATGCGCTAGTCAGAATTGATATGTCTGAATATATGGAAAAACATTCCGTTAGCCGTTTAGTTGGTTCACCTCCAGGATATGTTGGATTTGATGAAGGTGGTCAATTAACTGAAAAAATTCGTCAACGTCCTTATGCCGTGATTTTACTAGATGAAATTGAAAAAGCTCATCCAGATGTGTTTAATATATTATTACAAGTATTAGATGATGGACATTTGACCGATTCAAAAGGAAGAAAAGTGGACTTCAGAAATACAGTTATCATTATGACATCAAACCTTGGGGCTGTAGCTCTTCGTGAAGAAAAATCGGTAGGATTCGGTGCAAAAACGGTTCAACAAAACCATGATGCAATGGAAAAACGAATTCGTGAAGAATTGAAAAATTCATTTAGACCAGAATTATTAAACCGTATTGATGAAACAATCGTCTTCCATAAACTTCAAAAAGAAGAACTAAGACAAATTGTTGGCATTATGGCAAAAGAAATTACTTCAAGACTACAAGAGTTGAATATTACAGTGAAAATTACTTCTGCAGTATTAGATGTCTTAGCAGAAGAAGGATTTGACCCAGAATACGGAGCAAGACCAATTCGCCGTGCTATTCAAAAGAAAATTGAAGATCCATTAAGTGAAGCATTGTTAAGTGGAGAAAT
>CAUQAL010000088.1:0-5211 GCA_963515985.1 uncultured Granulicatella sp.
AAAGACTTCTTTAAAGGATTAAGAGAACGCAATAAAAGACGAAAAGAACAAAAGAGATTGGAAAACGGTGAATGACTTTGAGGTATTCATCGTTTTTTGTTACCTCTCTCTTCTAATGAAGTATCTAACTTAATCAGTTGGAATCTGTTTCCTTACGATATTCCTTTACTTTATGTTCATATTTTTTTAAAAGTTCTCTAGAATAAATTTTTTCATTTGTCGAATTTTTAACTTCTTTCCAAAGAATAGATGCAACTTTTAACTTATTTGAATAAAATTTACTACATTCATCTGAGCAAAAATCTTTTAGAAACTGATTCCATTGACAAGCTGAGCTATCATATTTTGCATAATCTGATTCACCATAATATATTTTAATCATATCTTGAATCGTGAATGTTATATCTTTATCTTTTTTTACTTTTCGCCATGCTGTTGCCATATTAGCACTAAATTTAAACGGGCTAATACCTGTTACAGCAGAAAAATAATCACGAAATTTTTGGTTGAAAGAAAAACCACAATGAAGTAATGGAGTATTCAAAGTAATAACTTCGACTTGTTTTTTGTCTTTTTTCCTTACACTTTTCTCTACTTTATTTCCTAAAAAATATTGATGAATGATCTCATTCAATTCTTGCTTCGTACCTCTATACTCTAGTTCTAGGGATTTGCAAATTTGTGATAGTTCTTCTCGGTACCAATAGTAGAGGTTAAAATCTTCAAATGAATGGATATCTTTAAAATCAGGTCTTTTTTCTTTCATAATGTTCTCCTAAAATCATTTACTTATTCATTATTATAAATGTAATGAGCAAAATTGTACATTTAAGCTCATTGTACGATTTGAACAAATAACAACTTTTTATTTGGAGAATTTAAAGTGGGAGTAGAAATATGAAGAAGTATTATAAAGGTTTTACAAATTCAAAAATCAAAAACTTTACATTAAATCCCTGTATTGTTATACTGGTTTCGAATGAAATGAGAGAACATTTGGGGTGCCTTTATGGCTGAGATGATACCCATTGAACCTGATGCAGTTCGTACTGTCGAAGGGAAATGATTCGCTAATTATGTCTAATCCAAAGGATAGATTAAGGGAAAAGACTTATATTTGAATAATCATCTAATATCCTCTTTTGTTTGCCTCATCATTTAGCAAATGAAAGAGGATTTTTTTGTTCTCTAGACAAAATATGGAATAGGAAAGGTGTAGTCATATATGGAAACATATGCTTTTAAAACAGGAGATGCTGTGGGAGAATTACTTAAAAACAGTCAGCAAGATTGGAATGCGGCAGTCAATCATCGTTTTGTACAGGAACTTTTTGAAGGAACAATGGATGATCAAGTCTTAATAAAATATCTGATTCAAGACTATCATTTCTTTGATGCTTTTTTATCGATGTTGGGAGCTTGTGTCGCTCATGCTGATACGCTTGAAGCAAAATTACGATTTTCAAAACAATTAGGCTTTTTAGAAGCAGATGAAGATGGTTATTTTCAAAAAGCATTTAAAGAATTAGGAGTGACAGAAAAAGAATATTTAGGTGTAACGTTACATCCTGTGACAAAAGAGTTTCAAAAGCTAATGTATTCAGCAGTAGATTCATCCGATTATGCTCAGCTTTTAGTGATGTTAGTCATTGCAGAAGGTTTATATTTAGATTGGGGTTCTAAGGAATTAGCTCTTCCAGAGAAATATGTTCATCTGGAGTGGATTCATCTTCATAGAGGAGAATTTTTTGAAGAATGGGTTCAATTCCTTGTGGATGAGTTGAATCGAGTTTGTAAGAATAAAGGAACTATTTCAGCACTTCAAGAACGTTGGAATCGTGCGGTAGCTTTAGAGTTAGCATTTTTTGAAATTGGGTATGAAGGTTAGGAATTTGGAATAAGTCGAATGAAATTTCTATTTTAAGGAGACCGTTTCACTTGTATTTAAGCTCTTTTCTTTTTATTTGACAGCAGGTAAATAAAGTATGTATACTGAACACGTAAATCGGTAGGTGAGACTACCATGGAGATACGGATGGCTACCGCAAAGTAGTGGAGACACTATTCGTTGGTTAGCAGTTCCTGTCGTGAAGGCAGAAACTAATGTCATTTCATTGCTCCATGATGTTAAAGCTTGGACGGGAAAATAAGAACTTTGTATTTTAAGGCATCTTGTCACGTCTAAGCACGGAACAAGATGTTTTTTCATTTGCCAGAAATTTTTTAAAAGGGGTGATTAGAAATGCCGGAACCGGATAGTAAGCAGAATTTAGCAGATGAACAAAGGCGATTGCATGATAATCACCATAGCTTCATCTGACTTAACAAAAGAGGTGAAGTGAAATGAAAACAGCAAAAGAAAGATTTGATTTTGCAATGACAAAATCTGTAGTAGAAGTACTAGATGCATTAGAAACTTCTATTACTGGAGTTCAAGAAGACCAAGTGTAAATGCTTCGTGAAACATATGGAGAAAATAAATTAACAAAAGCAACAGAAGTACCACTATGGAAGAAAATTTATGAATCGATTATTAATCCATTTACGGTTATTTTATTAGTTATTGCCGTTATTTCGTTGATGACAAATGTGATTTTAGCAAAACCTGGTGAAGAAGATCCAACAACATCGATTATTATTGTTGTTTTAGTCCTCATTTCAGGAGGCATTCGTTTTGTACAAGAACTAAAAAGTGATAAAGCAGCAAGTAATTTATCGAGTTTAATTGTAAATACGGCTACGGTGATTCGTGATGGAGTTCAGCAAGAAATCCCTATTGAAGAATTAGTGGTTGGAGATGTGATTAAATTAAGTGCAGGAGATATGTTACCAGCTGATGCTTTGTTGCTTGAAACAAGGGACTTTTTTATCCAGCAATCAAGCTTAACAGGTGAAAGTGAGTCTGTTGAGAAAAAAACAATGTGGACTCCTTCAGAAGAAGAAACTCAAAAGCCTGTATTAGAAAGTGAACGCTTTGTATTTATGGGTTCGAATGTCGTGAGTGGAAGTGCGCTAGCAGTTATTTTAGTAACAGGAAATGATACGATGATTGGTCGTATTGAAAAGACGTTAAATAATTTTGATGAACCAACAAGTTTTGAAAAAGAAATGAATACAATTTCTTGGTTATTAATTCGTTTAATGTTAGTACTTGTACCAGTTGTGTTTGTGATTAATGGTTTAACCGATAGTGACTGGTTAGAAGCAGGAGTATTTGCACTCAGTGTTGCGGTTGGTTTAACACCAGAGATGTTACCTATGATTATTACAGCAAGCCTTGCTAAAGGTGCAGTTATTATGGCAAAAGAAAAAGTAGTCATTAAAAAATTAAATGCGATTCAAGATTTAGGTGCCATTGATATTCTTTGTACGGATAAAACAGGAACATTAACACAAGATGAAATTATTTTGGAATATCCATTAGATATTCATGCGAATCTTGATTTAGGAGTACTAAAAATTGGTTATTTAAATAGTTATTTCCAAACAGGACTTAAAAACTTATTAGACCGTGCCATTATTACACGTACAGAAAAAGAATCAATTGAGCACGAAGATTTACGGGAGCTTTCAACTCGTTACAAAAAAATTGATGAATTACCATTTGATTTTGAACGTCGTCGTATGAGTGTGATTGTAAAAGAAGAAAGCCATGAGGGAGCATTATTAGTTACAAAAGGTGCTCTTGAAGAAATGTTAAGTATTTCTGCTCATGTACAAGATGGGAAAGAAATTCATCCAATTACAGAAGAGATTCGCCAAAATATTTTAGAAGCGGTTTCTCAATTGAATGAACAAGGACTTCGTGTATTAGGAGTTAGTCAAAAATTTTATCCAAATGCTTCTCATCGATTTGTAGTTGAAGATGAATCCAATATGATTTTAATGGGATATTTAGCATTTTTAGATCCACCAAAACCTTCTGCAGCACCAGCGATTCAAGCGTTAAAAGAACATGGTGTGATGACAAAAATTTTAACAGGAGATAATGAAAAAGTAACACAAACTGTGTGCGAACGAGTAGGATTACCTGTGGATCATATTTTATTAGGGACAGATATTGAAGAAATGGATGATGCAACTTTAGCGATTGAAGCTGAAAAAACAACCATTTTTGCAAAACTATCTCCTGAACAAAAAGCTCGTATTATTCGATTATTAAAAGTAAATGGTCATAAAGTGGGATATATGGGAGATGGAATTAATGACGCACCGTCTCTAAAAGTAGCAGATGTAGGTATTTCTGTAGATACAGCAGTGGATATTGCTAAAGAAGTAGCGGATGTCATTCTTTTAGATAAAGACTTATTAGTGTTAGAAAAAGGATTAATTGAAGGTCGTAAAGTATATGCGAATATAACGAAATATATCAAAATGACCGTTTCATCTAATTTTGGAAATATTTTTTCATTATTATTTGCGAGTGTATTTTTACCATTTTTACCAATGGCTCCTGTACATTTAATTGTTTTGAATTTGATTTATGATTTAAGTTGTGTAGCATTACCATTTGATCATGTGGATGAAGATTTCTTAAAAGAACCACGTGCATGGACTGCTAAATCAATTACAAGATTTATGTCATGGTTAGGACCAACCAGTTCTATTTTTGATATTATTACTTTTGCAGTGATGTTCTTTGGAATTGCACCAATGATTACAGGAAGTAGCTATGCGGAGTCAACAAATCCAGCATACTTTTTAATGGTCTTCCAAACAGGTTGGTTTATTCAATCCATGTGGTCACAAACAATGGTTATTTATATGCTTCGTTCTCCTAAATTACCATTTATTCAATCAAAACCAGCTTTTTCATTATTAGTGACATCACTATTTGCGTTATTTATCGTGACAGTTTTACCATATACACCATTAGCAGCTTCCTTAAAACTAGCTACTTTAAATGGGATGTATTTCTTAGCTTTAATATTAATTACAGTAAGCTATATGTTATTAGTAACGATTGTTAAAAAAGTGTATATTAAGAAATATCGTGAATGGTTATAGAAATGAAGTTTAACTTGTGTTTAAACTGAGAGGAAATATGAGTTTGCGACGTTTGCAATTCGTTTTGTTTTTGGTATAATGAAGATGCAAAAAGAGCCGAGCGGTAACTCGACTCTAATGTAGCCCGTTAAAAAGACGGTGGCAGAATTTTGGTGCATAACACCGCTCACTCTACCAAAGTCATGAGCGGTGTTATTTTTTTGT
>CAUQAL010000089.1:0-5202 GCA_963515985.1 uncultured Granulicatella sp.
TAGTGGGTTCTTTATTATTAAACTTACCTATCTCACAATTAGAGACTTCACAGGCAACATATTTTGATCATTTGTTTACGACAGTTTCTATGGTTTGTGTAACTGGATTATTTACTCAACCAGTCGCTGCTACTTATAACACATTTGGGCAAATGATTTGTATGCTATTAATGCAAATTGGTGGGCTTGGGTTAATGAGTATGATTGCCTTTTTCTTCTTTGATTCAGGAAAGAAACTATCCTTAACAGATCGTTTAGCACTACAAGATAGTTTGAACAGAGATGATACAAAGAATTTTAAAGATTACTTACGTACGATTTTTAAATATACTTTTATCATTGAAGGAATAGCAGCTATATTATTTATGATACGTTTTATTCCAATGTTAGGGGTTGGAAAAGGGATATTTACTTCTATATTTTTTGCGATTTCTGCTTTTTGTAATGCTGGATTTGATAATTTAGGTGACAATAGTTTAATCAATTATGCAACAGATCCACTTTTAATGTTTGTTATTTCAGCATTAATTATATTAGGTGGTATTGGTTTTGCAGTTTGGTTTGATGTGAAAAATTCTATTTTATTACATCAGTTTTCAAATTCGAAACAAAAAAGAAAAACATTCTATCAAAGATTACATTATCATACAAAAGTGGTATTATTATTAACAGTAATTTTATTAGTAGGTGGAACATTATTAACCTTAATGACAGAATGGAATAATTCAAATACAATTGGACAATTGCCTATTTTTGAAAAAGTTTTAGTGAGTTTTTTTCAAACTGTAACGATGAGAACAGCAGGATTTGCAAGCATTGATTATACAAAAGCTAATCCATCTACTTTATTACTATATTGTATTCAAATGTTTATTGGAGGTTCTCCAGGAGGAACCGCAGGCGGTGTGAAAACAACAACTGTATTAGTCGTTTTATTATTTATTCGCTCAGAAATTTATGAGAAGAAGTCCATTAATTTTAGACACCATACGATTTCTTATGAAATGGCAAGAAAATCATTAATGATTTTTATCATCTTTACAGTATTAATATTAAGTAGTTTATTCTTATTAAGTATCACAGATCCACAAGCTCCTTTATTATATACATTATTTGAAACGATTTCTGCCATTTGTACAGTAGGAGTAACGGCTAATTTAACACCAACTTTATCAATATTAGGGCAAATCATTATTATGATATTAATGTTTATTGGAAGAATTGGACCTTTAACGGTGTTATTAAGTTTCTCAAATCGTAAGAAACAAGGTTCACTTATAAAATATGCGAAAGCACCATTATTAATTGGATAGAAAGTAGGATTAAGTATGACAAAAACAGTTGGAATCTTAGGGTTAGGAGTATTTGGTACAACGATTGCCAAACAACTAAGTCAATATGACTGTGATATTATAGCAGTTGATAGTCAAGAAGAAAATGTAAATAGATTGGAAGCTTGTATTACAAAAGGGGTCATTGCGGATATTACTGATATTCATGTATTAGAAGAAATTGGTATTAGTGATTGTGATGTTGTTGTAATTGCTACAGGAAGTAATTTAGAAGCAAGTATTTTAGCAGTGATGCATTGTCATAAATTAGGAGTTCCTAAAATTGTAGCAAAAGCTAAAAGTAACACTTCAACAGAAATACTAATGAAGATGGGAGCCACTAGAATTATTAATCCTGAAAAAGAAACAGGAATTCGAGTTGCGAAAAATATCTTACATCATAAATTAGCTGATGTGATTTCATTAGATGAAAATATTTCCTTAGTAGAATTTTATCCACCATCATCATGGGTTGGAAGATCATTAAAAGATTTACATTTACGTCAACAATATGATTTAAACTTGATTGGATATCGTCAAGAAGAAAATGCACCGTTAAAAACTCAGTTGAGTGCGGATTTTGAAATTCAAGAAAATGTAATACTAGTGGCGATTATGGATAGTAAACGATTAGAAAATGCCGATTTTCTGAATGAAGATTAAAAAAAGAAAGCTCTCTAAAAAGAGAGCTTTCTTTTTTCGTTTGCATTAACGAATAACTGTTTCAGTTTCAGCATCGAAGAAGTGTGATTTATTTAAGTCAAATGCTAAATCAACCATTTCTCCTGGGTTATGGAAGTCACGAGCATCTACTTTAGATACGAATTCAGTGTCATCTACTTTAGTATATAACATTGTTTCAGCACCTAATAATTCTGATACAACAACTTCAGCTTTTACAGAAGATGAAGGATATGTTTCTAAAACGATTTGTGAACCTTTAATATCTTCTGGACGGATACCGAAGATTAATTCTTTACCATTGTATCCTTTTTCTTCTAATAATTTTTGTTTCGCTAATGGTAATTGTAAAGATAAACCTTTACCGTTTGAAATTACGCCATCTTGTAATGTTACCTTGAAGAAGTTCATTGCTGGTGATCCGATAAATCCAGCTACGAATACATTGTTTGGAGTATTATAAACTTCTTGAGGAGAACCAATTTGTTGAACGATACCGTCTTTCATAATAACGATACGGTCAGCCATTGTCATCGCTTCAGTTTGGTCATGAGTTACATAAATAGTAGTTGTTTCTAAACGACGGTGTAATTTAGCGATTTCTGCACGCATGGCAACACGTAATTTAGCATCTAAGTTTGATAGAGGTTCGTCCATTAAGAATACTTTAGCATCACGAACGATTGCACGACCTAGAGCGACACGTTGACGTTGTCCACCTGATAAAGCAGCTGGTTTACGTTCTAAGTATTGAGATAATCCTAAGATTTCTGCTGCATTTTTAACACGTTTATCAATTTCAGCTTTGTCATATTTACGTAATTTTAATCCGAATGCCATATTATCATAAACACTCATATGTGGATATAATGCATAGTTTTGGAATACCATTGCGATGTCACGATCTTTAGGAGCAACATCGTTCATAACAGTATCGCCGATTTTTAATTCACCTTCAGAGATATCTTCTAAACCAGCAATCATACGTAAAGTTGTAGATTTACCACATCCAGAAGGTCCTACGAATACGATAAATTCGCGATCTTTGATATGTAAGTTAAAGTCTGTTACTGAATAAAAATCAGCATTGTCATATTTTTTATGAATATGATTTAATTCCATTTGTACCATTTTATAATCCCCTTTTGTTCTATTGATTGGATAATTAGATTATACTTGAAAAAGCTTTCAAAGCCTACAGTCTGTGTGACTAAAAATTTTATTTATTTTTGTGCAAGTTGCCTAGAAATGGAGATACACATCGATGATATATTGAATTTTATTTAAATTAAAGGATTCGTGTATATTTTTTACCCTTTCAATGTTATGATAGGGTGGAATAGTATAATAAGAAAAGGTGATGAAATGGAAAGAAAACGTGGATTTGAAATTATTACAAGTTATCAAGATAAAGGCATTAATATCCCAAAACGTTCCACAAAACATTCAGCAGGATATGATTTTGAAGCAGCAGAAACAATCGTGTTACCAAGTATTTGGAAGATGATTTTTAAATATTGTGCTGTTCAATTAAAACAATGGGTGTACCGTAGTGATAGAGAAGTAGTGGAAGCTGAATTAGAAAAAGAACAAAAAGTATTAAAACCGATTTTAGTTCCTACAGGAATTAAAGCGTATATGCAAGAAGATGAATATTTACAATTAGCAAACCGTTCTAGTAATCCATTAAAGCACTTCTTGGTATTACCAAATGGGGTAGGAGTTGTGGATAGTGATTACTATAATAATGAAGGAAATGAAGGACATATTTATTTCCAATTATTGAACTTTGGATTATTTGATAAGGAAATTCAAAAAGGTGATCGTATCGGTCAAGGAATTTTCCATTCATTCTTGAAAGCAGATGAAGATGATGAACAAGAAGCGAATGAAAGAACAGGTGGATTTGGTTCATCAGGCGTTCGCTAGAAAGGAGTTTTTATGGCAAAAGCAACCGTTAGCTATCTATGTTCAGAATGTGGGTATGTTTCTCCTAGATATTTAGGGAAATGTCCAAATTGTGGACAATGGAGTACGATGGAAGAATATAAGGAAGTTGCGACAAGTAGTACTAAAAAACAATCTTTAGTGAGTCATTCTGAAGAAGAAAATCGTGCAAAACCACTTCGTATTGACCAAGTTGCCTATGAACGTGTCAAACGTGTAGAAACTTCGATGCAAGAATTAGATCGTGTATTAGGTGGTGGAGTAGTTCCTGGTTCTCTTGTATTAATTGGTGGAGACCCTGGAATTGGGAAGTCTACTTTATTATTACAAGTATCAAGTCAATTACAAAAAGCAGGAGGCAGTGTTTTATACGTTTCAGGTGAAGAAAGTGCTGCACAAGTAAAAATGCGTGCAGAACGTTTAGGAATGCAAGCAGATGGATTTTACATTTATCCGGAAACAGATTTACAAGCTGTGGTGACACAAGTCGAACAACTCAAACCAGACTATGTCATTATTGATTCAATTCAGACAATGGCGCATCCACAAGCAACAGGAATTGCAGGAAGTGTTTCTCAAGTAAGAGAATCAACTGCCACATTGATGAGATTAGCGAAGTTAAATCAAATTGCGATTTTTATTGTAGGACATGTAACAAAAGAAGGAGCTTTGGCAGGTCCTAGAATGTTGGAGCATATGGTGGATACGGTATTGTATTTTGAAGGGGAAAAACATCATAGTTTTAGAATTTTACGTTCGGTAAAAAATCGTTTTGGTTCGACAAATGAAATTGGTGTATTCGAGATGATGCAAGATGGATTAAAAGAAGTGGTGAATCCGTCAGAAGTTTTCTTAGAGGAACGATTAAAAGGGGCAACTGGATCTGCAATTGTTGTGTCACTTGAAGGAACTCGTCCAATTTTAGCAGAAGTTCAATGTCTATTATCTCCAGCAATTTTTGGAAATGCTAGAAGAACAACGAGTGGATTGGATTATAATCGAGTAGCTCTACTAATGGCAGTTTTAGAAAAGAGAGCCGGATTATTGCTACAAAATCAAGATGCCTATTTCAAATCTACAGGAGGCTTGAAATTAAATGAACCAGCGATTGATTTAGCAATTGCGATGAGTATTGTTTCAAGTTATAAAGAACAGGGAACAGCTGTAGATGACTGTTTTGTAGGAGAAATTGGTTTAACGGGAGAAATTCGTCGTGTAAATCGTATTAGTGATCGTGTGAAAG
>CAUQAL010000090.1:0-4860 GCA_963515985.1 uncultured Granulicatella sp.
GTAATTTTCTTCTTTAATATAAGTTGGTACTCTCATTTTGTTTTCTCTCTTAATTATTATATCGTTTCATTAAAAATTGAACATTCAAAATCTATTAATATCATCTTGTTTTCTTTACTTTCTTTTTCAAAAATAAGACTCACACCACTTTTTAGTATCATAATTTTATTATTTCCTTCTTCCCATACGCCTTTACATACTGAATTACATCCTGTTTCCTCTTGATTGATTCAAGTAGTGATATATCTAGTATATTTACGAATTCTTTAAACTGAACCTGTCCGATTCTTCTTATCTCTTTAAGTTGCTCGGCATCTCTTATCTTTCTCTCTGCCTCACTTTTAGGGTATCCTTGCCCAAATGGCTCTGAGAAAAGAGCTTCTATTGTTTTTTCAAGATTTTCAATACCTGACCATGTATAATCTTCACCTAATGGTAATGATATCGCATTTCCATTATTTATCTGAGCAAATAAATAGGCATCCTTCGGTGTAGGTGCATACCCGCAGATGACGTCTGGCATACTATTACAAGCAAGCATCATTCCCTGTCCGGAAGAACAGCCCGTAACAACGAAATCAACTGTCCTACTTGCCAACAAGATACCTACAAGAATAGAAATTTCTATATACGAGTATTTTTCATTTTCTTCCATCGTACAACCAAAATTTATAACTTCAGTTTTCTTTGGAGCATACTTTAATACAGCATCATAGATTATTTGATTTTTTGTCGCTTGCCAACTTGCTTGAATAACTCCGATTCTCATGCTTTCCTCCTACAACTTCTAATGTGATTATTTCTTTTTCTTTGGTTTAGGTGCAGGTAATTCATCATACATTGAATTAAATAAACCTGTTAAAAAATCTTTGTTGTCAACATCATCTACCAACAGCTATACAAAAAATCATATTTAAAGACTAATTCATAGCTTAACCACACCTCATATTTATAGTCGGATATTTTAGAGTATCACAACAAACTATTCTATTAAATGGAACAATTACCCTTTTAACTTCTAATTCACAATTTTCATTATCTATACCCAAAAATAATAAAACATTTTTCAATAACATCATATTCATAAGGAATACTAAATCTATTAAGCATGCGCTCTATTTCTGATTTTTTATCAGTAAAACATGTCTTTGGCTCAATTAAACGCCCTTGACCAATAACTTTCTCAAATTTACTTCTAATTTTAAACCATTCAACAATGCTCATATTCATATGAAAAAAATGTTCATCAGTATCAATCGTCCAATACACGCTAGGCTCTTCTTCATCAAAAATCGTCTTATATTGTATAGGGATGTCTCTCATGTTCTCCATGATGGAATCTATCAGTTCTTTCCATTTTGTATTGTTCATAAAAGAGGTTAGATTTCTTTCTTCAAGAACCTGTTTAATTTTTTCTTTTTCAGTTTTTTTGTTGTTATATTTCCCATTTTCAATTTCATCTATAATGTGTTGCATTACAGATAACGCTCTATCATCTATTCTTTGATAAACATAAGATGGCGATATACATTGTTTATCTCTTTTTACATAATACCACCCGTAATGCACCCAACCAGTAACTATAAAATGGAAATCTCCCTCCCAACTTATATCGAAATAAATTCTATCTTCGTCATTAGAACTACTTATTTTGATAACTCCACTTCTCGGATTTAGTTTTTCACATAAAATATCATTTATTAGTTTCATCTATCACTATTTTTCCTTACACCTTCAAATTTACCAATCTGTTTCTAATACAAACATTTTATTCTTCAAACTTTTCCTCAACATTAAAAATCACTTCACAATCGCAACCAGCACCATTTTCTCGCAAAAATTCTATAACCTTTTCAATATCCACATTTTTATCTTTCAAAAACTCATTTGTTAAAGAAAAATCGTGATTACACTCTACCGTTTCTGATTTATCATTTAGATAATCAAATAATTCATAAAATAATTTCTTTTCCATCGGTAAGTTCTCTTCAAATTCTTCCATTTGTTGGACTTGATATTCTTGTAACAATTTTCTCTTCTCAAATTTGTTCATGACCTTTTCTCCTTTATTAAATTATTGTTTTAAATCGTTTATTTTTTACCTTATACACCATATCTCCGCTATTCCAAACATACATAATTCTTTTTCCAACTTCCCGAAGCCATCCTGTATATGTAGTTGTGTTACCATAATAGCCTTCAATAATAATTTCAAATTCTGAGTTTGTATATTCATCCATAAATTGTTGTAACCCAATAGACTTTCCATTGAAACGTCCTTCAGCTAAGGTTTTGTTAAATATTAATACATCACACAGGTCGATATCACATTTCTCAAAACATATTTCACCTGGGTATGATCTTTCTTCACCATCCACAAATTCATATATTTTATTAACTTTTAACGTCAAAGTTTCGTTGTGATATTTGATTTTTTGTATCCTGCTATCATGAAGGCTGAAAAGGATGTTGCTATTTCTATCGTGTATAAACTTCATACTGTTCCTCATAATTTCACCTTAAAATCTAGTTAATTAGCTACTTTTTTACATAAAAGGTCGCTCTTCCTTTACCATGTCTTTCAATGTACTCTTCCTCAGTCAATTGCTTAAGCATATTTTCGATTGTAGCCTTTCCTACACTTGGAACTAATTCCATCATATCGCTTTTAGTAAATTTACCTAATTTCCTATCAATTGCATTTCTAACAAGGTCAATTGTAGGTATTTTTTCGTCTACATAATCAACCCTTTCTTCAAAATCAATATAAGCAGCTAATATCGTTCTAAGAATATATTTTATAAACGGCACAGGATCTTCTTTGTTTTCATGCCAACCTATCCCACTTTTTTCTAAAGCTATATAATAACTGTCTTTATTTTTTTCTATTTTACTTTCTAAACTGATATATTTCCCAATTACATATCCTTGTCTGTATAGCAAGAGAGTTGTTAATAAACGACTCATCCTTCCATTCCCATCATTGAAAGGATGAATACAAAGAAAATCATGAATAAAAATTGGAATTAAAAGTAAGGAATCCACTTCTTTTTTATCAAAAGCTATATTCAATTCATTACAAATTTGTTCAATTGCGTCTGGTGTTTCATATGGAGATAATGGCTTAAACCTTTCGATAGTATTACCATCTTTATCTTTTTCCACAATAGAATTCTGCGTATTTTTATATCGTCCACCGATTCCTTTTTCACTATACTTAAATAGATTTCTATGAAGCTGCAAAATATAGTTACTATTGATTGGAATATATTCATAACTTTCATGAATCGTATTTAGTACATCTCTATATCCAAGAATTTCTTCTTCATCCCTATTTCTAGGAGTTGTTTTTTGATTCATTAACTCTTTTATTCTGACTGCTGTAGTAACAATTCCCTCTATTTTATTAGAATCTTCTACACTCTGAATTTTAGCAATCTCTACTAATTTATCTAAAACAGCAGGTTTACGTGCCAAAAAAAGTTCTTGTTTTCCCTTATGTTCATGAATTTGTGAAAGAAGATTTATAATTTCACTATCCCACTTACTTCTTGCTAGATTTTCATAACTAAAAAGTCGCATTCGCCTACCTCCTTTTCTTTTCGCCTAATTATATCACATTTTTAGGCGATTGCTAAGAACTTAGGCGATTATTTATACTTACCTAAGTTGTAAAATAAAGAGAGACAACATAACATCGTTATTTTCTGTTAACATTGTTTCATCAACCTTGTTTAACAAAGAGCTTGTTGAAATCTATATTTTTAAAGGACGTTTTCATCTCGCTTCTTCTCTTTAAAGTGCTATTTCACGCTACTTTACAATATGGCATCCCCAGCCACTATATTCCCCGTCAAATTCTTCTGCTATATCCATAAGATACCAGACAATTTCATCGATATTTTCAAAAGCATCTTCCCTTCCAATGACAAGTACATATGGATATTCCTTATCTATATCCTCATTGTTGCTCAGATTTTCTAATGAAAGTTTTATAAAACCGTCTTCCATCACTTTGGCTAAAAAGGCTTCTCCATTTTCTTCTGTTTTAAAGAGTAGGCAATGTTCGAGTACTCTCGGCACCATACTATCACCATCACTTTTAATATTCTCAATAAGCCTCATATTCATAATGCTTTGATATTCATATCTGTCAGGATACAGTGCATGAAAATACATGTCCCAGTCCTTATCTTCAAATACTGCAAATGTATAGGCATACTCAGGGAAATTTTCTGACATCATCTCAGAAATTTCATCGTAGTAACCCAACTCATTCTTAGCATACGAAACAATACGTACTCTCTCATCGCATTTCACAACACCTGCTAACATATCTCCATGTTGTTCAATAATCTCTACTACAGCGTCTTCTATAGAATATACATACTCCCCTTCTTCTCTTGAAGGAAATCCGTTGTCATCAGCATTTTTATATAATATTTGTAATTCTAGTCTTTTAGGGTAGTTTGCAGTAAATTCAAAATCCCTAAGAGCTAAATTGGTTCTAATCACAGCCGGTAAGTCACAAGCAAATGCATTGCATAGATAAATGCACCAGTCTTCGTCAATTTCAGCAGTTTCTTGATCGATTACTTTCTCCGTAGCCACATTTACTCTGAATACTCTTTTTTCAATTTCTTCTTTGCACTCTTTTACTACTTCCAATGCATTCTGTTCCTCAGGATCTAGCTCTGCCCAACGTAATGCATAAAGAATAGCCTTTTCTTCCTCATGAGTCAAATATTGATAGGCATATGCCATACGCATATTCCATTCAGCCTTATCTTTTCCCTCTTCTCTAACTGAATTCAAAATATCTATAGATTTTAATAAAAATTTATCGCCAATAAAACTAGG
>CAUQAL010000091.1:0-4840 GCA_963515985.1 uncultured Granulicatella sp.
TTATGGAAGTAGAAGATTTAGTGTTTAATGTAATTGAACAAAATCCAGAACGATTTGATAAATTGTTACAAAAATTGGGATATCAAAAAACGACAATGTGCAAGGAAAACTTAACAACAAAAGAAATGTGTGAACAATTAGGAATTAATTATAGTTCTTGGAGAAAAAGTGAAGTGAGAAATCATCCAGAGATTGTTAAATTACGAGACACGACTATTTCAAGAAATCATATTTATAAATCTACTAGTTTAAGTATCATAGAAAGAGTTTGGAAAAATAGAAAAAGATAACTACTATTCATATAGAAAAAATATTTCATTGACATATTTATTTAAACCACCTTACAATATTTTTGTTCGAAGTTACAAAAAAGGAGTTAGTTCATGACAACTATTGAAAATCCGATGGGAACGCAGCCCATCAAAAAATTATTGATGCAATTAGCGATTCCCGCAATGATTGCTAATGTCGTCAATGCCTTATATAACATCGTTGATCAAATTTTTATTGGACAAGGAGTTGGATATTTAGGAAATGCTGCGACGAATATTGCTTTTCCAATTACAACGATTTGTTTAGCATTAGGATTAATGACAGGAGTAGGAGCTGCATCTAATTTTAATTTGGAATTAGGTCGCAAAGAAGTGGAGAAAGCAAGAAGAATTGCAGGGACAGCAGTTATTCAATTAATGGTAATGGGAATTGCAGTTTGTGTGCTTGTTCAAATCTTTTTAGCACCTTTAATGCAATTATTTGGAGCAACGAATCAAATTTTTGATTATGCCATGGAATATTCTCGTATTACGGCATATGGAATTCCATTTTTCTTATTTTCAACAGGATTTAATCCTCTTGTTCGTTCAGATGGAAGAGCGACTTTTTCAATGATGGCAATTATTGTAGGAGCTGTTTTAAATACAGTATTAGATCCAATTTTCATTTTTGTATTTCAAATGGGAATTGCCGGAGCAGCTTGGGCAACGGTGATCAGTCAGATGGTTTCAGCATTATTATTATTTGCTTATATTCCAAAGTTTCGTTCTGTGAAATTTCAATGGGAAGATTTTATTCCGCATATGAAGCAAGTAGAAGCAATTGCTGCTCTAGGATTGACTTCATTTATTTTCCAAATTTCAGCCTTAATTGTACAAATTGTGTCGAATAATTTATTAAAAACATATGGAGCTATGTCTATTTATGGAAGTGAAATTCCAATTGCAGTTGGTGGAATTGTAGCAAAAGTATTTGTTATTTTTATTGCATTAATTATTGGAATGACGCAAGGAGTTCAGCCGATTGTCGGATATAATTATGGGGCAAAATATTACGAGCGAGTACGTCAAACGATTTTTCTAGCATTGAAAATAGGATTTGGACTTTCATTTGTTACTTGGGCAGTGTTTGAAATTTTTCCCTTACAAATTATTCAACTATTCGGTAATGGAAATGATTTGTATTTTGAATTTGGAATTCGTTATATGAGATACTTTATGCTATTTACTTTAAATAATGGGATAACGATTTTAATTACAACATTTTTCCCAGCAATTGGAAAAGCAAAAACGGGGGCATTTTTATCATTAGCGAGACAATTATTGATTTTATTACCAATGATGCTATTGATGACGTATCTTTTTGGAGTAGAGGGGATGATGTTTGCTACCCCTGTATCAGATGTCATTTCTTTAGTTCTTTGTCTATTTTTCTTTAAACGAGAATTAGATGATATTCATATGAAAGAAGAATTGATTTTATCAAAATAATCATTAGAGAGTGAAGTAGTCGAATACTTTGCTCTTTTTTCTTTCTATGATGGAAATGTTTCGTAAATTGGTTTAAGATAGAGGAAAGGAGTGATGACATGGAATGGAAAACGTTATTGGCGACTACTCGTCTTTCAGACAAAGATTCAAACCATCGAAATGAGTTCGATGATGATTATAAAAGAATTGTAACAAGTCCCGCTTTTAGGCGATTACAAGATAAGACGCAAGTATTTCCATTAGAAAGATTAGATTTTATCCATACAAGATTAACACATTCTTTAGAAGTAGCAATGATTGCAAGAACATTAGTGAGTGAAATTGTACGATTATTGCAACAAGATTTATTGATTGAAACAGATTCTAGTAAGCAAGAAATGATTGAGCATCAAAGTGATATTGCTCGAATTGTAGAATGTGCAAGTTTATTACATGATATTGGCAATCCTCCATATGGACATTTTGGAGAAGATATTATTCGTCAATGGTTTAAGAAAAATTTACCACGAATTTTAGCAGAACATTCAGATGTAGCAGATGAATTTTTAGCAAGCCCCTATGTACATGATTTTTATCATTTTGAAGGGAACGCACAATCACTAAGAATTATATCGAAACTACATGATTTTAAGGGGAATTTTGATGGATTAGATTTAACTCCTGCGACGATTAATACGATTTTAAAATATACAAGAGCTTCTAATCAGCCAAAAACTGACAAAATCACTTCAAAAAAAGTAGGATTTTTCAGATCTGAAGAGGATATTTTCCGTCAAATTACTTCGATTACTGGAACAGGAGAAAATCGCCATCCATTGACGTTTATTTTAGAAGCTGCAGATGATATTGCATATTTAATTGCAGATATGGAAGATGCCATTGGAAAAGGTGTGTTAAGATTTGCCGTTGTAAAGGAATATTTACATTCCGTGTTAAAGGAAGATAAAACTTCTTCGCATTCAAAAAAAGTCGTGAAAATATTAGAAACTATTGATGAGGAAATTTTTAGTATTAATCAATTTTTTGTCGATCTAAGAACGATGTTAATTGACGCAGCGACAGAGTCTTTTGTCATTCATTATGAACAGATTATGAACGGAGAGTACCAAGAAGATTTATTAACGCAGTCTAGTGCACATGAGCTATACACTCATTTAAGAAAAATTTCTGAAGATAAAATATATGATCATAAGAGTATTTTACGTTTGGAAATTTCAGGATATTCTACTTTAACATATTTATTAGATAGTTTTGTTCCACCATTAGTCGCTTATGATACAAACCGTCGATTAAATTATGTGGATTTGAAGAAAATTGGGATTATTTCAGAAAGTCAAAAACGTTCGTATCATTATTTTGCAGAAGGTAAATCTGAAGTAGAGAAATTATATTTACGCTTATTATTGGCAACTGATTTTATATCAGGAATGACGGATAGTTATGCGCACCAACTTTACCGAGATATGGTAGGAATTTAGAAGTTATTCGAAAGGAATTTATAGATGAATCAAACATTAGAATATTTACAAGAATTATTAGCAGTCCCTTCTCCAACGGGATATACAGTAGGAGTACAAGAGTATTTAATGAAAACTCTTGACAAATTAGGATACCCTTATAAAAGAACACCAAAGGGAAATATTATCGTAACGGTAGAGGGGAAGGACAACACGAGTAGTCGTGTAGTAACTGCCCATGTGGATACATTAGGAGCGATTGTTCGTGCCATTAAACCAAGTGGTCGTTTGAAGTTAGATAAAATTGGTGGTTATCCATGGAATATGATTGAAGGAGAAAACTGTACCGTTCATATTGCTTCAACAGGAGAAACTGTTACGGGAACGATTTTAATTCATCAAACAAGTTGTCATGTTTATAAAGATGCAGGTACAGCAGAACGTACGCAAGATAATATGGAAGTTCGTTTGGATTTAGAAGTAAATTCAGAACAAGAGACAAGAAGTTATGGAATTGAAGTGGGAGATTTTATTTCCTTTGATCCACGCACAACGATTACTCCAACTGGATTTGTAAAAAGTCGTTTCTTGGACGATAAAGTTAGTGCAGCTATTTTATTAAATTTATTAAAGACATATCGTGATTGGCATGTTCAGTTACCAGTAACGACTCATTTTATGTTTAGTTGTATTGAAGAAACAGGAACAGGAGCGAATAGTAGTATTCCTGAAAATGCTGTAGAATTTTTAGCAGTCGATATGGGTGCAATGGGAGATGACCAACAAACAGATGAATATACGGTTTCTATTTGTGTAAAAGATGGTTCTGGTCCTTATAATTATACGCTACGTCAACATTTAGTAGACTTAGCAAAAGAAAAAGAAATTGACTATCGTTTAGATATTTATCCATTTTATGGAAGTGATGCTTCAGCTGCCATGCGTGCAGGAGCAGATGTCAAACATGCTTTATTAGGAGCAGGAATTGAATCAAGTCATTCCTATGAAAGAACTCATATTAAATCAATTCAAGCAACCGAAGCTTTAGTAGATGCTTATTTGAAAAGTGAATTAGTATAATCATGACCACCCGTCTAACGGGTGGTCATGATTTTTATAATTGGATTAATAGAATTATTAAACTATACAATAAAATCAATTTAAAGAAAAATAAATATTAGATAATCTTAGACGATAGAAATTAAAAACTCTATTGTCTATTTTTATACTCAAAAGTTGGAGGGTATGATGATGAGGAAAAAATTCTATATTAGGTCAAATAAAAAGTTTTAAGATAGATGACAAAACTAAGTCTAATAAGAAAGACCATAGCAAAGGTGAAGAGAGATAAATATCGGTAGTCTCCGGACGGCCTTTATTTTTTTGCTTTTTTAAAGTGATGTATCAATTGATTAAAAATAACCTATAGTTAATGTTATAATAAATTTGTATGTAATAACAAACATAAGTATTTTTTTAATGTATATATGTACGAGATTAGCTATCGAAAAAATAATCTTGGAGGTTATATGGAATTAAGTTATAAAAGGTTATTTAAAAAACTCATTGATTTAGATATGCAACATAATGAGCTTATGGAAAAAGCAAATGTAAGTAGGA
>CAUQAL010000092.1:0-4697 GCA_963515985.1 uncultured Granulicatella sp.
GCTTCTTGAGCTGTCATATAGTTATCACGATCTGTATCTTTCTCAATTGTTTTAATTTTTTGTCCCGTTTGTTTTGCTAAAATCGCATTTAAACGTTCACGTGTTTTTAAAATTTGACGAGCAACGATTTCGATTTCTGTTGCTTGACCTTGAGCTCCACCTAATGGTTGGTGAATTAAAATCTCAGCATTTGGTAATGCATAACGTTTGCCTTTTGTACCAGCTGTTAATAAGAATGAACCCATTGAAGCAGCTAATCCCATCGCAATTGTTTGGACATCTGCTTTAATAAAATTCATTGTGTCATAGATTGCTAAACCTGCAGTAACACTTCCTCCTGGAGAGTTAATATACATATAAATATCTTTCTCAGGATCTTGCGCATCTAGGAATAATAATTGCGCAATAATCGCATTTGCCATATCATCGTGAATTGGTCCACTTACCATAATAATACGGTCTTTTAATAATCTTGAGTAAATATCATACGCGCGTTCTCCACGTGATGATTGTTCAATAACTGTAGGAATTAAATTCATGTTGCTCCTCCATCTTTCTTATAAATTTCATTTGCAATACTAGTGTAACGAATTTGTCAATAAAGGTCAAAGAAATTGCCTATCGAACAAAATCAAAAATCTTTTGCCAAACTTCCCCAGAAAATACTGAGAATGGATTTCCTTCACCACCAAGAACACTGTAACCAATCATTAATCCAACGATAAATAGAAGAAATGCTAATCCTAAAAATAAGGCGATGCGGATAAGAACAATAACTACAAATGGCTTACTATTATAAAAATGCTCTAATCTATTAAACATATCCTCACCTCTTATGACTTACGATTCGCTTCATCATCAAAGATATTTGCAGTAGGATTCATGACAACACGCTTCGAAGAGAATAAACGCTTAAATCCATCAAACAATCCACGTTCTCTCTTAATGCGATCCAATAATACACCCGTACCAATAGCGACACTTTCCAATGGATTATCAGCTAAAAAGACTGGAACTTGTAATCGTTCCGATAACATACGATCAATGCCATGAATTAAAGCACCACCACCTGTTACCACAATTCCTCGTTCAATAATATCTCCTGCTAATTCCGGAGGAGTATCTTCTAGTACTAAACGTGTTTCCTCACAAATCGTATCTAAAATTTCTTTTAAGCAATGGTAAATTTCATTTGTATAAATGGTTACCGTCTTCGGAAGACCAGTTGTCATATCACGACCTTTGACAATCATGTCCGATTCTGTTTCCACTTCAATAGCAGAACCTAAATCCATCTTAATCGCTTCTGCAGTTCTTTCACCTATAATCAACTGATATTTTTCCTTAATATAGTCCATAATTTGATGATCCATATCATCCCCAGCTAATTTAATCGAACGACTAGATACTGTTGCTCCCATAGAAAGCACGGCAATATCACTTGTTCCTCCACCAATATCGACAATCATATTACCAGAAGGTGAAAAAATATCTAAGCCCACTCCAACAGCAGCAACTTTTGGTTCTTCTTCTAAATAAATCGAATGTCCACCACACTTAATAGCCGCTTGAATAATAGCCTTTTGCTCCACAGTTGTTACATTTGTAGGCGTACAAATTAAAATATCCGGTTTTTGAAAAAATGTATTCAAATGTAATTTATGAATAAACATCTCTAATAATTGTTCCGTTACCGCAATATCCGCAATAACCCCGCCTTTTAGCGGATGAACAATAGAAATATCTCGTGGCGTTCTACCTAACATCTTATAGGCTTTTTCCCCCACTGCAATCACTGTATTACTCTTATCATCCACAGCGACTAATGATGGTTCATTTAAGATGATGCCACGATTTTTTAAATAGATTAAAATATTCGCAGTCCCTAAATCAATTCCAATATCTCTTGCCATAGGTCTCCCTTTCTTATTCTAGTCATTGTATTTCATATTCTGTCTTATTATCTATGTCGCAAATCTGTCTATACATCTTCATCCATAGTCACTAAACATTATAACATACTTTTGATTGCTGGACTATTTTTGTGGTGAAAATACCGGAAAATTTGTCTCTGTTTAAAGTAAATAACAAAAAAGAGAATGCGGTTTAGACTACATTCTCCTGAAAATGATTTTATTCATATAATGACTTCAAGATATTTATAAATATTTTGAAATTAATTTATTTTCTATTTTCGCAAAAACATTATTATATTAAAGCTCATGATTTTTTGATTTATGTAAAATATCAAAGAGTATACAAATAGGATTTTTTTAATAACCTATGTTTTCTCTATCAACTTTATAATTTTTAAAATCATCTATGATTTCTAATGTATTCTAAAATGGAATCATAATCTAATTCTGATGAAGCTACACCTACACCTAACTTAAGAATTTCTTCATTGGTCTGCTTTAATACAATACCATTTAACTCTAAAAAGACCAACATAACATAAATACCAATTCGTTTATTTCCGTCAAAGAAAGCATGATTATTTACTAGCGAATAACAAAGTCTAGCAGCCTTTTCTTCAATACTTGGATAATGATCAACACCAAAGTAT
Organism: uncultured Granulicatella sp.; assembly: GCA_963515985.1. Classification (GTDB taxonomy): domain Bacteria; phylum Bacillota; class Bacilli; order Lactobacillales; family Aerococcaceae; genus Granulicatella. Next base: position 2,567 of record CAUQAL010000092.1, read on the forward strand.
GCGTTAAAAGCTGAAGATAAAGAAGATTCTATTAATCCTGCATCTTTGACACCATCTAGACCACCCGTCGCTTGAATAAGTTTTCTGTGTAATTCGATAACTTGTTCAACAGTCATGATTCTCATTTTGCCAATTCCTTAAACGCGTCAAGATGACGGGATAAAACTGAAGTTGCAACTTCATCCAACGTTGATTGTTCAACAACTGTTGGTGTCCCCTTCTTCTCATTCATTATACTCTGATAATCCACTAACACATATTTTGGTGTATTATTCTTCAAAATCACCACATTTCCATTAGCATCTACCATTCGAGCTACCTTAGAGAAGTTTTGATTTGCTTCTGAAATAGAGACTAAGTTTTCAATATTAATTTGCATGTTATCTCCTCCTTTTTTCTATTGTAACATTTTTTAGGATATATTCAACCTATTTCAAACGACTTCTACTCCAACACAAGCTCACCTTCGTCATCTATTCTAACAAATACAGGATTATATAACTTAGGTTTTTTCGCTAATTTCTCTAATCTCTCCATATGATTTTGAATAATCTTCTCGTGATTTATTTTTGAAACTACGAATTTTTTCTCTTTTACAGTAATTATCTCACTATTTTCAACCATTTCACTAGAATATTGATTAGCGAGCATTGTTATTAAATTTATATCTGCATCATTAAAATCATCCCAGTCTAACTCTGCCATTTTTCTTTCATGTTTAAAAATTTCACTTTCTTTTGCTTTCCAAATATTTAGCCTCTTTGTGAAAGTTGACCATTCTTCTTCTGTTCGGGTTTGTACCATGAAAGCACATCTCTTTGCTCTATCATCATTCACTTCAATGATTTTTTCTTCATAAGTACTTTTTGAATATCGATGAAATCTATCACATATTTTACTATAGTCCATCAACACCGCCCCATAAACAGGTCCTTTTTCTAATCCAAATAAATGCCATAAATCCCATTCATCGTTTTCTATTTTAGAAATAAATTCGTATAGCAATAAAAAGATCTGTAATTGATAGGGTCTATCGTATACCTTTTTTTCATGTACTTGTAACCAACCACTAAGGGTAAATTTTCTATCATCAGAAAACATCATAGCTATCATCTCCAAAATGACTGTTAATCGTAATATCTATCCTTATTATAAGTCTTACAGGAAATATTGACAAAGATATTTTATCTGCGGAGTTCATTAAGAATCTTTTTTGTAACTACCTCATTCCTATTCTCTAGTTTTGACTAACTTAAAAAGTACGTATTTTTAGTTACGTGAAGTGTCAAACAGAAATTGTCGAACAAAAATGATTAATCCTAATTAAATTAGTTGACATACATCTATCATTTTAATAGAATTACCTTAGAAAAGCGGTGATACTCCACCATTAAGTGAGTGACAAAAAAGCGGTGATACTCCACCATTAAGTGAGTGACAAAAAAGCGGTGATACTCCACCATTAAGTGAGTGACAAAAAGCAAAAGGGAGAGAAATCTCCCTTTCTTTTTAGATTGAGGTTGTATGAAATTATATAATGTTACAAATAAGTATGTAGACTATTTAAAAAATTTCGATGCAAAAGTTCCAGAAAATAAAGATTCGAAACGTCCATTTGTTGGAGTTATCTTTACTATAGACGGAAATAACTTTTTTGCACCTTTATCATCTCCAAAACCTAAACATCTTAACATGAAAAATGGAGCTGATTTTCATAAAATTAATAGTGGGTATCAAGGGGCTATCAACTTTAATAACATGATCCCTATTCCAAACTCCGAGTTAATTTTAATGGATATTCATGCTATTCCTGATGAGTATTATAGAAATTTATTAAACGCCCAATTAAGATTTATCAATTCCAATCAAGATGTATTGAAGAAAAAAGCAGAAAAGTTATATCAATTAGTGAATTCTGATAATAGTATTCTTTCCAAACATCAACTCCAAGTAAAAAAACGCTGTATTGATTTTAGTCTATTACTAGAACAGTGTACAATATACAAATAATTTTGAGGTAAAAAGCAAAAGCCTAGCGAGATTCAACTACTAAATCTCACGGTTGTTCGACAAATTCTGTTGGTGAGAAATCACCGACAGGATTTTTTATATGCAAAAAAGAGAAATCCGA
>CAUQAL010000093.1:0-4384 GCA_963515985.1 uncultured Granulicatella sp.
AATCGTAATCATTTTATAAAAATCTTGCTTTAATAACTGTTTATGGTAAGTTGTCTTTAAATACTCTGCTTCATCGAATTTACCCCAAAATACAGCACGATTTCCTATATGGACTATCTCATTATGAAAGTTTGCTTTATTAAGAAACTCTAGTATCAAGCTTTTATCTAAATGATGAGAAAAGAATAATACATCTCTTCTTGCTAACTCTTCATTCCACCAGTCTGGTAAGTTTACTTTTTCTTTTAAATATTCTTCTTTCGTCAGTAAAGCAAAAGGAATTGAAAACTCATAATGACTTTCTAACAAATCTTTGATTTTGCAAATACAAGTATCAAGTGTATCCATACTATTAAAAAATAAATTCCCACTATTAATATAAGAATTAACATTTTGAAAATTTAACCCTTCTAATAATGCTTTCAGTTCACTCATTGCTACTTTATTCTTACCACCAACATTAATTCCACGTAATAAAAGTATGTATCTCACTATAAAGTCTCCTTCATTTAATCATTTTAATATTACATTAATGATTATACGACAAAAATCAAATTATTAGTATGAAACAATATCCTTTTTTTGATACTGAATCATACAAATACAATTTTTTAGTACCTTTTAGGATAACGTATTTATAAATAAAACGTTTCTCCTTTAACAGTTTTTCTATTTGATTTTGTTTTTCTTTTAATTCTTGATTCTTTTTACTTTCTGTATTTAGGATACTTCTAAATTCTTTTTGATAAATCCCTTTAAGATTACTAACATTATCATTAAAGTTAACTTCACCCTCTATAGAAAAAGAGTATATATCAAATCTATCGTTTCCAAAACCTCTCTCACTTTTATACTCCAATTTTATATTTTGGACATGAGTCCCTAATTCAGAAAGATCATTTCTATTGTTCTGGGCAAAATGATTGAACTTAAAAATACAGGAAAATATTACCAATATAAGAATAATACTCTTTTTCATAACATATCCACCCATTTTACACCTCTAAAAATAACTCTAAACTTTCCTTCTCTTACTATTATAAGCTCATTACTGTTCAAAAAACTGATCATTTAAATAGTTTTACCAAATATTAAAAAGCGTCAGACTCTCCTCTAACGCTTTTCGTAGTTTTCGATTAATTTTTTAATTTCTTCTAGTGATTTTACAAAATGTATTTGATTTCTATCTTCCTTGCTTAATAGTTTTGTCGTTACCATATGATTGAAAAAAGCCTCTAAATGATCATAATACCCTTCCATATTATAGAAAATACATATTCCATTCGTTTGACCAACTCTTACCCATGAAACTACTTCTGCAATTTCTTCTAGTGTTCCTGGACCTCCAGGAAGTGCAATATACGCTTCACTTAATTCAATCATTTTGTTTTTACGTTCTGACATCGTTTCAACAATATCAAGTTTTGTAATGTCTTTTTTTGCTATTTCACGATCCACAAAAAACTGCGGCATGACACCAATGACTTGTCCACCAGTTTGCATCACAGCTGTAGCAACAATACCCATTAATCCAGTATTTCCTCCACCATAAACAAGTGTGTGATTCTTCTTCGCAATCCACTTTCCTAGTTCTTCGGTTCTTTCACCGAAAGTTGAACAACTACGTTGATTAGCGGCACAATAAACTGCAATATTCATAAATTCTCCTTATAAAAAAGAGTCGTAAAATCTTACGACTCTATTGTTATTATTTAAACGCTGCAATAATTTCTTCTGCAATCTCTTTCGAACAGATAACTCCTGTAGTCTTTTTATTTGGTACTAAGAAGTCAACTTCTTTTCCATCTACTGTACTATAGTGTAAATCTAATTCTTTTGCAATTACCATACCAGCAGCAATATCCCATGGTGCTAATAATGTTGATACATAAGCAACAGATTTTCCTAATACGACTTGAATATGTTCAATTGAAGAAGCTCCATAAGTACGAGTTACCATTGCTTTACGAATCATAGCTGCTTCTTTTTCATTTGCTTCTAATAACATAAATCCGTTTACGTTAATAGAACTATCACCAATACTGTGAACTTCTGGTTTAGATAAACGACGACCATTGCAATAAGCACCGTAATCTTTAATACCATAAACAAAACGATCACGCATTACATCATAAATATAACCTAATAAACCAACGCCATCTTTATATAAAGCGACCATAATTCCAAAATCTTCTTGACGTTTTACAAAGTTTAATGTGCCATCGATTGGGTCAATTAACCATACATATCCGTCCATTGAAGTTAATTCGTCACCGAATCCTTCTTCTCCCATAATTTTATGTGTTGGGAATTGTTCACGAATTTTTGAAATTAAAAATTGCTCGATTTCCTTATCAACGTTCGTTACTAAGTCATTACGACTAGATTTTGTATCAACTGTAATTGATTCACCAAAGCTATGACGAATTTTATTCCCAGCCTCCATAATCCAATCATTGACTAATAAATGTGTTGCTAATAAATCCATAACTAACATCCTTTCTACTGTTCCATTTTAATTCTTTTTGAAGCATTTTTACTCATTTGAACGACACGGTATAAACTATATCCAGAAACCGATTCAAATTCTTTACCAAGTCTTTTTTCTTCACCGATACTTTTTACAATCGTTTTGAAATCTTTATATCGTTTAATAAATAATTCTGTTTCAATTCCACGTTCATAAGCATCTTCTACAGCATTCCATAATGCAATAACTGTTGACATTTCTTGGTGAGTCCAATCCAAGTCTAATGGATAACTATAATTTGCCAAATAAGTCCCTCCTCAAAAAAGTACACCACTTAGTATACACCTTTTTCATGAAAATAAAAAGGGTTATCCTTTCCTCTCCTAATCTAGAGAAATACGTATATTTTTCCATTTTCCTGATCTAAATCTAAATAGAATAATGAGCCAACGAATAAATTGGTCAATAAATACTGCATACCAAGCACCTGCTAAACCTAACCCAATGATGTTTACAAAAATATATCCTAAACTAACACGGATAACAATTGACCCTACAAAAATGGCAATCAATGGCCATACTGTATCTCCTGCTCCTCTTAATGCACCAGAAGTAATTAATTGATGACTTTGGAAAGGTTGAACAAATGCTACAATTGTTAAGGCAATCATTGTATTTTGAATAATTTCTGGATTCGTTGAATAAAATTCTGCTAAAGTTTTCGAACCAAAAAAGATAAATAATGACATCCCAATGGCAATCACAAAACCAATTCGTTGACACATTCTTGTATAGATTCTTGCCAATTGTTCATTTTTTGCTCCTAAAGATTGTCCCATTAAAGTGGAAGCCGTTATGCCAAAAGCTTGGGCAGGTGAATAAGTTAGATTTAAAATATTTAATGAAATTTGATGAGCTGCATAAACATTTGTCCCTAATCCAGAAACAATATTTAAAAATGAAATAATTCCTACTCTTAATGCTAATTGTTCTAAAGCAGTCGGTAATCCAATTCGGATTAAATCTTTCATCATTTCAAAACGAAATTCAAATTTTTCCTTAAAATCTAAATATAAAACACTCTTTTTAGATAACACATACCGTAAGTTTAACGACATGGCAATCACATTACTTAATGCTGTCGAAATAGCTGCTCCGGTTACTCCAAGCACTGGGAAACCAAATAAACCATAAATGAGCACTGCATTTCCAAGTACATTTAAACTATTTGCGATTAAATTATTACGCATCGGAATTTTTGTTTCACCAATTCCACGCAAAGCGGCAGTCATCGTAAATGAAAATGATTGAAAAATGAAACCAAACATAATCACTCTAAAATATCCTGACCCAACTTCAATAACAGAAGAATCTGCCCCTAAAAAGGATAATACATAGGGAGCCAATACAATCATTAATACAGAAATAGGAAGCACAAATCCTAGCATTGCCAGTAACATGACGTGTTTTAAGACTAAACTAATATTTTTATATTTTTTTGCTCCATAATAACGAGCAATGATGGCTGTTCCACCAACATTTAAAGCTTGAACAAAACTCAACCCTAAAAATACAGGTTGATTCGTCATTCCGACAGCAGAAACTGCTTGAGCCGCATGTTCTGGAATACGACCTACCATCATCATATCGACCATTCCAAATAAAGAACCTAATAACACTTCAATAAAAACAGGCCATACAATATGAAAAATATTCATTCTTAATTGTGTTTTATTAAACTTCTGATCTAGTCCTTCTTCCATGCCATCTCTCCTTCTTTTCAAAATTACACTCTATTCTATACCCATTAGAGATGATGTGCAACTCAAAATGTAATCAAAACAAAAAAGACCGAGAAAATGTACTGCACCCCAAAAGTTAGACATAAAAAATCTAACTTTTGGGGTGTTTTTT
>CAUQAL010000094.1:0-4309 GCA_963515985.1 uncultured Granulicatella sp.
CGTTGGAAAAAAATGGTGGTTGATTATTTCGACCACTATTTTTTTACTATTAACAATGGTGATTGTTGGATTTATAGGATTTGAAATACAACATTATCAAAGTCAAGAAGTAGCACTAACGGAAAAATACCGTGAACAATTAAATGAAAAATTATCAGAGTATGAATCTCCCATTACAGCTGCAAATGTTTTGGCTGTTTTAAATCAAAATAATAGTTATCAAAAAGATAAAGATGGAATCTACCAAAAAAAATTTTATACAAATGATCAGCAGATTAATGTGCAAGTCTTTGGTACGAATCGAAAAGAAATTTTTAAAACACAATCATGGAATGATGGGGAAGCTATTGGAACAGAAGCAAAAACACAAATCAAAATTTTAAAAAATGGTAAAAAAATTGTTCAATCATCAGTTCCTATTTTATCAAACAAGACGAGAGTGTTATTAGGATATTTATCGATTACCAATCGCTTAGTAAATACTCAGCAATTAAATCAAGAGTTAAATCAATTAGCCATTTATGCGATTGCTGTATCTATGTTTCTTGCTATCGCATTAGGGTATTTTTTATCAAATCAAATGACAAAACCTATTAAAAAAATTCAAGAAATTATTTCCTCGATTAGTGAGGAGAATATTGCGACTAAACGTTTAAGTATTTCGAATAAAAATGATGAATTTACCATTGTGTCAAAGCATTTTAATGAATTATTAGATAAAATTAGTTTTTATATCGAACAACAAAAACATTTCGTAGAAGATGTTTCTCATGAATTAAGAACACCTGTTGCCATAGTAGAAGGGCATTTAAAATTATTAAACCGTTGGGGGAAAGATGATCCAGAAGTTTTAGAAGAGTCCCTTCAAGCTTCACTATTTGAATTAGGAAGAATGAAAACTTTAGTACAAGAAATGTTAGATTTATCAAGAGCTCCCCAAGTTAAGGAACAATATAAAGATGCTACGACCAATGTAACGGATGTTGTTAGACAAGTAGTTCATAATTTTGAAGTATTGTATCCAGATTTCACATTTGTATTTGATGATGATTTGAAACGACAATTATGGGTTCCAATTTATTTAAATCATTTTGAGCAAGTAATCATTATTTTAATGGATAATGCAGTTAAATACTCTTTAGAGCGTAAGGAAATTATTATTAGCTTGTCAAAAGGAGAGGAACATGTTGAAATCGCTGTACAAGACTTCGGAATGGGGATGACGGAAGAGGATCGCAAAAAGGTATTTTCAAGATTTTATCGTGTGGATAAAGCTCGTTCTAGAGAAAGAGGCGGTAATGGTTTAGGATTATCGATTGCAAAAGAGTTAACGGAAAGCTATAATGGTGAAATTTCTGTTTCAACTTTATTAAATCATGGGTCAATTTTTCGTATTACATTACCTTTAACAAAAAAGAAAAAGGATTAATTTATGGAAAAAGAAAAAAATAGGGCAATTCATTCTGAAGTAGGTAATAAACAAAAGATTAGAAAGATAGCAAAAACTGTATTAATGAATCTCACAAAAGAATCTCGAAAGTTACAAGAAACTCAAGTGATTCGTTATCTTTCTGAAATTCCGCAATGGAAAGAAGCAAAAACAATTGCATTAACAAAATCTATGGAGATAGAATTTTCGACTGAAAACATTATGATATTCGCGAGAAATCAAGGGAAACAGATTGTCGTTCCAATTACATTTTCGAATCGTCAAATGCGTTTTGCTTATTGGTATCCTCAAACTGAATTTGGGAAGAATGCGTTTGGAATAGAAGAACCTATCGATCCGATTTGGGTGAATGAAGAGGAAATTGATTTAGTCATTGTTCCAGGTCTTGCCTATTCAAAAAAGGGAGAACGTTTAGGATTTGGTGGCGGGTATTATGATTGTTTTTTATCTCAAGGGGAATATGATACAGTGAGCTTAGCCTATATGGAACAAGTCTATGAAACGGCACTATGGGATGTTGAAAAATTTGATATTCCCGTAGAATGGGTAATTACAACAGAAGGAGTGATTCACGTAAATGAATTATTGGAAAAAAGAAAGATATAAGCGAATGATTCTTCAAAATTTAACAGTAACGAATGGATTTTTATTACTTCAAATTATTTTATTTCTATTAATGACAGTAAGTGGAGGATCAACCAATCCATCCGTATTAGTTTATTATGGTGCAAAATATAATCCTTATATTGTCTTTCTACATCAATATTGGCGATTTGTAACTCCAATATTTTTACATATTGGTTTGGAACATGTTTTAATGAATAGTATCTTTTTATATTTTTTAGGAAATCAATTGGAAAGTATTATTGGTTCAGGAAGATTTTTTATCATTTATTTATTAAGTGGAATAATAGGAAATGTGGCAAGTTTTGCTTTTAGTCCGTCCATTTCGGCTGGTGCAAGTACGTCCTTATTTGGCTTATTTGGTATTATCTTATATTTATCTACAAAACATGGATATATTCGATTTTTTAAGGAATTAGGGATGCAATATAAGGCTTTATTGATCATGAATTTAGCTTCAAGTTTTTTATTAAGTAGAGTGGATTTGTATGGACATATTGGTGGCTTAGTTGGTGGTTATTTAGCAACAGCTATTTTTTCATTTAGTGGTGATCGATATACAAAAGTTTATCAAAGAGTTATTTTTGCTTGTCTATATGCTATTGTATTTATTGTCTTATTTTTCATTGGTACGAAAAAAGTAGTACTATGAAATCATTATATTAACTGATATACTATAAATAAAATGAATACGTTTTATGAGGTGAAGATTATGAATAAAAAAATTATCGGAATTGATTTAGGGGGTACCTCTATTAAATTTGCTATTTTAACACAAAATGGTGAGATTCAAGAAAAATGGTCTATTCCTACAACTATTTTAGATGAAGGAAGCCATATTGTACCAGATATTATTCAATCGATTAAACATAAACTAACGCTATTAGGGCTAACAAAGGATGATTTTTTAGGAATTGGAATGGGGTCTCCTGGTGTAGTAAATCGCCAAGAGGGAACCGTTATTGGTGCATATAATTTAAATTGGAAAACATTACAACCGATTAAGCAACAAATTGAATCAGAATTAGGCTTATCATTTTATATTGATAATGATGCGAATGTGGCTGCTCTAGGAGAAAAATGGGTTGGAGCAGGAAATAATGAACCAGATGTAGTCTTTGTAACACTAGGCACTGGTGTTGGTGGTGGAGTCATTGCTGGTAACCAATTAATCCATGGATTTAGTGGTGCTGGTGGTGAACTAGGTCATATTGCCGTTGATTTTGATGATCCAATTGCTTGTACATGTGGTAAAAAAGGTTGTCTAGAAACAGTAGCAAGCGCAACAGGTATTGTGAATTTAACACGACGATATGCAGAACAATATGCTGGAGATTCAGAGTTAAAAGTAAGAATTGATGATGGACAACAAGTAACTGCAAAAGATGTCTTTGATTTAGCAAAAGAACAGGATGCATTAGCGTTAATCGTGATTCGTCATTTTTCAGAATATTTAGGAGTAGCATGTTCACATATTGCCAATATTTTAAATCCGTCAAGAATTGTAATTGGTGGTGGCGTGAGTGCTGCTGGAGAATTTTTATTAACAGGTGTTCGTGAAGAATTTGAAAAAAATGTTTTTCCACCAATTAAAGATTCAACAGTTTTAGCATTGGCTGAATTAGGAAATGATGCTGGAGTTATTGGAGCAGCTTCATTAGTATTAATTGGAAAATCATAATAAGAGAGGTAGTATAATATGTTATTTTGGATTGTTTGGAGTATTTTAGCAGTATATGTTGCGTATATTGCGGTATTATTTTGGATGCGTCGTAGTTCGGCTGAAACTTTAGATTCTGAAGAATTTAGTAAAGATTTACGTCATGTTCAATTGATTGATTTACGTGAAAAGGATGAGTTTAGAGCGGGACATATTTTAGGAGCTAGAAATATTCCTTATTCTCAATTTAAGGATCGTATGTTTGAGTTGAGAAAAGATCAACCGATTTATTTGTATGAGCAAGGGATGACGATTTCTGGAAGAGCAGCGTACCGTTTAAAACGTAAGGGTTATTCGAATATTTTTATTTTGAAAAATGGATATGATGCTTGGAAAGGGAAGGTCAAAAAAGGATATTAAGAATTAAAATAGACTTTATCTTGTGTAGCAGAGGACGCCAGTAGGCAGCGAAGCTGTCTCTTGGCTAAAATTTGAGCCTAAGGTCTCAAATTTTCCTTGTGAGGCTGGGCAAAAAGTCTCAAAAATAGAAGAAAGCACTATAAAATTCTGAAACA
>CAUQAL010000095.1:0-4250 GCA_963515985.1 uncultured Granulicatella sp.
AAAGAGACGACTTAAGTCGTCTCAAAAAAAGTCTAACTTTTTGGGGTCACTTCACATCTTTTACGACGAAGGGATTCTTCTACAATTGATAAAAAATTCCAATTAAAATCGTTAATAATGTAGCGTACCAATAGAAATATGTACTAATACGACTAGGTTTAGTTGATTTTTTTAAAAGAAGGTGGTACAAAATCGGAATAATGGCACTAATACCAATTAAAATTAAAGCAAATACTGAAAAGTGAGAACCTATAATATAAAAACTAACAGGATAAGCAATGATCCAACATAAGTTAAATACAAATGATAAAAATAGGCTCCAGACAGGATGTTCTAACTTCTCAGAATTAGAACGCTCAGTAGCTTTTTGCTTAAATTGAATGATACTAATTCCAAAAATGGCAAAGCATAAAAATACTTGGAAAATGCTGTTAGGAATTTGATGTGTAATCATATAATACATTAAAAAATTTCCAACAGTGAATTTTGCCAAACTGTTCAAAAGTACATGATACGCATAGGCTGGATGATTCGATTGTAAATGGAAAATCCAACTATGATTGACACCAACAATTAGTGCGGCAATAATTCCAATTCTGATTCCAAAACTTTGAATAAAATAAACGATTGGTAATAGTAACAAAAAGTTTGTTAGTAGTAGTACAACGGATTGACCACGTTTAGGAACTTTATAAAATTTGGAATACATCATTTCTTGTAAATGAATGATAAACAAGAAAAAATATAATACGAGTAGATCAGAAATTGGAATAGCATTTGTTTTAATGGCTAGAAAAAATCCTAAAAATGAAAAACTGATAGGAGCTAAAAAGAAACTCCAAAATGGATTTGTCAATTGCTTCATATAAGGTATTTCCTGATGTGCCAATGAATTTACGGACATATAAATTACCTCGAATTTACTTTTTTATTTTCATGATAGGTAAATTAATCCAGCTTGTCAAGCAGAAGTTAAACGATTACATAACATTTTCACAAAATAAATGTATAAAAAAGAGAAATAATACTAGGAATTTTGAAAAATAATGCTATAATAGTTGAGTCTTAAAAAAATATGATATTCCCGAGAGGATGCACAATGTGTAGATGCCTTGTAACCGGAATTGAATGGGGGAAAAAGAATGGAAAAAATTTTATTTACATCGGAGTCTGTTACAGAAGGACATCCCGATAAAATCGCAGACCAAATTAGTGATGGAGTATTAGATGCTATTTTAGCACAAGATCCGACCGCTCGTGTTGCCTGCGAAACAGTCGTTAATACAGGTTTAGTCGTATTAGTTGGTGAAATTACAACAACAGCTACAGTTGATTATCAACAAATTGCTAGAGATACCATTCGTAAAATAGGTTATGCTGATCGTAAGTATGGCTATGATGCGGATAGTGTTGCTGTTATGGTTTCTTTAGATAAGCAATCACCTGACATTGCTATGGGGGTTAATGATGCTTTAGAAACTCGTGGACAACAAGAAGAGTTTGGTGCAGGAGACCAAGGGTTAATGTTTGGTTTTGCAACTAATGAAACAGATACTTACTTACCAATGCCAATTTATTTAAGTCATCAATTAGCTTATCAATTAGCAAAAGTACGTAAAGAAAAACAATTAAATTATTTAGGACCAGACGGTAAAGTTCAAGTAACGGTTGAATATACAACAGACCATAAAGTAAAACGTATTGATACGATTGTTGTCAGTACACAACATGATGAAGAAATTTCTCAAGAACAAATTCATCGTGATATTTTAGAATTTGTAGTTAAACCAGTTGTACCAAGTGAATTGTTAGATGATGAAACACGTTACTTCATTAATCCAACAGGAAAATTCGTAATTGGTGGACCAGTTGGAGATTCTGGATTAACAGGTCGTAAAATCATCGTAGATACGTATGGTGGATATGCTCGCCATGGTGGAGGAGCATTCTCTGGAAAGGATGCAACAAAAGTTGACCGTTCTGCAAGTTATGCAGCTCGCTATATTGCTAAAAACGTAGTAGCTGCAGGTTTAGCAGATAAATGTGAAATTCAATTAGCTTATGCAATTGGAGTAGCTCAACCAGTATCAATTTCTGTAGATACTTTTGGAACAAATCACGTTTCAGAAGAAAAATTAATTGCTGCGATTCGAAAAGTATTCAAATTAACTCCAAAAGGAATTATTGAAACATTACAATTACGCAGACCAATTTACCAACAAACTGCTGCTTACGGACATTTTGGACGTAAAGATGTGGATTTACCATGGGAACAATTAGATAAAGTTGAAGCTCTAAAAGCTGAATTTTAATGAAACAAAAAACGATTATAACATGGAGGTTATAATCGTTTTTTTACTATTTATAATTCATTACAGTCATTGCAAATTGGAATACGATAACTCCTAATGTTGCTAGTAACATAAACCATACAACAACACGAGTAATTTTTTCCATTGTTGAAAGATTACGTTTTTGTTTTTTTCTAGGTTTTCTTGACACTGATATCTCTCCTTTAATTCAAATCATAGTTAGTTTACATGAATTAGTTTAATTACACAAGTAGAATAATGATGAAAATTTTCTTTGAGTGCAAATAGCTTTCCTAAAATTGTAAATTTTGGTATGATGACAAGGTAAATTTATAAAATATTGGAGGAATTTTAACATGTCAAAACAACAAATTGGTGTCGTTGGTATGGCAGTAATGGGTCGTAATTTAGCTTTAAATATTGAAAGTCGTGGATACTCAGTTTCAATTTTTAACCGTTCATCTTCAAAAACAGATGAAGTGATTGCATTACATCCAGACAAAAAATTAGTTCCAACTTATACAGTGGAAGAGTTTGTAAATTCATTAGAAAAACCAAGAAGAATTTTATTAATGGTTAAAGCTGGTGAAGCAACAGATAAAACAATTCAAAGTTTATTGCCGCATTTAGATAAAGGGGATATCTTAATTGATGGAGGAAATACATTCTTCAAAGATACAATCCGTCGTAATGAAATGTTAGCGAACTCAGGTATTAACTTTATCGGAACAGGTGTTTCTGGTGGTGAAGAAGGAGCGTTAAAAGGTCCTGCAATTATGCCTGGTGGACAAAAAGATGCTTATGATTTAGTAGCGCCAATCTTAGAAGAAATTGCCGCTAAAGCAGATGATGGTGCACCATGTGTGACTTATGTAGGTCCAAATGGAGCAGGGCATTATGTAAAAATGGTTCATAATGGTATCGAATATGGTGATATGCAATTAATTGCTGAAAGTTATGATATTTTACGTCGTGTAGGTGGATTAACAGTTGAAGAAACTGCAGAAGTATTCAAATCTTGGAATACTGGCGAATTAGACAGCTATTTAATTGAAATTACTGCGGATATTTTAACGAAAAAAGATCCTGAAACAGGTAAACCAATGGTTGAAGTGATTATGGATACAGCTGGAAATAAAGGAACAGGTAAATGGACTTCTCAAAGTGCATTAGACTTAGGTGTTCCACTTCCGTTAATTACTGAATCTGTGTTTGCACGTTATATTTCTACATTAAAAGAAGAACGTCAAATTGCTAGTAAAGAATTATCTCCAATTAAAGTTCCTGAATTATCAAATACTGAAAAACAAGCATTAGTTGAATCTGTTCGTAAAGGTTTGTATTTCTCTAAAATTATGAGTTATGCGCAAGGGTTCGCTCAAATGCGTGTGGCGAGTGAAGAATTTGATTGGAACTTAAATTATGGGGAAATTGCTAAAATTTTCCGTGCTGGATGTATTATTCGTGCTCAATTTTTACAAAAAATTACGGATGCGTTTGAACGTGATCCAGAATTGAAAAACTTATTATTAGATAAATACTTCTTATATGTTACAGAATCTTATCAAGCAGCAGTTCGTGAAGTTGTTGTGACAGCTGTTCAAGCAGGAATTCCTGTTCCAACATTCTCAAGTGCATTAGCTTACTATGATTCATATCGTTCAGAAGTATTACCAGCTAACTTAATTCAAGCGCAACGTGATTACTTTGGTGCTCATACTTATAATCGTGTGGATAAACCAGGAGTTTTCCATTTCGAATGGGCGCAAGAACGTGAGATCGAACAATAATAATAATAGATATTTTAAATAAGACTAATCTGTTGTAGCTAGGACGCAAGCAGCCAGCTGAAGCTGTCTCATTGCTAAATTTCGAGCCTAGGTCTCGAAATTTCCTGTACAAGAAGCCAATTGGCTTCTTGTACTTGAGCTACTATGG
>CAUQAL010000096.1:0-4204 GCA_963515985.1 uncultured Granulicatella sp.
AAATTAAAGCTCTAGGATTTAACGCTGCTGTTCAAGCTTTAGAAGCTGGACAAGTAGATGCGGTTATCGCAGGAATGAGTATAACTGATGAAAGAAAACAAAAATTCGACTTCACAGATTCTTATTTCGATAGTGGTATTGGAATGGCAGTAAGTACTTCAAGCAATATTAGCACTTACGAAGAACTTCGCGGTAAAAATGTTGCTGTAAAAATTGGTACACAAGGAGCTAGCTTTGCTGCTTCTATTAAAGATCAATATGGTTTTACAATCTCAACATTTGAAGATTCTGCTAATATGTATCAAGATGTAGTCAGTGGAAATAGTGTTGCTGCTTTTGAAGATTATCCAGTATTAGGTTATGCAATTCGCAGCAATCACTTACCGATGACACTAACTTCTTATAAAGAACAAGTTACCCAATATGGAGTTGCCGTCTTAAAAAATCAAAATACTGAATTTATTGAAGCTTTTAATCGTGGCTTAGCTACTTTAAAATCTAACGGTGAGTACGATAAAATCATTAATAAATACATTGGAACAGATGATTCAACAACTGCTTCTACTGAAGATACAAGCTTGTTTGGATTATTAAAAACAAATGCTCCAACTCTTTTAAGTGGATTATGGAATACCATTTGGATTACATTTGTTTCACTAGCAATTGCAACTGTTATCGGTGTTCTTTTAGGATTAATGAGAACAAGCCGTATTTCTGTATTAGAAACAATTGCAACACTTTATATTGATTTTATGCGTGGTATTCCACTAATCGTTTTAACATTCTTTATTTATTTTGGAATTCCACAAGCCTTTAATATTCGTTTAGATGCAACAGTTGCTGCTATTTCAACATTAGGATTAAATGCTGCGGCATATATTGCTGAAATAGTTCGTGGTGGTATTAATGCAATCGATAAAGGACAAAGTGAAGCTGCGATGAGTTTAGGATTACCTTATTACAAATCAATGCAAAAAATTATTTTGCCGCAAGCAATTCGTTTAATGGTTCCTTCATTTATTAACCAATTTGTCATTACTTTGAAAGATACTTCAATTTTATCAATCATAGGACTTGTAGAATTGACACAAACTGGTAAAATAATTATTGCAAGAAACTTACAATCAAGCTCTATGTGGTTTATTGTTGGAATGATGTACTTAATCGTCATTACACTACTAACAAAAATTTCAGCACGTTTAGAAAGGAAGGCATAAGATGGCAATTATCGAAGTAAAAGGCCTTAAGAAAAATTATGGTGAATTAGAAGTCTTAAAATCGATTGACTTAGAAATCGAAGAAGGACAAGTTGTTTGTATTATCGGTCCTTCTGGATCAGGTAAATCAACATTTTTACGTTGCTTAAATCGTCTAGAAAAAACAACAGCAGGAAAAGTTATTGTTGATGGATATGATTTAACCGATAAAAATACAGATTTAAACTTTGTCCGTCAAGAAATTGGAATGGTATTCCAACACTTTAACTTATTCCCTCATTTAACGATTAAAGAGAATATTACATTAGCTCCTGTTGAATTAGGACGTGAAACAAAAGAAGATGCAGACAAACAAGCTTTAGAATTGTTAGGAATGGTTGGACTTGAAGATAAAGCCGACGTTTATCCAAAAACATTATCTGGTGGTCAAAAACAACGTGTAGCCATTGCTCGTGCTTTAGCAATGAAGCCGAAAATGTTATTATTCGATGAACCAACTTCTGCTCTTGACCCTGAAATGGTTGGGGATGTATTAGAAGTAATGCAACAATTAGCAAAAGATGGCATGACAATGGTTGTTGTAACTCACGAAATGGGATTTGCCCGTGAAGTAAGTGACCGTGTAATTTTCATGGATGGCGGTTATGTCGTGGAAGACGGTACACCGGAACAAATCTTCAAAAATCCTCAACACAGTCGTACACAAGACTTTTTAAACAAAGTGTTACATTAATAGATGAAAAAGACTTTTGGGAAATTCCAAAAGTCTTTTTATTCAATATAGGAAAGGGAAAAAGAATGAACCAAAAAGAAATCATTATTGAGATTCAAAAAGAAATGAAAAAATTTTTTACCCAAGAAACTACTGGACACGATTGGTATCATATTGAAAGAGTATGGAAAAATGCCAAAAAAATTGCTGCACATTATCCTGAAGCTAATCCATTACAGATTGAATTAGCTGCCCTACTTCATGATCGATATGATCATAAAATTGTTTCTAATGTAGAGGAAGCTAAACTGGAAGTGAGAGATTTATTAGTACAACATGGATTAACAAAAGAATTA
Source organism: uncultured Granulicatella sp. (assembly GCA_963515985.1). GTDB lineage: Bacteria > Bacillota > Bacilli > Lactobacillales > Aerococcaceae > Granulicatella. The sequence continues at coordinate 2,286 of CAUQAL010000096.1, forward strand.
ATTGAAAAAATTCTCTATTCTATTGATGCAGTTGGATTTCGTAATGGGAAAAATCCGCTACAACCTATTACAATTGAGGATAAAATTGTTCAAGATGCGGATCGACTAGATGCGATTGGTGCAATTGCCATTGCTCGTACTTTTGTTTATTCAGGGGCGCATCAACGTCCGATTTATACAGGAGACCCTCAAGATGTGTTAGAAAAAGCTCAGAATCTTGAAGATACTGCCATTGGACATTTTTATGAAAAATTATTAACTTTATCTGATACTTTACATACTCCTGAAGCCCGTGAAATCGCAAAGGGGCGACATGAATTTATGAAAGATTATTTAACCCAATTTTTCGCAGAATGGGAAGGATTAAAATAAAACTTTTTTACTCGTGAATAGGAACAGAAAAAATTTTCATTGTAGCCGGACGCCAGTAGACCCCTTTGGGGTCTCTTGGCTAAAAATTGAGCCTTGGTCTCAATTTTTCCTTGTCATATAAGCCACTGCACTTGTGGCTTATATGGCTGCTACTATGAAAATTTTTCTGTTCCTATTCACTCTCTTTTATTTGAGAAACGTATTTGACTTTACGGATACAATGATCACTGTTAATCCATCTCTGAAATTAAGTTATTAATTTCTTTTCTACTAATAACCATTTTAAACTCATTCATTGTCGGTAAATTTAACAAGGATTCAGGACCTATTAAATGAAAACCCATTTTTTTATAAAAATCAACGGCATTACGATAAGCAATTAGATAGACTCCAGTAATAGCTACTTCTTTATGCAAATTCATCACTTTCTTATAAATTTATTTTATAATCATAGAACCAATTCTCATATTTTGAACTTTCTTATCTACAGCTAGGGCAACCACTTTAAGAACAGGTAGTCTATATTCTACAGCTTTATTATTAATAACATCAATATCAACATTATCAATTGCAATTGTATAAAAACCAACAATCCTATCATTTAGAATAAGAAAATGCGTTCTACTTACTGCTTTCGAATTATCCTCAACAGCCTGTTGAAATAAAAAATCATTTAGAATTTGAACAGTACAATCAAAATCTTGCGTTTTTTCTAGCATCTCCCTAAAAAAGGAATTACTGTCTTCTGTTGTTAATGTCATCTTCTATTTCACTCCATGTTAATTTTTGAATTTTTTGAAATCTATTTTTTACACTTTCTATCACTTGAGTTCCGTCAGCAAAAAATATGTTTTTAATATTTTCAGCTTCTTTTTCATTATTAACTTGAATCATCATATCTTTTTTACTTTTAATCATTTTTTCACTCCTCACTATATAAAAAACAGTTCATATATTAAACACAAAGTAAATTTGTTGCAATTTTATGCATATATACTACCATAACTAATACAGCTCGTCAAAATGGAAACGAACTTTCTCAATAATATTGATGAAAAACCAGACAGACTTAAGTAAAAAAACAATTTTTCTCGTGAATAGAAACAAAAAATCATTTTTACTGTAACTGGGACACCAGCAGCTTTGCTTTCGCAAATCTCATGGCTAAAATTTGAGCCTTGGTCTCAAATTTTCCTGTAAGATAAGCCACTACCCTCGCGGCTTATCTTACTGCTACGGTAAAAATGTTTTTTCTTTCTATTCACTCTCTTTTATGTGAGAAATGTATTTGTCTTTACTAATACTATAAAATTTGTTTTATAATCATGGAACCAATTCTCATATTTTGAACCTTCTTATCTACAGCACGTAAAAATATAAATTTTTTTCTAATAGGCTTGATACGAAACAATGCGAAAAACTTTACAAGTGAATAGAAACAGAAAAATTTTCATAGTAGCAGTAATAAAAGCCACTGAACTTGTGGCTTTTATTACAAGGAAAACTTCAAGACGGTTTCACCGTCTTACTCATGACAGAAACAAAAT
>CAUQAL010000097.1:0-4089 GCA_963515985.1 uncultured Granulicatella sp.
AGAGACGACTTAAGTCGTCTCAAAAAAAGTCTAACTTTTTGGGGTCACTTCAAAAATGATGGATTTTTTTACAGGCAAACTTCGAGACCTAGGCTCGAAGTTTAGCCATGAGACAGCAAAGGTGGCTGCTGGCGGCCTAGCCTACAAAGAAATTTTTCTTTTTGAATTTTATTTTATGCTAATCAGTCATTTAAAACTATTGTCAATTATACTTCACTAGGTTTTCTTGTCTTCTTATATTGAACAACAAAGATTACTAAAGCTAATAAAATTAAACTTGTAATAAACATTAAACTATATTTTCCAGCAAATGGTAATCTATCCATATTCGCAGAAAAAATTCTTGCCACAACTGTTGTTGAAATAGCCCCAGTAAACTGCTGTAAAGTATTGACGATGCTATTTCCGTCCGCTTGAACATCCTTATCTAATTGCATTAAACAAAATGTTACATTACTCCCCATCACAAATCCATTTCCACTCATTAAAATAATATTCAATGCTAATAATGGAAAAATCGCTAAATGCTCAAAGAAGAAGCTAATCAATACTCCACCGATACTCGCTAAAATTAAACCTGTTAATAAAGGCTTCAACGGACCTTTAACATCAAACCATTTACCTGAAACAGGAGCCAATAAAGCAACCATTGCTGCACCTGGGAACATAAATAGCCCCGCAGTTGTAGCACTTTGATTTAAACCTAATTGTAAATAATTCGGATAAACAAATGATAAACCTAATACTGTTGCTTGGAATGCTAAAACTACATATAGCATTCCATTAAAGGTATGATTTTTAAATGGTGCAAAAGATAATAAAGCATTTTTACGATTGAAATATTCAAATAATCCACCCGTTACTACTGCACTTAATAGCCATACAAGAGATAAATGTTCAATTGCCATTAATAAACTAGCTAAACAATTCGCTAAGAAGAAAAACGCTAGCAAATTAAATGGTGATTTTTGAATACTTTTCTCTTTTGGAATCGCCCATAAACCAATCACTAAAGAAATGACTAAACATGGAATTAAAATCCAATAAATAAATCTCCATCCTAAAGCTGCTGAAACTAATCCACCAAAAGTTGGTCCAATCGGTGGTGCTAAAGCAGTTGTCATAGAACCTAATCCAATGACAGTACCATGCTGTTCAATCGGTACTTGAGTTAATACAATATGGAACATTAATGGTAAAGCAATCCCAGTACCAACCCCTTGTAAAAATCTTCCAAATAATAGCATGATTAAATTTGGAGAAATACAATTGATTAAAACTCCTATAATAAAAATTAAATTCGAAGCTAAAAATAATTGTCTTGTTGTAAAATTACGTACTAAATACGCAGAAATAGGTACAACAATCGCAATGGCTAATAAATAACCTGTTGTAACCCATTGAATTCCAGATGAAGTTGTCTGAAATTCTTGCATTAATGTCGGAAATGTTACATTCATTGCCGTTTCAATTAATACACCACAGAAACTCATAATTGCTGTCGCAATTACCGCTGGCAATACATGCCATTTTTCATTATTCATTCATGTTACATCCTTTCATATTTTTACTATACATTTCACTAAAAATCCATAGCCAAATATCTTACCATAATTCATTTATAAAAAGCCACTGAAAACTATTTCAGGTACAAAGAAAAATGACCAGACAAAAGCCTGGTCGTTTCTATTCATTCAATCATTATTTTTCTAATGCTTCCACTAATAATTCCACTTGTTTATCTAATTCAGATTTATCTTCATCTGTTAGAGTTAAAATACCTGTTTGGAATCCTGCTCCGATATGAAGTCCCACTGTTTTTTCTAGTGGATTCATGCGCATTTTAGTAGCTAATTCTGTTAAAGCACGTAAAACATTTGCTCCACCAGAATGTCCAGCTGCACTACTGAATGCAATTAATTTGCTATCAATGTAAGCTGGAGGTGCATAAGAAGTAATATCTAATGAACGAGACATCCAGTCTAAACCATTTTTTAAACTTCCTGGTAAACTTCCGTTATATTCAGGAGACACAATCCAAACAGCTTGAGACGCTTCAAAATCACCACGATACTCTTCTACAATAGCAGGAGCTGGGAATTCAATATCTTGACTGAAAAATGGTACATCTTTAAAACTAATTTGTTTTGTTTGATAGCCTTTTTCAACTAATTTTTCCTGTACATAATCAATAATAGTTTGGTTAAAAGATTCTTTTCTTAATGAACCATTAATGAATAATACTTGTTTTGACATTGCAAGCTCTCCTTCTATTAATTAACGTTTTTTCTTTAGTTTCTTCAATTTATTTTGTTTTTGACGACGAGCATATTGTTGTATAGCAATTTGACCTAATTTATTACGGCCTCCACCCATGCCTAATTGTCCCATCATTGATTCCATCGCTTGCATATTTCCATTTGACATTTGATTCATCATCTTTTTAGACTCATTAAATTGTTTAATCAAACGGTTTACTTCTGCCAATGGACGAGCAGAACCTGCGGCAATTCTTTTACGTCTTGCTTGAGATAAAATATCTGGATTTTCACGTTCTGCTGGAGTCATTGATAAGACAATAGCTTTCATACGTGCTGTATCTTTTGGATCTACTTTTAAATCATTTAATCCTGGAATTTTATTTAACCCTGGAATCATCTTTAAGATATCTTCCAATGGTCCCATTTTGTTCACTTGATCTAATTGGTCAATAAAATCATTAAAGTCAAATGTATTAGCTTTAATTTTATCCGCCATTTCTTGAGCTTTTGCTTCATCAAAATCTTGTTGAGCTTTTTCAATTAAAGTCATGATATCGCCCATACCAAGAATACGAGAAGCCATACGTTCAGGATAGAAAATTTCAAAATCTTCTAATTTTTCTCCACGACCAGAGAACTTAATTGGTTTTCCTGTTACAGAACGAATCGATAGAGCTGCACCACCACGAGTGTCCCCATCTAATTTTGTTAAAATAACCCCTGTAATATCTAAGCGCTCATTAAATGTTTCAGCAACATTCACAGCATCTTGCCCTGTCATTGCATCGACCACTAATAAGATTTCATTTGGATTCGCAACAGCTTTAATATTTTGTAATTCTTCCATTAAAGCTTCATCGATATGTAAACGACCTGCCGTATCGATAATGACTAAGTCACGACCTTCAATCGTTGCACGTTCAATCGCTTGTCTAGCAATCTCAACTGGATTAACATCTGTTCCTAATGAAAATACTGGATAATTTAATTGTTTTCCTAACGTCTGTAATTGATCAATAGCGGCTGGACGATAAACGTCGGCAGCTACTAATAATGGACGTTTATTTTCATGTTTTGCTAAGAATGAAGCTAATTTACCAGCAGTTGTTGTTTTACCTGCCCCTTGTAAACCAACCATCATCACAACAGTAGGTGGTTTTGGTGAAAATTGGAATGGAGCTTGTTCTCCCCCCATTAATTCTGTTAATTCTTCATTAACAATTTTTACAACTTGTTGTGCTGGAGATAAAGCTTCTAATACATTAGAACCTAATGCACGTTCATTTACTTTTCGTACAAAATCTTTTACAACTTTGAAGTTCACGTCTGCTTCTAATAACGCTAAACGAACTTCACGCATCATTTGTTTTAAATCAGCTTCGGTAATTTTTCCTTTTTTAGTTACCGAACCCATCGCATTTTGCAAGCGATCTGATAATCCTTCAAATGCCATTTAATCACTCCTCAATCAGGCTTATTTATTCATTTCTTGTAAGTCTGTCATCAATTGTTGCAATTGATGATCATTTGGATAATGTTCTTTGATATGCTGTTCAATGCCATCATAGATAGCTTGTCTTTTATAAAAATCATTTACTAAATGTAATTCTCGTTCATAATCTTCTAATAATTGAGCAGATCGTCGAATATTATCATATACGGCTTGTCGACTAACCTCAAATTCTTCTGCAATTTCACCAAGAGAATAATCTTCCCCGTAATATAATTCCATATATCCTAGTTGTTTTTCAGTCAAAAGTTTGCCATAAAATTCTAACAACAAATTCATCTGAGTTGTCTTTTCAATTTCCATTGCCATCCTCCTGTC
>CAUQAL010000098.1:0-4054 GCA_963515985.1 uncultured Granulicatella sp.
GAAAAACACCCCAAAAGTTAGATTTTTTATGTCTAACTTTTGGGGTGCAGTACAAGATATCCACAGTTTTAGTAAGCTTACTATTGAGCGACAATATTCACAGTCATTATTGCTTGAACATCATGATGTAATTTAACAGGTACTCTAGCAAAGCCTAATGCTCGAATAGGAGCAGCTAATTCAAATTTACGACGATCTAAAGATACATTAAATGCTTTATTGAATTCTTCTGCAATTTGTTTTGCTGGAATTGCTCCAAATAAACGTCCATCTTCTCCTGCTTTTGCTTTAATCGTTACCACTGTTTCTTCTTTCTCTAAGAATTCTTTTAATTCTTTTGCTTGTGCTAATAATTCAGCATTATGTTTTTCTTCTGCTTTCTTTTGACCAGCTAAAGTTGATAAACTCGCAGTTGTTGCTTCTTTTGCTAAACCATTTTTAATAAGGAAATTTTGTGCATAACCATCTGCTACATTTTTAACATCTCCTTTTTTTCCTTTACCTTTAACGTCTTGTAGAAAAATTACTTTCATTTTCTAACCTCCTATAAATCTATTTCATTTCCTAATTCAGAAATAACTTCTTTTAATTGAATAACGGCTTCCTCAATCGTTGTATCACTTAATTGAGTGGCTGCATTTGAGAAATGTCCTCCTCCGCCCATTTTTTCCATTACTCGTTGTACATTTTTATTTCCTAAGCTTCTACCACTAATACCAATTCTTCCATCTTCACGTTTTGTAACAACAAATGAAGCATCGATATTCTCCATTGAAAGCATCATATCTGCTGTCTGTGCAGCAACAACTGTAGGATAAGTATGATTTTCTTCTCCTTGTACAATACCAATATTATTATCTAGTAAAATTAATGAATTTAATAAGTGACTTCTTAATAAATAAGTTTCAACATTTTCTTTCAATAATCTTTGAATTAATATAGTATCTGCTCCAACTGATTTTAAATAACTTGCTGCATCAAATGTTCTTGAACCAGTTCTTAATGTAAAGTTTCTTGTATCTACAATAATACCACCTAACATCGCTGTTGCTTCTATCGGTTGAATACTTTCTGCATAATTATTCTGATATTCAAATAATTCAGTAATTAATTCTCCTGTAGAAGAAGCGTATGGTTCAATATAAACTAATACAGGATTTTTTGGGAAATCTTGACTTCTTCTATGATGGTCAATAACTACAATCTTATTTGCTTTTTCTAAAAGTTCTGGTGCAGCAGCAATTACCGGACGACTAACATCAACTAATATCACTAATGTATTTGGAGTTAATTTTTCTAATGCTTCTTCTGGAGTAATAATATCCTCTCGTAAATCTTTTTGTTCACGAATAACATCCATTAATTTATGAATATCGTGAGAAAACTGATTTTCATTTGTTACAATCCAAGCTTTTTTCTGATTCATATTAGCAATTCTTCTAATTCCTAAACATCCACCAATAGCATCCATATCCGGAAATTGATGCCCCATTACAATGATTTCAGTTGCTTCTTCCATTAAGTCTTTCAATGCTTGAGAAACCATTCTTGCTCTCACTCTTGTTCGTTTTTCCATTGGATTTGATTTTCCACCATAGAAACGTGCATCCTCATTTTGAGAACGAACAACGACTTGGTCTCCACCACGTCCTAAAGCTAAATCTAAATTTGCTTGTGCATAGGACGCAATTTCTTGATATTGCGTTTCATTTTCTTTATCGGAATAAGAAAAACCCATACTAACTGTTAATGGATAATTTTGCTTAGCAGTTGTTTCTCGAATTTTATCCATAATATCAAACTTTTCTTTTTCTAAAGTTTCTAATGACTTACGATTTAAAAACGCAATAAATCGATCATCATCTACTCTTTTCATAAAGATATTATGATGAATTGCCCAACTAGATAATTGATTTGTTACAAAATTATTTAAATTTGATTTTCTTCTATCATTTAATGACTGGGAAACTTCTGAGAAATTATCTAAAAATATTTGTCCAATTACAATTTGTTCATCATGATATTTTTCTTCAATACTTGCATATTCAGTAATATCCGTTAAATAAATCATTCGAATATCTGGATGTACGATCACTTGATATTTTTTATTTTCGTGAGTAAAAATATCCTTTTCTTTGTGTTGTTGAATTTGTCTTTTCACTTGATAAAATAATCGTTCATTTAATTGTTTTAGTGGCACTCCAATAACATTTTGTTTTTGAAGTTTTTTCTGTAAATATGGATTTACCCATCTAATATTTTCTTTTTCATCATATAAAATCATACCAATTGGCATTTTTAAATAAGCATCCTGCTCACCTTTACGAATTTGATATGCTAACTCAGCTGCATAATCATTTATTCGTTTTGAAATATTATGAACTGAAAAATAGGTTAAAATGGCAAACAAACATAACCAAATAAGTACTATTAAACCTAACCAAAGATGAATCATAAAACTCATCACACATATAATACTTAAAAGAATTATAAATGAACCACCATAATATTTTACAGATGGAATTCTTAGATAAGATGGAAGTTTTTCATACCATTCTTTAAAATGATTTAACATATGTTTATCACCATCTTTCTATAACTATTTTAACATATTTCAAAGCAAAGGAATACCCTTGAAGCTTTATCATAATGTTTCACGTGAAACATTTATTCTAACATTAAATGACTCTTCTAATGTTTCACGTGAAACAATTGATAGAAAAAAGGACTGGAAAACCAGTCCTTTATCTTAATTAGTCTACTGTTGTAAATGGTAATAATCCCATAATACGAGCACGTTTGATTGCAACAGTTAAAAGACGTTGATATTTAGCACAAGTACCTGTTACACGACGTGGTAAGATTTTACCTTTTTCAGAAATGTAGCGTTTTAATAATTCTACATCTTTGTAATCGATATATTTAATGTGGTTTGCTGTAAAGTAGCAAACTTTTTTACGACGACGAGCGCCGCCACCTCTACGTTGTTGAGCCATTACGGTATCCTCCTTTTGATTAGAATGGTAAATCATCGTCAGAAATATTAATTGCTTCTCCATTTGCTAAGAATGGATCTGCTGGAACATTTCCAAATGATGATGTAGGAGCACTTGGTGTGTTAAAACCACCTTGTGATTGATACTGATTTTGTTGTGAATAACCATTATATGAATCATTTCCTGGACGTTGTTCAGTAACATTTTTTGACTCTAAGAATGAGAAATTATCAACGACTACTTCAGTTACATAAACTTTTTGTCCTTGTTGATTTTCATAGCTTCTAGTTTCAATATGTCCTTCAACACCAATTAAAGAACCTTTACGAGTAAACTTCGCTAAATTTTCTGCAGATTTTCTCCAAACTCTACAGTTAATAAAGTCTGTTTCTCGAGTTCCTTGTTGATTTGTATAACGGCGGTCACATGCAATTGAAAAAGTTCCAACTGCTACTCCATTTGGAGTATATTTTAAGTCTACTGGTCGAGTTAAACGACCCACTAACACAACATTATTGATCATAGTATCTGCTCCTTTCAAGATTTGTTTTACTTAATATTAAGCAAATGCTTCTACTTTAACAATCATATGACGTAAGATGTCATTGCTGATTTTAGCTAAACGGTCGAATTCGTCAATTGCTTTTGCATCTTCAGCAGTGATGTTCACTAAATGATAGATACCTTCGTGGAAATCTTTAATTTCGTATGCAAAACGACGTTTCGCCCAGTCTTTAGATTCAACAACAACTGCACCGTTGTCTGTTAAAACAGCATCAAATCTTGCAACCAATTCAGCTTTAGCAGCTTCATCGATGTTTGGACGGATGATGTATAAAATCTCGTATTTTGATGTTTGACTCATTGACTGTCACCTCCTTATGGTCTTTTGGCTTATTCTTTTGAATAAGCAAGGAGAGTATTAAAACTAATACTCACGTTTCATTATTATAGCAGAGAAATTGCATTCTGACAACGATTTTGCACTATTTTTTATATAAACTTATTTCCAAACTTCACGAACAATTTCATCAATTAGTTTTAATTTATCCCATTGT
>CAUQAL010000099.1:0-4044 GCA_963515985.1 uncultured Granulicatella sp.
CATGAATATTGCCAATCGATTAACCATTGCTCGAATTGTCATGATTCCATTGTTCTTACTAATCATGTGTTTTCCAAAAGATATTTTAGGAATGGTGAATGTCTTTCATTCAACTTTAAGTGTAAGTTGGGTGTTGGCAATGATTATTTTTACCATAGCTAGTATTACGGATTTTTTAGATGGTTATTTAGCAAGAAAATATCATTTAATTACAAATTTTGGAAAATTTGCAGATCCTCTGGCGGATAAACTATTAGTGATGACTGCCTTTATTACATTAGTAGGAGCTGGCGTTATTCCAATGTGGATTGTAGCGATTATTGTTTGTAGAGAATTAGCTGTAACAGGTCTTCGTTTATTATTAGTGAATGATGGAGAAGTACTTGCAGCAGCTTGGCCTGGAAAAGTTAAAACAGCAACACAAATGTTAGCGATTATCTTTTTACTGATTGATGATTTTCCAGTAAAAGGATTGCCGTTTTCAATTGGAACGATTTTAGTATATATTTGTTTAGTTGCAACGATTTATTCAGGTGTTGATTATTTTGTAAAAAATAAACATGTATTTGCAGATTCATTTTCTGTTTAATGGTGGAGGCTGGGAATTACCCCCAGCCTTTATTTTTTTATAAACGAGAGGTAGAAGATATGAAAGCAGAAATTATTACAGTTGGTACAGAATTGTTAATGGGTCAAGTGATTAACACAAATAGTGCCACTATAGCTAGAGAATTAGCAAAATTATCGATTCCAACGTACTATCAACAAACTGTTGGAGATAATGCTGAAAGAATGTTGGAAAGTATTCAACTTGCTAATAGTCGAAGTGACTTAATTATATTATGTGGTGGATTAGGACCAACTACAGATGACATTACAAAACAAGTGTTAGCGAAGTTTGTTCAAAAGGAATTAGTGGAAGATAAACAGGCGATGGAAAAAATCATCCGATACCATGAACAAACTCATCGAGAAATGAGTCCTAATAACCGTCTGCAAGCATTAGCTTTTGATGGTGAAACAGTTTTTAAAAATCATAATGGATTAGCCATTGGTGGCGCAGTAGAAGCAGATTCAACTATTTTCATTGTGTTACCTGGACCTCCAAGTGAATTGAAAATGATGCTTGAAAAAGAGGCGATTCCATATTTAAAAGAAAAAGTTTCAAATGAAGGAACTTTTGTATCTAGATATTTACGTTTCTTTGGAATCGGAGAATCTAGATTAGTAACTGATTTAGAACAATTAATTGAAGAACAAACGAATCCAACGATTGCTCCATACGCAGGAATGTATGAAGTCGTTCTTCGATTAACAGCAAACGGAGATACAAAAGAAGAGTGTGAACAGTTATTAGATGAATTAGAAGAAAAAATATTGTCCGTTGAACGTGAACATTTTTATGGATATGGAGAATATGAAACACTATTATCCATTACAAGTGAATTATTAAAAAATAGTGGATTAAGTATTGCTTCTGCAGAAAGTTTAACAGGAGGACTCTTTGCTTCAACATTAATTTCTGTTGAAGGAAGTTCACAATATGTACTTGGTTCTTGTGTTGCTTATCAAGAATCTATAAAGAAAAATCAATTACAAGTTTCTCAAGAAATTTTAGAAACATATGGAATGGTCAGTGCTGAGTGTGCCGAAGCGATGGCAGAAAATGTACGAACAATATTTGGTAGTGACCTAGGAATTTCCTTTACAGGAATAGCGGGTCCATCACCAATGGAAGGAAAAGAAGTAGGAACTGTATTTGTTTCATTAGCAGATGGGGTAGAAACAAATACAATAGAATTACATTTAGCAAGAAATCGTAATGGTAACAGAGAATATGCGGTTCAATATGGACTTAATGAACTAAGAAAATATTTATTAAAAAAATAATAGAACAAATGTTCGTTTTTCTTGCTTTCACTATTGAGTATAGTGTATGATAAGGATGAATGAAGAGGACATGGAGGTTTAACATGGCAGATCAAGAAAATCGTCAACGTGCATTAGATGATGCATTGAAAAAAATTGAAAAGAGTTATGGTAAAGGTGCAGTAATGAAATTAGGAGAAAAGGCTGATTCGCAAGTTCAGACTGTTTCTTCAGGTTCATTAGCATTAGATATTGCATTAGGAGCAGGTGGATACCCTAAAGGAAGAATTATTGAAATTTTTGGTCCTGAATCAAGTGGTAAAACAACAGTTGCTTTACATGCGGTAGCAGAAGTACAAAAACGTGGAGGAGTAGCAGCATTTATCGATGCAGAGCATGCTTTAGATCCAGAATATGCAAGAGCATTAGGTGTTAATATTGAAGAATTATTATTATCACAACCGGATACTGGAGAACAAGGACTAGGAATTGCTGATGCTTTAGTGGCTTCAGGTGCGGTTGATATTGTGATTGTCGACTCAGTAGCAGCATTAGTACCACGTGCTGAAATTGAAGGAGATATGGGACAATCTCATGTGGGACTTCAAGCACGTTTAATGTCTCAAGCACTTCGTAAATTATCAGGTACAATTAACCGTACGAAAACAATTGCCATCTTTATTAACCAATTACGTGAAAAAGTTGGGATTATGTTCGGTAATCCAGAAACAACACCTGGTGGTCGTGCATTAAAATTCTATGCAAGTATTCGTTTAGATGTTCGTCGCAGTGATCAAATTAAAAATGGAGCAGAAATTTTAGGAAATCACACTAAAATTAAAGTAGTGAAAAATAAAGTTGCGCCACCATTTAAAACAGCTGAAGTGGATATTATGTACGGAGAAGGAATTTCTCAAATTGGAGAAATTTTAGATATGGCTTCTGATTTAGATTTAGTGAAGAAGAGCGGTGCTTGGTATGCTTATAATGATGAAAAGATTGGACAAGGCCGTGAAAATGCGAAGAAATACTTAACGGAACATCCAGAAATCGTTGAAGTATTAACACAAAAAATTCGCGCTCACTATAATATTGGTGGAGAAGTTATTTCTCAAGAAGTTGAAGATTTAGGTCAAACAAATTTATTAGATGAAGAATAGTCATAGAAGGGAGAATGAACAGGATTAGTTCGATCTCCTTTTTTTAGTTCATCAATGAATTTTTTAGTATTCTTTACAAGTTATCTATTAGAAAATCGGTAAAAAGTCAAATAAAATCATTAAGATGGTGTTTTTTTTATTGGAAGGGCTATAATGAAACCAAAGAATGTGTTATGATAACAATGAATGTTAAAAAATATTAGGGTGAGGTGTATCCATGTCAATGAAACAAAGAATCTTAATTATTGAAGACGAAAAAAATTTAGCACGTTTTGTGGAATTAGAACTACAGCATGAAGGATATGAAACGAAAATTTGTTTTGATGGACGTAGTGGACTTCAATCAGCAACTGATGAAGATTGGGATGTTATTTTATTAGATTTAATGTTACCAGAATTAAATGGATTAGAAGTTGTACGTCGTCTTCGCCAAGTAAAGAAAACGCCAATTATTATTATGACTGCTAGAGATTCTGTAATGGATCGAGTGACTGGTTTAGATCAAGGGGCAGATGACTATGTTGTGAAGCCTTTTGAAATTGAAGAGATTTTAGCGAGAATTCGTGCATTGTTTAGAAGACTAAGCATCGAAGAAGAAGCACGTGTGCAAAAACAAACGATTTTAGAATATCGTGATTTAGTGATTGAAAAAGAAAACCGTACAGTTCGTCGTAACGGAGAATTAGTAGATTTAACAAAACGAGAATATGAATTATTATTAATGTTAATGGAAAATATTAATGTTGTATTATCTCGAGAAGTTTTATTAAACCAAGTATGGGGATATAAAATGGAAGTTGAAACAAATGTAATTGATGTATATATTCGTTATTTAAGAAATAAAATTGACGTTCCAGGTCGTGAAAGTTACATTCAAACTGTTCGAGGAACAGGTTATGTAATGCGTCGTTAATCAGACATAATGGAGGAAATCATGAAGTTAAAACATGAAGAAACTTCCGTTGGAAAAAAATGGTGGTTGATTATTTCGACCACTATTTTTTTACTATTAACA
>CAUQAL010000100.1:0-3662 GCA_963515985.1 uncultured Granulicatella sp.
TTTTTGATGGTGATGAAACATCTAAATTATAAGAACCTAAGATTTGTTCCCCAACTGCATACTCTGTTTTAGAATTTGTTAATTTACCTGAAATTTTAACGCCACTATAATCTATAGTTTCCCCGTCAGATAATGCACGTTTACTACGTTTACGAGCTACTTCCTCTTTCTTTTTATTTGATTCAGTAACTGTACTTTCTTCAGAAGATACTTTTTTAGTTTCTTCTTTCTTTTCAGTTACAACTAACTCTTCTTTATTCTTTTCGACTGATTTAGTAATTTTATCTACTAATTCTGACGGATTAATATCTTTCTTACTATCGTCAGTTTCTTCTTTCTTTTCAAGTTCAATTTTTTTGTTTTCTGTTTCACTTGAAAGTGTAGAAGCTTCTGTATTTCTCTTTTCGGTTAATAAAGTGTTTTCTGAAGCATGGACAGTTGCTGCACTATGCCCCCCTGCAATTACCCAACCAGTTCCAATAAGAACAGAGGCTACTCCAATTTTCAACTTTTTAATCGAAAATATTTGTTTTCTTTCCATCTATTAATCATCTCCTTTTTTTATATAGAATATGGAGTAATTATATTATATTTCTCTGAAATTCACAAAAAATTTACATATATTTTTCATCACTAAAGTATAATAGTCTTTCATTATATATCAAATAGCTAGAAAATATTTTCCGACATCATCTACTTCCTCCACAACACAAAAAGCCGAAGAGTTTCCCCTTCGACTTCTTACGTTCGTTCTATTTCAATCTATTGTTCTGTTTTGAATACTTTTGTTACGGTACGATCCACATAGGATGCAGATACGATCCCTTCATACTCTTTCTTGCCTGCTTTTTCAAAAGCATGTGTATTGACGATTTTTTGCATGGCTGCTTTAATCGTTGCTTCATCCAAGTTTTCTACTGGGTTTGCAATCACCAAGTTTTTATGTTTTCCATCTGCGTTTTTGAAGACTAATGTTAATTCTTTTGTTGTTGTCATAGTTTTCCTCTCCTTTTCTTATTATGCAATTGTGTGACGGTAATGTGTAACAACCGTTACATAGCTCACTGAATCTCTCATCAATGTTTTTAATGCTTCTCCAATTTCTTTTACTGCTTGTTCATCAGCTGTTTCAACAAGGTTTGGTAAGCTTTTAATACGTTTTGCCTTTCCTTTTTCCTCATCCATATGAAATACTTCTAATGTTGCGTTTTGAAATACTTTTGCCATTTTCTTTTTCCTCCTGTTTGTGTTGTTTTTTTGTAGTGTCATGACTTCCTACACTATATAAAGAATTTTCTCGATAATTTTTACCCCTATTCGTTTAATGTTTTATTGACGATTTCTTGAATGGCATCATAGTCATATCCTGCTTCTTCTAGACGGCGTTTTCGTTCTGCTCCATTTCCCCATAATCCAAGAATTACTTCCTTTGCTAGTGATTCATTTGTGGTAGTGGAATTATTATTATTAAGTTCTGTATTTTCTTCATCTGAAGATGGGACTGTTTCTTGCAGTTTCTCATCCACTGCTTCAGTAGCTACTTTAGGTTGGCTAATTGTTTCGAGCATTTCTTCTACTGTACTTCCTAATTGTGCCAACTCGTTCATTCGGATGACGAAATAGTTTTTGACACTTTCGGTCGTACCTCCATGTAATGCTAGACTTCTATGTGGGCATGAAGTCGGGACAAATTCATGATGAAGTCTTACCGTATCCGTTGTTATCGGTAGTCCATAATAGAGTAAATCTTCCGTTGCTTGCATAAGAGTGATGTCTTCATTTTCTAAAAATTCCTTATCTGATACTTTCATACTTTCACAGACTTCATACCCAATCGAACGGATATTACTCCACCAATCTCCGGTATGATAGGCAATATTATACGTATCTACTACTCTGACAATTGTGTTGCGATTACAATAATAATGCGCAATTCATAATGATTTTTCACGGTATCTTAACCATTCGATATACTGCTCTGGTGTCATCGATCCAGCATCATTATGAATCACGACAAAATCGACTCCTACTAATCGTCCACTATTTTCCATTAATGTTTCATTGATTTTTTCAACCATTAAACTCTCCTCCTCGAATGTATTCTTGATATTTCTTTTGAATGGCTTGTCGATCTCGGTAATATTTACTCTTGCAACGTCCTTCTAGCTTGGCTAATTCCTTAATAGAATCGGATTGCTCTAAGAATAGCTCCAATGTTTTCTTCTGCCTTGGGGTTAGTACGCTATAGAGTCCTTCCAAGAGTTCACTCATTTCCAACTTCCCTTGAATACTGGTGTCCTTCCCTAGCATGAATTCCAAGCTTTCATCACTACATTCTCGCATCTTTTGCTGATTTTCTTTTGAAAATTCTCGCAAACAAATCCAACTAAACCCTCTTTTTATATATGCAGCGTAAATATATCGTTGTTCATTGAGAGGATTTCCTCCTAATTTTTGAAAGGTTTCCAACATTAAGATTCGTCCTAATTGTAATAAGTCTTGATACTGCGAATTTGTATTAGCTACATGATATCCTCGTAATACTGAGTGTAATACTGGTTCGAATGTTTGAAGATATTCTTCACTCCAATCCGCTGGCATTTCCCAATACTCCATACTCCTCTCTCCTTTGTCCTGTTCTACAAGATCTTGTTGCTTAAACTGTATAACAAATACTGATTTCAAACAAAATTTGTTTTCGTATTTTTTGATAATAAATCCTTGTTTTTCAACATTATTCCTTAAATTAAATATTTTTTTCGTATAAAATGTGATTTTTTCACTTTTTAATTTATTTTTTACCGTTTTTGTTTTATAATAAAATAAAAAAAGCGTTTTCAGGAGGAGTTTATATGTTAAATACTGTCATAGATTTTAATCGTAGTTGTGATGAGAGTATTTTTGAAACTTGTATCCAACATCAAGTTCCTAAAATGACTCGAGATATTGTGTTGTTTTACGATATTAGTGACCATCCACGAACCGACTGCAATAGTATCATTGTCACCTGTTCTGGTCAGTGGTATATCACACGTCAAACAACTTCTCAATTATTCCAATTATTACAAGATAACTCTCCTATCTCTTACACCCTTTCGAAAGAAATTACGAAAAAATTTTCTACCATTCGTAAAAAAATCCCTTATTGTTTTGACGATTTTCTCTATTTTCCTATTTATACTTTTACAGACCATCATCATTGGTGCGGTTACCATCATTGTATCGACAGGAAAAAAGTCGGGGATACGCTACACTTATACTTTGACCAATCATTAGAAATTATTTTACCGTCTAAATATTCTACCGCTATTATCCATACACAAACTTTTGATTCTCTTTTAGAGAGCTACAAAGCATTCAACATTTACTTCTATCAAACCTATCCTATGCATCATTCAGATACTAAAACACAACTTTCCATTACTCGCCTATGTCAGTTAATGATTCCAATTATTTTAGAATATATTAATAAAGTATCTCCAGATGAATTAGATGAAAAGACAAGGGAAGATGTCTTAAAGTATTTTATTGACCATCATGAGAAATAGATAAATAACAGCACAAAAAACGAGCATCTTCATTTCAAGATGCTCGTTTTGATAATTCTTTATTATGATTTTTGACCCATATCTTTTACTTTCATAATACGAGTAATACTTGCA
>CAUQAL010000101.1:0-3637 GCA_963515985.1 uncultured Granulicatella sp.
TAGGTAGTATCTTTTTGTCTTTTTTTCGTACATTGTTTCAAATAAAAATTGAGACTACAGGCTCAATTTTTAGCCATGAAACCGAAGGTTTGCTGGCGTCCTCTGCTACTACAAGCGGAAGTCTATCTCAATTTTTCTAACGTTTGTCGATCCTCTTCACCGCATAGTCTCCGACAAATTGAATCAAGAACACAAGAATTAAAATCGCAACCGTAGCCACAAAAATAATATCCTGCTTATTACGAGTAAAACCAATCATATAAGCCAAGTTCCCTAATCCCCCAGCACCAATAACACCCGCAACAGCAGTTGAACCCACTAACGCAATCGTTGTTACCGTAATACCAGACACTAACGCAGGAAGAGATTCAGGAATTAACACCTTCGTAATAATCTGACGAGTCGTAGCACCCATCGATTCAGCCGCTTCTACAACCCCAGAAGGAATCTCATTTAGTGAAATAGACACTAAACGAGCATAAAAAGGAGCCGCACTAATTACTAAAGTAGGAATCGCACCCTTAGGCCCTAAAATAGTCCCCATCAATGCTTTCGTAAAAGGCATTAATAAAGCCAATAAAATAATAAATGGAACCGAACGGAAAATATTAATAATTCCAGAAAGGAATAAATTCACCCATTTATTTTCTAAACTTCTACCAGGACTTGTTAAATATAAAAACAAACCAAGCGCTAATCCAATAATAAATACGTAGAAAGTAGATAGAAAACTCATATAAACTGTTTCGTTAGTCGCTTTAACGACTTCATTCCAATCTACATTTTTAAAACTAAGCATCTCATGGAATAATTCTGAAAAACTCGTTTGAGCTAAAAACACATTAAACATTCTCTAGTACCTCCACAATAATTTCTGCTTTTCTTAAGAAATCAATCACTTCTTCAGCTTTAGCAGATTCTTCTTCAATTAAAATAATCATACTTCCAAGCACACCTTTTTGCGTTACATTTACATGTGCTTGTAAAATTGAAATCGAAACATCTAGTTTACGAATCACTTCTGATAAAATCCCTTCTGCAGTAGTATCCCCTAAATATTGAATACGAACAGCCACTCCAGGTCGAAGTGAAGTTGATAAATGTTCAAAAACATCATGTAAATCTTGTTCAGAACGTTCTTCTCCAACAAACTGTTTTGTAATGGTTTGTTGAGGATTTTTGAACACTTCTAATACTTCCCCAGTTTCAACCACTCTACCTTGTTCCATTACAGCAACACGATGGCAAATTTGACGAACAACATGCATTTCATGTGTAATTAATACAATTGTTAATCCTAAACGTTTATTAATTTCTACTAATAAATTCAAAATATCTTTTGTTGTTTTTGGATCTAACGCACTTGTCGCTTCATCACATAATAATACTTCTGGATCATTGGCTAGTGCACGAGCAATTCCGACTCTTTGTTTTTGTCCACCAGATAATTGAGAGGGATAAGATTTTTCTCTTCCTGTTAATCCTACAATTTCAATTAATTCAGCTACTTTTTTCTGGCGAACATCTTTTGCTACTCCTGCAATTTCTAATGAAAAAGCAATGTTTTCTTCTACTGTACGTGACCATAATAGATTAAAATGTTGGAAAATCATTGCAATTTTACGACGTTCTTGTAATAATTCTTTTTTCTTTAATGTAGTAATATCTTTATCATTGACAAAAATATGACCAGTTGTAACAGATTCAAGACCATTTAATAAACGAATTAATGTACTTTTACCTGCTCCTGAAAAACCGATAATTCCAAAAATTTCACCTTTTTTAATGTCTAGCGAAACATCTTTTACTGCTTCAACTGTTCCTTGTTTACCATGATAAATTTTAGAAACTTCTTGTATTTTAATCATCATTCTTCTCCTTATACTCTAAAAAGGTGTGGCAAAATAGCGCATGCCACACCTTTTATTTTATCATTATTTTGCAGGAATTACAGATCCGTCTGCATATTTATCAGAGATAAATTTACGGATTTCATCACTTTGTAATGCTTTGATTAAAGCTTTGATTTTATCTGAATCTTTATCTTTTGGTTTAACTGCTACTAAGTTTGCATATGGTGAACTTTCATCTTCTAATGCGATTGAATCTTTTTTAGGAGATAATTTTGCATCAATTGCGAAGTTTGAGTTGATAATTACTGCATCACCTTCATTTGCTTCAAATGTTGAAACTAATAATTCAGGAGCAATTTCATTTTTAATTTGAATGTTCTTTTTATTTTCAACGATATCACTTAATTGAGCGTCAACTGGTTTAACGCCATCTTTTAATTTAATTAAACCTGCTTTAGTGAAGAATGATAAGAAACGACCAACTTCAGCTGGGTTTGTTGAAGCATATACTGTTGCGTTTTCTGGTAAATCTGCTAAAGATTTATATTTTTTAGAGTAAATAGCCATTGGCTCGATATGTACATTACCAATACTTACTAAATCTTCGTTGTGTTCTTTATTGAATTTTTCTAAGTAAGGTGTATGTTGGAAGTAGTTAGCATCTGCATCTCCTCCAAATACGATTTGGTTAGGTGTTACATAGTCGTTTACGATATTGATTTGTAAATCATATCCATCTTTTTTAAGAATTGATTTAGCTGCTTCTAAAATTTCACCGTGAGGTGCTGGTGAAGCTACTACTGTAATTTTTTTGTCTTCTACTTTTGGAGCTGCTGTTGTTGCAGTATCTTTTGATTGAGATGCTCCGTTTCCACATGCTACTAATGTTGTAGCTACTAATCCTAACGCTGCTGTTTTAATTAATTTTGAAATGTTCATAAATAAATTCCCCTTTTCTTTTTACATTGATATATGATGATTAACGGGCGCGCATTCCGTCAATCGTCGAATCAGATAATTGATGTTATAAGTATTTGAGCCATAAAAAAACTCCACCTTAGTTTTTGACTAGAGGCGAAGGATCGCGTTACCACTCTATTTCTAACAAACTTCACAGCTTGTTACTCTATAAGTACATGTTTATACTCTAGTACGGTATCGGGCACCATTCGCAGAAGCTTTATCACTCCTGTTGCTCCCAGACCATTTTCAATAAAGTTCCTGCATCCTTTTTCACCAACCGGACTCTCTTTTTACGTTCGCTTTTATTTACTTATCTGTTCATTGCATCAGTTATTTATCTGTTGTAGATAATATAATATATATTCAAGTTATTGTCAACGACTTTAGATAATTATTTAATATAGTTTTTAACTATTAAATACCATAGTTTTTCTGCATGGTAGGAAGTAATTTATGGTAAAATAAAAACAAAGGCGGTTTTAATATGAATAGAATTAAAACTATTTCAAAACCAATCAAACAGTCAGAAAACATTACAGAAACATCACTATCAATGATTCATTTTATCTAAAACGAATTAGATTTTACGGATAAATATGATGAAGAAGATCCCACAAGATATTCCCACAAAGAAATTTTTACCCGTGTAAAAGAAAGAATCAATAATAATATTCCATCCTAAACGTACCCTTATTTATTTACGAAAAACGGAGAAAGACTTCCTCATAGTAGCATGCGTGAAAGTAGCCGAAACTCGGCTACTTTCACAAGGAAAACTTCAAGACGGTTTCACCGTCTTACTCATGACAGAAACAAAATTT
>CAUQAL010000102.1:0-3347 GCA_963515985.1 uncultured Granulicatella sp.
CCTGTAATTGTATAATCTACATCAGTTAGACGACCATTCCCATTTTTATCCCCTAAATCTGTGCCTTGTAAGAAGTCTTTCCCTCTATCGTAGGTAATAAATGGCAGAGTAAAAGTATTCCCCTTAATTGGACTAAATGTTCCATCGGAATTTTTAGTTCCAACAATTAAATCTCTATCATAGTAGCCTGGAACATAATCAAAAAGATTTTTATTTTCTTTTTTATCAGACTCTTTATAAAGAATTTGAGATAAATAATCATATTTAGCGGTTACAGTTGTTGAAGAAATTAATTCCTCTCCACGATAAAATTCTGCTCTAGCAACAGTTGTATCACCAGCTGACGGACTCTTATCAATGGATGAACTAATTTGTTGTTGTACTTTAATCTGACCTACTGCACCACCAGTAATAGTGTTAAGAGGAATTTCATAAATAAAATTATCATTATCTGAAAGATCTTTTGGACTACCACTTGCTAATGCTGAGTTAGAAAGTGTTGGTTTCGCATTTCCCTCTGTATATAAATGTTTTTTTGGAATAATATAACGAATTTTACCATTTTTAATTGGCGTTGCTGATGAACTTGAAAAGTCTAATTGTAGATTTAAGATACGTTTTCCATCACCATTACTTACTACTGGAACTGTATCTTCACTTACCTTTTTAGGATTTCCATTAGAATCTAAAAATGATAACTTTCCATAAAGGGCTGACTCACTAACAGTGCCATCTGCACGTAAACCGTCTGTTTTTTGGATTTCTTTTCCATTACGAACATCTCTTTTACCACTTAACAAACGAGTAGATAAGTTCACAATAGAGTTTCTACTTTTTTCAACTTTTTGATATAGTTTTACTAATTCTGCTTCATTTTGATTTTCATTTGAAGATTGTACTTCCTTTAAAATCTCACGAGCTTCAGCAATCGTTTTCTTTTCTTCCTCAGAAGATAAATCTACAACTTTTGAAACAGATGCAGTCAATTCATCTGCTAATTTTTTCAATCCTTCTTTCGTTACAGAAGTTTTTTCAATTTCTACATGTTTTTTAGAATCTTCTTTCTTTTCTGTTCCTTTAATCGATTTTAAAATAGCTGTTAATGAACTAATTTCTTTTGTTTTAGCATCTACTTCTGTTTGTGTTGCAGTAGATGAAGTTTGTAAAGTTTTTGCTTCTTCTAATAATTTTTCAGCTTTTTCAACAAAGTTCTTTTGTTTTTCATTTGAACGAATTCGATCAACTTGTTCTTGTAAAGCTGTTATCTTATCTAATAATTGACTTGTTTCAACCGAAGCTTTCTTTTCCTCTGTTGGTTGTTCTTCTACTGAAGGAGTTTTTTCTGCTTCAACATTAGTATTTTTTTCTACTAATGTATTTTCAGCAGATGGTGTTTCTTGATTTGTTTTTTCTTCAATCTCCGCAACTGCCTTCGGAGCTTCACTCACTTTTTCTTTCGGTTTCTCTGTTGATGAACTTACCACTTCATTAGTTGCTGGTTCATTCACTTCACTAGCTTCAACATGAAATCCTAAAAAGAATCCTGCCCCTACTAATACACTAGCAGCTCCAACTTTTAATTTCTTGATAGAATATTTTTCAAATTTTCTACCAGACTTTTTTTGATTCATTAAGTTATTATTTTTACTTAACATATTTTTTTCCTTTCTATATTTTTTAGATTATAGTCACTATAGTTATATAGTATACTCGGAATCAGTGTATGGTATTCAAAATTTATTGTCAAATAAAATGTTTTTATATTACAAAAAATATATAACTAAATTATAACATCTCTACTACATTTAAAAAGTTACACATATTAATATAAATTGAGATTCGCTATATCTATCCCATCTAAATCAAATTATTCTCACAAGTATCTAATGATTAGTTATTCTCAGCTTCCGCTTGTTTTTTACGTTTATTGGCTTTTTCACGCTCACCTTTGTTTAAGATTTGTTTTCTTAGACGAATAGTTTCTGGTGTGATTTCGCAATATTCATCATCTGATAAGAATTCTAATGATTCTTCTAATGATAATTTCTTAGGTGTTTTAATCACAGAAGTTTGATCTTTCGTTGCTGAACGAATATTTGTTTGTTGTTTTGCTTTCGTAATATTAACCGCTAAGTCATTTTCACGAGAGTGTTCCCCAACAATCATTCCTTCATAAATTTCTGTACCTGGTTCAGTGAAGATAACTCCACGGTCTTCAACACCCATAATTCCATAAGTTGTTGATTTACCAGTATCTGTAGATACTAATGCACCATTTCTACGTCCGCCAATATTTGCAGCAATATATGGTAAATATTGATCGAATGTGTGGTTCATAATTCCGTATCCACGAGTCATTGATAAGAACTCCGTTGTATATCCTAATAATCCACGAGCTGGTACTAAGAATACGATACGCACTTGTCCATTTTCACTATGTTGCATATCTTGCATTTCACCTTTACGGTTACTTAATGATTCAATAATTGAACCCATGTATTCTTCTGGAGTATCAATTTGCACACGTTCAAATGGTTCACATTTTACTCCATCAATTTCTTTAATAATTACTTCTGGACGAGATACTTGTAATTCGTATCCTTCACGACGCATATTTTCAATTAAAATTGATAAGTGTAATTCTCCACGTCCTGATACAATCCATGCATCTGGCGAATCTGTTGGTTCTACTTTTAAAGATACGTCAGTTTGTAATTCACGCATTAAACGTTCTTCAATTTTTCGTGCTGTTACAAATTTACCTTCACGTCCTGCAAATGGTGAGTTATTTGTCAAGAATGTCATTTGTAATGTTGGTTCATCAATGTGTAACACTGGTAATGATTCTTGCGCATCTACTGGTGTTACAGTTTCCCCAACGAAGATATCTTCCATCCCTGAAACAGCGATTAAGTCTCCTGCTTTTGCTTCATTAATTTCTAAACGATTTAATCCGAAGAAACCAAATAATTTTGTAACACGGAAGTTTTTCTTAGTTCCATCTAATTTTAATAGAGATACTTGGTCCCCAACTTTTACAGTTCCACGGAATACACGACCGATACCAATACGTCCTACATAATCATTATAGTCTAATAATGATACTTGGAATTGTAAAGGCTCATCCGAATTATCAATTGGTGCAGGAATATGTTCGATAATTGTATCGAATAAATAATCCATTGTTGGTTCTTGGTCTGCAGGATTATCAGACATACTAGAAGTTCCGTTTAGGGCTGAAGCATAAACTACAGGGAATTCTAATTGATCATCATCTGCTCCTAATTCGATAAATAATTCTAATACTTCATCAACTACTTCTTCTGGACGAGCAGCGTCACGGTCGA
>CAUQAL010000103.1:0-3255 GCA_963515985.1 uncultured Granulicatella sp.
GCTGCTTAATTCCTTCACTAAAATTGTTTCATCAACCCTATTTGACAAAGAGCCCTTTTTTATACAAAGTAAGAACAGACAAATCCAGGCATAAAACTGGTTGTGTTTCTTAGAGTAGACATATGAGAATACTAATTCCTTATTGTAAAAAATTATATCAAATGCTAAAATGAAAACGATATCAAAGTTAAGATGTAAATTAGTTAAAAGTGGGGATTTGTATGATTACACTGAATCAAGTTCGTCTAAAAACAAGAGAAATGATTTTAAAAGATATAGACTTTACCTTTGAAAAGGGAAATATATATGGAATGGTTGCCATTAATGGTTCTGGAAAAACTACATTATTTCGTGCAATCAGTCAGTTAATTTCGGTAAATAGTGGAAAGATTATAGCTCCTTCTTCACTATTTTACTATGAAACTATTGAATGGTTCGACGGAAATCTGAGTGGAATAGACTATTTACTTTATATCAAAAATGTTTGGAATTCTTCACAAAATTTAGAACATGAAATTGAGTATTGGGAAATGGCTGACTATATACATTTACCAATTCGGAAGTATTCACTAGGGATGAAACAAAGATTATTAATAGCGATGTATTTTATGAGTCAAGCAGAGTGTTGGTTAATGGATGAAATTACAAATGGTTTAGATGAGTATTATCGTACTAAATTCTTCAATCGATTAACAGAAATCCATTCACAACAACTGATTATCATAAGTTCACACTATAAAGAAGAATTGATGAATGTTTGCGACAAAATTGTAAAGATTGAAAATTGTCGAATAGAAGAGGTACAGTAATGAAACATTTTAGTTTATTTTTAGTGAAAAAAGCTTTTAAAAGTCGGTTGAATGTGATTATAGTTGCAATGCTAGTAATTGTAATTAGTGTTGCATTTTATTTAAATAGTAGAACAGCACAGAATCTTAGTTTAGAAAGTCAACTACAAAGTAGTATTGCCCAAAATGAACAAATGATTAAAGAAAATGAAGATAATTTAGCTAAAATGACGGACAGTGAATCAGAAAAATATCAGGTTACAAAGAATAATTTAGAATTGAATCAGAATAAGTTAGAGAAAAGAAAAGAAATTTTATCTTTATTAGAACAACAAAAGTGGAATGAGGCTTATTATTTACAAGCAAAATATGAAGAAAAAATTTTCGGAATCATGTCAAAAGAGTCACATTCTTCTTCGGAATTGAAACAGGCAGTATATCGTGAATGGAAGGTGTATGAAGCTTTATATCCATTAAATATTAAGGCTCACCATTTAGATTTTCCAACTTATGGCATTGATCAAGTAGTATGGACGCTGGTTACTATTATTCCGACTTTATTTTTGATTTCAATCATTTTTATGTTAACACAACTATTTACGGATCGATTTAAAGGTAATTTGGATACTGCTAAGTTACTTCCTTTTTCAAAAGTGAAGTTTGCTATTAGCTCTCTTGGAGTAGGTGTGGTGTATGTAATGGGTGTATTTTTAGCAATTTGTGGAATTTCATTAATTTTAGGAATTTTTAATCAAGGTTTAGGAACTTTAGAATATCCATTTCCAATTTTTGATTTGCTGAAGCAAGAGATAGTGATTGTTAAAATACAGGATATATTATTTAGGAGTTTAGCGTTAGAATTTCTAGTATTGATCGTTATTGTTGAAGTAGTCTATTTAATTAGTTTCTTTTTCAAACAAAAGACAGTTTCATTATTTATCTCATTAATTTCAATCGTGGGATTTGTTTTTGGTATAAATGTAATTGAACCTTTTCAGAAAGTAGCACATATTATTCCATTTACTTATTTACGTTCAGTTGAGATTTTAACTGGAAGATTGCCTCAAAATATTCAAAATGCTCAATTAAGCGGAAGCATGGGAATAATCATTATCCCTATAATAATAATGATTTTATTCAGTTGTATTTTATTGTTAGAGAAAATAAATGGTTTTTCGGTAAAAAAATTTTCGAATAGATAATGATCAATTTTGAAACGTAACAACACTGTAATACGGTTGTTACGTTTTTTTTATATCAAAGTGTTATGATGAAGAATACGATGCAGGAAGTGTGGTGAATGGTACTGGATAAACGATTAAGAAAAAGCATGATTATAAGTGGAATTACTTGCTTACTATGGACTAGTTATCCAATGTCCATTCATGCGCAGGAAATTTCTCAAGAATCGATTCAACAATTAGAACAAGAGATTTCTCAAAAGTTAAATGATGCTAATGAGAAATATCGACAAGTGGAAAGATTGAAACAAGACTTAAATGAATTGAAATCCAATCAAAAAGAATTAGAACTTCAAATAAATGAACAGCAAGAAAAATTAGCAGAAAAGGAAACCGTTGTTAAAGAAAGAATGGTAGCTTTACAATCAAGTGGAGTGATTTATCAACGATTTGTTCAACTGCTTCAAGCAACAAGTATTTCGGATTTCTTTCATCGATTAATCGTTATTCAAGAATTATTCAAATCGGATATTTTAACGATTCAAAATTATCATAAAGAAGTTCAATCATTAGTAAATTCGCAAAAAGAATTAAGAGATATAGAAGATACTTTATTGAAAAAACAAGAAGATTTACAAACAGAATCTACCCTTTATGCGGATAGTATTCAAGTGTTAAAACAAAATCTTGCGAATAATAAAGAAGCATTGTTTGCAATCCATGAACAAGAAAGTAAGGTTCAACAATTAAGTGAAAATACGGAACCAACAACGCATCATGCTCCTGAGGAAAAGAAAAAAGAAGAAGTAGTTCAAGAAACAAATCAAGTTAGTTCAACGGAAGTCAAATCTTCAACTATTGAAAATAAAATTGAATCCAAAGGGAGTACTGAGACTTCTCCTAAGAGTCAAGCAGTTTCAAATGAAGTAAAATCAACATCGAGGGGGAAAGAATTCGCTGCAGAAGCAACCGCTTATTCTTATAAACAACCCGGATTAAGTAATTATACAGCAATGGGAATTGATTTAAGATCAAATCCTAATGTTATTGCTGTCGATCCTTCTCAAATTCCTTTAGGTACTTTAGTGGAAGTACCAGGTTATGGAATTGCGATTGCTGGTGATACAGGTGGAGATATTAAAGGAAATCGAATTGATTTACATTATCCGGAAGTACAACAGGCAATGGATTTTGGAAGAAGAAAAATTACGATAAAAGTGATGAATTAAGAGAGGCTGGGCAAAAAGTCTCAAAAATAGAAGAAAGTACTATAAAATTCTGAAACA
>CAUQAL010000104.1:0-3241 GCA_963515985.1 uncultured Granulicatella sp.
TTATTTCCAAACTTCACGAACAATTTCATCAATTAGTTTTAATTTATCCCATTGTGCTTCAATCGTTAAAATATTTCCTTCTTCCGTTGAAGAAAATCCACATTGAGGACTTAGACATAATTGTTCAAGAGGAACATATTGGCTTGCTTCTTTAATACGAGCAATCACTTCATCTTTATCTTCTAAGTCGCCAAATTTAGAGGTGATTAATCCAAGTACTACTTTTTGGTCTTGAATATAGCGAAGTGGAGTAAAGTCTCCGGCACGATCACTATCATATTCTAAGAAGAATCCATCTACACGGCAATGACCGAATAATGTTTGAGCCACTGGTTCATAACCACCACTAGAGAACCATGTTGAACGGAAGTTACCACGACAAATATGCATATTTACTACTAAATCTTCTGGTTTTCCTTCAATTACACGGTTTAACACGTCTACATAATCACGAGCAATTTGTTCTAAATCAAATCCACGTGCTTCATAGGTTTCACGCTTATCTAAAGCACAAAATTCTCCCCAACTTGTATCATCTAATTGAATATTACGGCATCCTAAGTCATGGAAGCATTGTAGAGCTTTACGATAGGCTGCCACAACATCATCATAAAATAATGCTTCATTATCTTTGTAACGATCAATTGGGACATAGTTTTTCTCACGTACTTGTGTAATTAAATGCAACATACTTGGAGATGGAATTGTTAATTTAACTGGTGTATCTTCTGCATGTTCTTTTAAGAATTTGAAATGTTTTACGAATGGATGGTTTTCAGAAAAATCAATTTTGCCAACAATGCGTAAAGTTTTTGGTTTTACATCTTTATCTTTAAATTGAACAGAGAATTGTTCTACTTCTACTAATTCCACTCCATCCAAGTTTTCTAAAAAGTCTAAATGCCAGAAAGCACGGCGAAATTCTCCATCTGTAATAGATTGAAGTCCAAGTTCTTTTTCTTTTTCAACTAAAGCAATGATTTCTTCATTTTCTACACGTTCTAGTTCTTCAGCAGTAATTTCTCCAGCACTAAATTTTGCACGAGCTTCTTTTAAACGCTCTGGACGTAAAAAACTTCCTACATGATCTAAGCGGAAAGGTGCTTTTTGACAACAATTACAATTTTCATGATTTGACATATTTATTCCTCTTTTCTTTTATTCAGCTTCTGGTAAATAAGCAATTGCACGCACAGGTGAACCTGGTGTACGTTGAAATGCTGTCATTATGACACTTCATTTCTAAAAAAATGTAAGGCTATGGATTAACATGAATCTCCCCATAGCCCTTTATTTGTTTTATAATACTAAGATTATTTTCCCCAAACTTCTTGTGCGATTTCGCTAATTAATGCAATTTTCTTCCATTGGTCTTCTTCAGTAAGGATATTTCCTTCTTCTGTTGAAGCAAATCCACATTGTGTACTTAAGTATAGATTTTCTAATGGTACATATTGACTAGCTTCTTTAATTCGAGCAATGACTTCATCTTTGTCTTCTAAGTCTGCAAATTTTGATGTTAATAGTCCAAGAACTACTTTTTTCTCTGTTCCAACTTTTGCTAATGGTTTAAAGTCCCCTGCACGGTCTGTATCAAATTCTAAATAATAAGCATTTACATTTTCCCCACCTAGTAACTCATCTTCTACTTTATTATATCCTCCTTGAGAAATCCAAGTAGAATGGAAATTACCACGACAAACGTGAGTATTAATCACTAAATCTTCAGGTGCATTTGCAATGACACCATTGTTTAAACGTAATGCACGAGCAGCAAATTCTCTTCGTACCTCTTCTAATGGACGCTCTTCACGGAAACGTTTTGTAAATCCATCGTCTACTAAAGCTCCCCATGTACAATCATCTAATTGTAATGTTCTAAGTCCTGCATCATATAAATCTTGAATCACTTCAGAATAAGCTTTAATAATAGCCTCAAATAATTCATCTGTTGTTGAATAAACAGCTTCCCAAGCAGCAACATGTTCTGGTGTACGAATTAATTCAAAATAAAATTGTGAAGGTGAAGGAATTGTAAATTTAACAATGACATCTTCTTCTTTTACTAAATCTCTTAAAAACTCAAAATGTTTAACAAATGGGTGATTTTTCCCATTAATCGGTGCTTTAAGTACTGCAGTATCAGCTTTTGTTTCAATTCCATGAAATAAATAACCACGTTCACCCACTACATGTTCTACTCCGTTAAAACCCCAAAAGAAGTCTAAATGCCAGTAAGCACGACGGAATTCTCCATCTGTTACCCCTTGTAATCCAGCAGCAATTTGTTTTTTCACAATTACTTGAATCGTTTTATCTTCCACTGCTGTTAATTCTTCACGTGTAATTTCACCGTTTGCAAATTTTTCTCTTGCTTCTACTAATTCTTTTGGACGTAAGAAACTTCCTACGTGGTCTACTCTAAATGGTGCTTGTTGTTTTGTCATAATATATTCCTCCTAAAATAAAAAATCCTTACAGTTTTCACTGCAAGGACGAAAATTCGCATTACCACCTTGGTTTAGAATTATTTCGCAATAATTCCCTCTTTGAGTATATTTATACTCTTGCTATATCGGGCTACCCGTAGATATTTAATCATTCAATATCTAACACTCCAAGGCCATCTTCAAAAATTCAATCTTGATCTCTTTTCACCTACCGAGACTCTCTAAACAAGTTTCCTTCTCTATTCACCTTTTCACAGTGCGTTTCTTTAACTGAACTTAGGATAACAGGAGAAACTGTTCTAGTCAATTATCTAATTATTATCCATAGTTATAGTTTAAAACTATACTTTAAACTACAAAAACTCCATAGTTTTCACTATGGAGTCTATATATCACTATCACCATTGTTTATAAATATCGCCACGATTCCCTATATCTTCAATCATGTAAATATTATTTTGATTATCGAAAATCACCCTATAATTTCCTACTCTTAGACGGTAATAATTTTCATATCCAGCTAATTTTCTAACATCACCATATGGTAAATGATAAATTGCATTCGTTATTTTTAGAATCGTTTCTTTGTTTTGTTTTTTTAGAAATTTCTTAGCAGGACGTTTAAAAATGAATTCTTTCATGATAAAATCCCTAATTCTTTTAATAATTCTTCTTTAGAATATTTTTCCCCTTTATCATTAAGATCAATTTGATGAATCATATTTTGATAAAACTCATCTACAACTACTTCACCATTTTCATTAATCATCTCATCAGAAATTTCAGGGAAA
>CAUQAL010000105.1:0-3008 GCA_963515985.1 uncultured Granulicatella sp.
CGCTTTATCGCGACAACTCCTATATAATATCATAGGCGTTTTTATCTGTCAACTACTTTTTAAAATTTATTTTTAAATTTTATTTTTTTCAGACGCTTCAAAAGCGAACGTTCGTTAACAGTGATATTAATTTACCATAGCTTTTTATTCTTTGCAAGTATTTTTTGTAACTTTTTTTATATTTTATAAAAAAGTGTTTTGAAGCACTCACTTCAAAACACTTTTACACTCACACTATCTTGAGCTATTGTTTTCGATAGGTTAGTTGACAATAACGTTCATACCACAAGTCAACATACTCTGGTGAAAATGGACCTTTTTTATTATTAATCCAATCGACTAGAATCTCCACATTCGCTTTCAAAATTTGATCAATCTCTTTTGAATAATGCATTTGTCGGCGGTGTTGTTCATATTCGTCGACATCTAATAGTCTTTTTTCACCATCTGGGAATATTTTAATATCTAAATCATAATCAATGTATTTTAACGCTTCTTTATCTAACACATAGGGAGAAGCAAGATTACAATAGTAGGATATCCCTTTTTGACGAATCATGGTTACTACATTAAACCAGTAATGCTTATGATAGTAAAGTAAAGCTGGTTCTCTTGTTAGCCAACGTCTTCCATCCGCTTCAGTCACTAATGTATGGTCATTGCAAGCGATAATTGCTTGATCACTTGTTTTTAAAACCATACTATCTCTCCACGTACGATGAAGACTGCCATCATGTTTATAACTCTTGACAGTGATGAATTCTCCTTCTCTTGGATTTTGCATCACGAGTCCAACCTTCTATATCGATTTTAGAAAAGCTCCCTTTTCTTTATATACATATTCGATTGTAGTATAGCATATTTCATCGCTCGTGTGAATATCTAGTAACTATTATTCTTCTTGTAACCTAACATGTTCCCATAATTTCATTTGCACTTTCGAAAAAGGGATTTTAATAAATTCTTCTGCTTCTATCCATCTTAATTCTCTTCCGTTTATTTCTTCAACTATTCGCTTTGAATCAATGTTATATTTCGTTAATTCAATTTCCCATTTTTGGTGACTAAAAATATGTTTTACTTCCCCTTTGATTTTTTTAATTTTTTGAACCTTCATTTGATAGATCGATTCAAACTGTTTTTCCATCGGGATATTTTTATTAGGATATTCTTCTACTTCCTCTGCTATTTCTTCCAACAGACTCAATTGTTTTCTTGTTGGGGTATAATCTCTAATTAATGGAAAATGCCAAAATCCACTTAATAAATCTGCGTAAGTATTTTTCTCTAGTAAATATTGTCCTTTTTCATTTTGTATAACAAATGCCTGCCACTTCATTGGAACTGGCTTTTTCTTTGGAATTTTCACCGGATATAAATGCATTGTTCCGTTTATATATGCAGCACTAAATTCTTTTACCGGACTATCTTCTGGATGTGGTGTTACTGGAGATTCAATATCTGACCCTAAATCCATTAACGCTTGGTTAAAGTCACCAGGTCGTTCTTTTGAAATAATTTTTTCTGCTACTACTTGAAATACTTTTCTATTAGTTGGATTACCGATATCTAATCCAATTTCAAATAATCGACTAATTACCCGCATTAAGTTTCCATCCACTGCTGGTTCAGGTAAATTAAAGGCAATACTAGCAATCGCTCCTGCTGTATACGGACCAATTCCTTTTAATGTTTGAATTTCTTCCATTGTACTTGGAAACTCACCGCTATATTGGTCGATAATTTGTTGAGCTGCTTTTTGCATATTTCTGACTCTTGAATAGTATCCTAATCCTTCCCATACCTTTAATAAGGACTCCTCCGGTGCATTTGCTAAAGATTCAATTGTTGGGAATGTTTCTAGGAAACGATGGTAGTACGGAATCACTGTATCTACTCTTGTTTGTTGCAGCATGATCTCACTCACCCATATATGATAAGGATTATTCGAATGTCTCCACGGTAAATCTCTCTTTTCTTTGTCGTACCATGCTAATAGTTTTTCCTGAAATGAAGCAATTTTCTCTTCAGACCACATTTTAATTCCATATTGCTCTAAATCCATTCTTCACTCTCCCATTTTAACTTTTCAATCGCTTCATCTATAGCAGAACTACTGAAACCTTTTTGATATAGTTTTCCTTTTAATTGATACCAAACTTGTGAATATGTCGCTTCATATTTAGAAAGTAAAATTTTCAAAATTCTCTCACCTTGTTTCATCACTAGTTCTTCTTCATTCTCTTCTTGCTTTTCAAATGTTAATTCTGAAATCACAGATTGTACGATATCCAAATCATATCCTCTTTGCATTAGAAAGCCATACACTTTTTGTTTCACCGTCTTAACAGGTGCATTTCCTTGTCGGTCTACATATTTTTGAGCAATTTCTATTGCTTGATCTAATTGTGTTGCTTCATCAAACTCCGCTAAAGCTTTTTGAATCATAGAATCATTCACACCTTTTTTCTTTAATTCAAACGCTACAGCTTTTGGGCCCTTTTTCTGTAATACAAAATTTTCTCGTACATAAGTTTCTGCATAAAACTGATCATTGACAAATCCATGATCCATCAATTGTTGCAAAACCTGATTAATTACTTCATCAGATACTTCTAACTTTTCGAGCTTTTCATATACTTCTTTAGCTGTTCTTAGCTTGAAGTTTAAAAAATGCAACGCTTTTTTGTAGGCATTTTGATACTGTGTTTCCTGTTCAATTTCACGGATTGTATCTTGTGTTAATTCGGTTCCCTTTGTTAATGCAAACTTTAATAAAGTTGCTTCATCTACTCCAAAAGCAAATTCATTATTAATGTAAATATTAAAACGATTTTGTTTTTTCTTTTGTACTTCAATTTTAGTAATTTGCATGATACTCCTCCGTTCTTTCTTTATTATTGTAACAAAAAAACATTAGATATCCAAAAAATCCTGGTCGCATTTCAATAACTGAAGTGACCCCAAAAAGTTAGACTTTTTTTGAGACGACTTAAGTCGTCTCTTTT
>CAUQAL010000106.1:0-2843 GCA_963515985.1 uncultured Granulicatella sp.
ACAAATTCTTCTGAAGCGGTTGGGTGAATCGCTACTGTTGCATCAAAATCAGCTTTTGTAGCACCCATTTTAACGGCAACTGCGAATCCTTGAATCATTTCATCAATACCTTCACCAATTCCGTGTAAGCCAATTACTTTTTCTTCTTCCCCTAATGTAATTAATTTTAATTTTGTCATTTGACGGTGAACTGTAATCGCTGAATACATTCCAGCAAAAGTTGATTGATATACTTTAATATTTTCAGCACCATATTTTGCTTCTGCTTGTTCTTGTGTTAAGCCAATAGAACCAATTGCTGGATGTGAGAATACAACTGTCGGAATTAATTCATAGTCCATTTTCGCAACTGTTTTACCATTGAATAAACGTTCTGCCAATGTTCTACCTGCTTTAATCGCTACAGGTGTTAATTCTTTTTCACCAGAAACATCTCCTAGTGCATAAATGCCTGGTGTTGTTGTATTTTGATACTCATCTACTTGAATAAACCCACGTTCTGTTAGTTCAACTCCTGCTGCTTCTAAATTTAATTGTTGAATATTTGCTTTACGTCCAACAGCCCAAATAACTTTTTGACTTGTATGAGTTGTGCCATCTTCAAAGTAAATTTGAATATCTCCATTATCTAATTTTTCTAATTTTTGAGGAACTTTATGCGTATGTAATGGTTGACCATTTTTCTTCATTTCCTCTACTAATACTTCAACAATCCCTTGATCAAAGCCTCTTAACGGTCCACCTTTACGGACAAACAAATCTGTTTTTACTCCTAAAGCATGTAAAACTCCCGCTAATTCAACAGCAATATATCCTGCACCAATAATCGATACAGATTCTGGTAATTCTTCCCATGCAAATACATCATCAGAAGTACCTCCAAGTTCACTACCTGGAACATTTGGAATAAAAGCATATGAACCAGTCGCAATCACAATGTGTTTTGCACGAATGTGTTCACCATTAACTTCTACTGTATTTTTATCTACGAAACGAGCATAGCCTTCAATATAGTCTACTCCATTTCGATTGAAGTTATTTGAAAATGCCTGACGTGAACGTTCAATATAAGCTTCACGATTTTTTCTTAAAGTTTTAAAATCAAATGAAGTTTCTCCAATTGTATATCCATAATCCGCTGCATAATTTTTTAATGTTTCTGAAACTTGAGCACCATACCACATTACCTTTTTAGGAACACATCCAACGTTTACACATGTTCCTCCAATGATATTCCCCTCAATGACAGCTGCTTTAGCTCCATGCATGGCTGCACGATTCATCGTTGCACTACCGCCACTGCCTCCACCAATTGCAATAATATCGTATTCTCTCATGTTCTTTCCCTCTTTCATCTTTATTTAAAATATCTATGCGATTTCATTTACAATTATCATATCATTATCATCAGTTTTTTGTCTTCTATGTTGCTCAAACCAATGATTTTTATGAGAAACCTTATAATCTGCTAAAAAATCTTCCCCATTTTAATGAAAAATGGTAAAATGAGTCAGATATCATACCATTCATATGAGAGTATTCTCATTTTAAGAAAGGAATTATTATGAAACTAATGTATATCCTTGATAAAATCAAGCGATTCCCAAATCAAGATTTGGCGCTCTATTTAATGATTGTCAGTATCTTCTTACCGTTTTACTTGTTTTTATCATTGTTCTTGTTTTATTTTATCCTACTAATCTTTACTGGAAAAATGAAACATATTTTAAGACAACTACTGAATTATCCAGTGTTATTAACGTTTATTGCTTATAGCACGATTATCTCAGTAGTAAGTAGTAATTTAATTGGAATTGCAGCTTCCATTTTATTTTTATGGTTTGCGATATTCTTCGTGTATTACCAGAAACGGATTAATCAAGATTTTTTCCATATTGTCTTACAGACTATTTTACTCGGAAGTATATTTGCAGCGCTATTTGCCTTTTTAGAACATTTTGAAATTGTTCATAAATTCAACTACTCATTTTTAGCACCGAATATGCAAGTTTGGCATCAAAACCGTGCCGAGGTTACATTCTTTAATCCAAATTATTACGGAATCATTTGTTGTTTCTGTATTATGATTGGTTTTTACCTTTTCACAACAACCAAAAATTGGAAATGGAAAGTTATCTGTATTATCGCTTGTTTTATCAATTTATTCGGTTTGAACTTTACGCAAAATAGAACAGCTTTCCCTGCAATTATTTGCGGAGCTATTATTTATTTATTTACAACGATTAAAAGTTCTCGTGCATTTTGGTTAAGTGTTGGCGTCTTTATTATTGGACTATTCTTCCTGTTTTCAAATGATATTGGAGTTCGAATGGGAACATTAGATTCATCTATGGATGAACGTATTTCCATTTGGAATGCAGGATTTACTCTTTTCAAACAAAATCCATTATTTGGTGAAGGACCATTAACGTATATGCATAGTTATCAACGTATTGGTGCGATTTATCATGAACATGCACATAGTATTTATATTGATACGATTTTAAGTTATGGATATATTGGTACTCTATTATTAGCCATCGCTAGTATCAAGCCCGTTCGTAGTTTAATCGAAATGAGTCGTCAACCTCAAAAACGTCCCATTGTTGGATTATATGTTTCATTTTTAGTCGTTGTTGCGGTTCACGGAATTTTCGACTTAGCACTATTTTGGATTCAATCAGCTTTTATTTTCCTAGTTGTAATGTGCAGCATTCCAATGTGGGAAAGAAACGAAACGATTGACATACCGCATGAATAGATACAAATAAAAAGAAAAAAGCCAGTAGTGAAGTGACCCCAAAAAGTTAGACTTTTTTTGAGACGACTTAAGTCGTCTCTTT
>CAUQAL010000107.1:0-2719 GCA_963515985.1 uncultured Granulicatella sp.
CGGTCAAAATCAGGACGTGCTTTCTTCTATTTTTGAGACTTTTTGCCCAGCCTCACAGGAAATTTCGAGACCAAGGCTCGAAATTTAGCAATGAGACAGCTTTGCTGGCTGCTTGCGTCCTAGCTACTATTTTAAAAGTCATTTTTATTCGAAAAAATGCTTGCATTAAAGATCAAAATAGAGTAAATTTGTTCTTGTATCAGATACAACTTTAAGAGAGGTGGAATTATGGATACTAAATTTTCAGTTGCATTACATATTCTTTCAATGATAAGTGAGAGTAGTACTATTTTAAGTTCTCAATCTTTAGCAGAAAGTGTTGGAACTAATGCAAGTTATATTCGTAAAGTCATTGCTTTATTAAAAAAAGCAGAGATTATTTCTTCACAGCAAGGAAAATCAGGATATGAATTAACGAAATCTCCAAAAGATCTTAGTTTATTAGAAATTTATTTTGCAACACAGGAAGTAGAACGTATTAGTTTATTCCCAGTCCATCAAAATAGAAATTTAAACTGTCCAGTTGGAAGATATATCGAAGGAGCTATTTCACCTATTTTTTCTGATGTAGAAGAAGAATTAGAAAGAGAATTAAAAAATAAAACATTGAAAGATGTTATCGATAATTTATATCAAACAGCAAAAGATTCAAAACGCTGACTTAGAAATAAGTCAGTAATATTTTAGAAAACATGTATCTGTTAAAGATACAAGAGAGAAGAGGAAGCAAAATGAAGGTAGCACAACATACAAAATATCATAAAAAAAATATTACAGTAACGATAACAGAAATTGAAAAACCAAAAATTTCTAGTGAACAAGTTTTAGTAAGAGTAAAAGCAGCAGGTGTGAATCCGTTAGATAACATGATTTCAAGAGGAGAAGTGAAACTAATTGTTCCTTATTCATTGCCGCAAACAGCGGGAAATGAATTTGTAGGAGTAGTCGAAGAAGTAGGAAATCAAGTAAGGAATTTTAAATTAGGGGAGCGTGTATTTGCTAGATTGCCACTTGACTCAATTGGTGCCTTTGCTGAATATATTGCAGTAGATAGTGAAGCCTTAGCAAAAGTTCCAGAATATTTAAGCGATGTAGAGGCAGCAGCGATTCCACTGACAGCTTTGACGATTATGCAGGCATTAGAATTAATGAAAGCAGAAGCAGGAAAGACAATTTTTATTTCAGGTGGTACTGGTGGAGTTGGTGGAATGGCAATTCCAATTGCAAAAGCAAAGGGATTAACCGTTATTACAAATGGTGACGTAGCTAATAAAGAACGTGTAATGGCACTTGGAGTGGATCGATTTATTGATTATAAGACAGAAGACTATACTCAAACATTACAAAATGTGGATTATGTTTTAGATACTCTAGGTGGTGCAGAAACTGAAAAACAAATGTCAATTATGAAACCAGGAGGAGAATTAGTTTCGTTAAGAGCAATGCCGAATGGTGATTTTGCTAAAAGAATGAATTTACCTAAATGGAAACAAATACTATTTTGGTTAGCTGGACGTAAATTTGATAAATTAGCTGAAAAATACAATATTCATTATCACTTTATCTTTGTTCAAAGTAACGGACGCCAATTGCAAGAAGTAGCAAATATTTTTGAACAATTAAAAATTAAACCATCCATTGATACTGTATATTCTTTTGAAGAAGTCAATAAGGCACTGGATAAAGTAGCTAATGGTCGTTCAAAAGGAAAAACAGTTTTAACATTTGAAGGAGAAAAATAACATGTCTTATATTCAAACTAAAAATCAATTCATTAGTGTAAAAGGAAATCAAATTGCTTATCGAGAATTAGGAAAAGGAAATTCAGACATTCCATTAGTCATGCTTACGCATTTAGCAGCAGTCTTAGATAATTGGGATTCAAAATTATTAGATTTAATTGCAGAAAACCATCATATTATCGTAATGGATTTACCTGGAGTTGGAGCTAGTCAGGGAAAAGTTGCTGATACAATTCCTGGAATGGCAGAGCAAGCTATTGAGATCATTACAGCATTAGGTTATGAACGAATTAATTTATTAGGATTATCTATGGGTGGAATGGTTGCTCAAGAAATCGTCCGTTTAAATTCATCTTTAGTTAATCGTTTAGTATTAGCAGGAACTGGTCCACGAGGTGGTCTTGAAATGGATAAAGTCACTAGTAAAACATTCCGTTTTATGTTTAAAGCAATGTTACATCGAGTAGATCCAAAACGTTATATTTTCTATAATCATGATGAAAAAGGATACCAAGAAGCGATGAAAGTATTGAATCGTATGGGTGAGAGAACGAAAGAAAATACGGACAAAGAAATGAATGTTCCAGGATTTTTAACTCAATTAAAATCGATTAAACGTTGGGGACAAGATGAAAAGGATAGTCTTTCTTTTATAACTCAGCCAACTTTAATTGTAAATGGGGATAATGACTTACAAGTTCCAACTCAAAATTCATATGAGATGCACGAAAAAATTGCTGGAAGTGAATTGATTATCTATCCAAATGCGGGGCATGGTTCTATTTTCCAATACGCAGAAGCATTTTCTGAAGTGTTATTAGAGTTTTTAAATGAAGAATAAATATAAGATAACTTTCTAATGTAGTGAAGGACGCCAGCAGACCTGCGGTCTCATGGCTAAAATTTGAGCCTTGGTCTCAAATTTTATTTGAAACAATGTACGAAAAAAAGACAAAAAGATACTACCTATGCTATAA
>CAUQAL010000108.1:0-2690 GCA_963515985.1 uncultured Granulicatella sp.
TTAAAACAATTGAGAAAGATACAGATCGTGATAACTATATGACAGCTCAAGAAGCTTTGGAATATGGTTTAATTGATGCGATTATGACAAACTCAAAAGATTTACAATAGTAGATAGATTGGAGTCGCCGATTTCTGAGGAATGAGGCGACTATTTTTGTGGAGTGAGGGTGGTAGCTAGTCACAGGTAGGATTGTTATGAGAGAAAAGCTTGTGTTTTAATGAGACAGAATTGTCTGTGTTTGCAATATGTGCTTAATGAGATAGAATTACATATTTTTGATTGTAAACGAAGCCTTGGAATTACAGAAATTTGCAATTCATTTTGTTTTTGGTATAATAAAGATACAAAAAGAGCCGAGCGGGAACTCGACTCTACTGTAGACCGTTGAAAAGACGGTGGCTAATGAGAATATAATAACACCACTCAATCAGTCAAAGTTATGAGCGGTGTTATTTTTTTGTTATCATTTCTACTAGTTTGACAATGAGCGATACTAATGCAACTAATAAAGTCGCAAAAGAACACACCAATGTCAACGCTTCATAGACTGACAAAGTGCAACCTCCTTTCGATAGATTTAATGAAGATGCTCATAAGCATCACCTACCTTTATAGAGATTGCCACCGCTTTAAAACTTTATACGGCAAGAGTGTATCATAAACGAAATGGAAATAATAGCGAACAGCGAAAAATTTCACATTATTTGACATTTTAGTAAATTTTTTGTATGATAATCGCATAACATCGCTAACTATCCAAAGTTAGAACTGTGTTATTTTTTTGTCTTGATTTCTATTAGTTTGGCAATGAGTGCCATTAATGTAACTATTAAAGTCGCAAAAGAGCACACCAATGTCAATGCTTCATAGAGAAAATACCGTTTTCCAATGATTAATTTGGGAGGCGGTATTTTTTATGTGTAAATGGCAATTTAATCTATTTTACATCAGAATGTACGCTAGACAGTAAAATCATCCCAAAGTTGTATGGACAGTTCCCAAAGATAAACATATAATGAAGACAACAAAAGGGGGAATACAAATGAAAGATGTAACCAATAGTGCTAATCGAAGTGCAAGAAATCAACAAGGAAAGAGTTTTCGATTAAATTTTTCAAAATCAATTTTATATGTTATTGCAGTAATTATCATTGCACTTTACTATTATAAAAACTTACCACCAATTCATTATGCTTCACCTGCTTTCTGGGTGTTTTTAGCCTTGATTTTAGTATTAGTTGGAGCCATTGAATGGGTGACAGGAGCTAGTATTGCTTTTAAAACTAGCACTAGTAAGTTTTCTTGGGAGCAAGTGAGCCAGTCTAAAAGTCACTTAGTTTCTAAAATTGTATTATCAATAGTTGGAGTTTTAATCGTTATTGCTGTGGCAAGTCATTTTATTTTGTCTCCATTATTTTTTGCTGAATCTTATTCTAAAATGATTCAAGTTCAAAATGCAGACTTTGCGACAGATTTTCCTAAGACAGATGTGACACAAATTCCATTAATTGATCGTGACACAGCTTCAAGATTAGGTAATCGTAGAATCGGGGCTTTGACAGACCTAGTTTCTCAATTCGAAGTGGCAGAAGATTATACGCAAATTAATATTCAAAATCATCCGTATCGTGTCTCTCCATTAAAATATGCAGGATTTTGGAAATGGTTCTCTAATCATCAAGATGGAATTCCAAATTATATGCAAGTAGATATGGTTACTGGAGATGTAGAAGTGAAGAAACCAAGTCAACCAATTCGTTATAGTGAAGCAGAGTATTTCAACCGTAATATTCATCGTCACTTACGTTTCCATCATCCATTTACTTTATTTGGTAGTCCAAGTTTTGAAGTTGATGATGAAGGGACACCATATTATATTGCTTCAACTTATAGTCGTAATTTTTTCTTAAGAGAACCTGAAGTGAATGGTTTAATTACGGTGAATGCTTTAACAGGTGAAAGTAAGCATTATAATTTACAAGAAATTCCTCATTGGGTAGATCGTGTGTATAGTGCGGAATTAATTTTACATCAGTTGGAAATGAATGGAAAATATAAATTAGGATTCTGGAATACGATTTTCTCTAAAAAAGGAGTGACAGTTCCTACAAAAGGGTATAATTACTTACCGATGAATGATGATATTTACCTATATACAGGAATTACTTCGGTAGCTTCAGATAATTCAAATATTGGATTCGTATTAGTCAATACTCGTACAAAAGAAGCGAAAATGTATCCAGTATCAGCAGCAGAAGAGTTCTCAGCAATGAGTTCGGCAGAAGGTAGTGTTCAAGAAACAGGCTATAAAGCAACGTTCCCACTACTAATCAGTTTAAATGGTAAACCAATGTATATTCTATCTTTAAAAGATAGTTCAGGACTGATTAAAAAATATGCGTTAATCGATGTAGAAAATTATCAAAATGTTTATGTCGAAACAAGTGTGAGTCGTTTAATTCAAAAATATGAACAATCTGCACCAACGGAACAAGTTGGAACAGACAGCGATGATCATTTAACAAGTGTGACAGGTAAAGTCCAAGATATTCAAGGTGTTGTTATCAATGGAAATACGATTTACTACCTATTGGTAGATGAAAAAGTCTATCGTGCTCCTGCTACGATTCAAAATCGTTTACCATTTGTACAAAAAGAACAACAAGTAGAAATGCAAGTAACTGCAC
>CAUQAL010000109.1:0-2665 GCA_963515985.1 uncultured Granulicatella sp.
TCCATTCATCATAGCTTTCATCACGACGACCAACCCATTGACGGTTCGTTGCTTTAAATACTTCGTTTAGACGGTTAGATTTAGTTTCATCTGGTCCGAAAATACGGAAGTTTTCAGGGTTAGCTTTTACTAAGTCAGCTGCAAATTTACCAAATTCAATCATATCTTGTTTTTGGATAGCACCTGGAGTTGAAGTATCAACTGCATGTTTCGTCCAATCAGTAATTTCCATTGGTTTTACAACCCCTGCATTAGTGATTGGGTTCATGCTCATACGACGGTCACCTTTTGGTGAAATAGCAGCAATTTCTTCTACTAATTTTCCGTTTTCATCGAATAATTCTTCTGGACGGTATGATTTCAACCAGTCTAATAATGCATCGATGTGTTCCATTGATTCACCTGATACTGGAATTGGAACTTGGTGAGCACGGAATCCACCTTCGATTGGTTCGCTGTTCCATTCTTTTGGACCAGTCCATCCTTTTGGTGTACGTACTACTAATACTGGCCAATGAGGCATTGTTGCTTCTTCAGCTTTTTTAGCACGAGCTTCTTTTTGGATTGCTTGAATTTTTTCAATTGCTTCGTCTAATTTTTCAGCCATTAATGGGTGAACTTTTTCAGGATCAGTTCCTTCAACGAATACTGGATCCCATCCTAAACCGTTAAAGAATTGAGTTAATTCTTCATCAGTACGACGAGCTAAAATTGTTGGGTTGTGAATTTTACCACCGTTTAAGTAAAGAATTGGAAGTACAGCACCATCATTTACAGGGTTGATGAATGTGTTTGAGAACCAACCAGCTGCTAATGGGCCTGTTTCTGCTTCTCCATCTCCGATAACTGCAGCAGCAATTACGTTAGGGTTATCTAAGATAGCACCTGTTGCGTGAGATAATGAGTAACCTAATTCTCCACCTTCGTGAATAGAACCAGGAGTTTCAGGAGCAGCATGTGATGCAATTCCTCCTGGGAATGAGAAAATTTTACACAATTGTTTGAAGCCAGCTTCATCTTGCGTAATATTTGGATATAATTCAGTATAAGAACCGTCTAAGTAAGAGTTAGATACCATTACTTGTCCACCGTGTCCAGGACCTTCAATGTAGAACATATCTAAGTCATATTTGTTAATCGCACGGTTTAAGTGTGCGTAAATAAAGTTTTGTCCTGCGATTGTTCCCCAGTGTCCGATTGGATGTAATTTAACGTCTTCTTTTTGTACAGGACGACGTAATAGTGGATTATCTTTCAAGTACATTTGTGCTACTGAAATATAGTTAGCTGCGCGCCACCACGCATCCACTTTCGCTAAGTATTCTGGTGTATCAAATTGTGTCATTTATAATTCTTCCCTTCTAGTTTTCTCTTCCAAAGAAAATTTGAAAAATGGCGTTTCAAAAATCCTTCAAAAAATAACCGTCAAGTATTTAACATATCTTTTTTTACTTGTCAAGAAAATTTTAAAAATCAATCATTATTTTATACTATTTTCTAAACAATTTAGGATTTATTCCGAAAAAACGGTTATCATTTTGAATTTTGAAAACGTTCATAACCACTTTTATTTGACTGTTTGGCTACAAATTTCTTTAGTGGAATGATACAATTTTTAAAGACCTTTGCTAGAGTGTTCAATAGAAATTTACATAATTTTTTAAACAAAAAATCTAATCGAAAAAATCTATTAAATCCCCATAACAACAGGTATTCCATCATATCATTTAAACGCTATCATTGCAAGAATTATAAACTGCAATTTGAGATAAAAAAATTGGCGGATACTCCATAAAAAATCCCTCCATCATTCGACAGAGGGATACAATTTTCAATTATTATTCTATAATTTCAGCATCTATTACTAGAGGATCTGATTTTTCTTTATAAATTTCAATATTTGCCAAATCATCTTTTGCTAAATGTTTTCTTAATTTTTCTGCCATGGCATTAAAAGTAATATACGTCAATGCTCCAGAAGTTACTGCACCAACTACTGGAACAACTTTGGACACTCCATTTGCGAAAATTTTTTTAGACATTTGAACTCCAAGAATGGATGCAATTTTTTTAACGATTGGATAAATGAATCCTTTTGTAAATGCATGTTGAGGTAATTTTTTTGCAACTTGTTTAGCAATTTGCGCGGATAAAGCATGAACCGTGTTTACTGCACTATTAACCCCAAACATGATTCCAATGAATAAAATGAGTAAATTTTTCGTTTCGTCATTCATTTCTTTGGTATCAAAATTCAGTTCAC
Source organism: uncultured Granulicatella sp. (assembly GCA_963515985.1). Taxonomy (GTDB): domain Bacteria; phylum Bacillota; class Bacilli; order Lactobacillales; family Aerococcaceae; genus Granulicatella. The sequence continues at coordinate 2,264 of CAUQAL010000109.1, forward strand.
TCCAGCCATATAAATAAATTAACTTTTGCAACACTCGTAAAATATGAGCAAAATATTGCGCCAAATCTGCTGGGAGTGATCCAAGAATCGCAAAACCACCTGGAAGTCCCGCTGCTGCAGAAATCGTACTTACTTGAGTAGCCTCTCCTTTAATACAACTCTTTGCAATTTGATTAATCTCTTCTACTGGAATTCCTGCATAAGCCGGATTATATTGAATTGCTAATTCAACTACTTCTGGACGATATCGATCTCTTAGTTCTTTTCTTAAAAATAATTCTCTATCAATTTTTACCATAGGAAGTTTTGTCGTTTCCAATAGTAATCGATCAATTTTCAATAATTTCAACATTCTGTCTCCTAATTTATTCCAATACTTTTTGCTTGATTATAGCATAGGTT